>JAKARW010000006.1 GCA_021819125.1 Pseudomonadota bacterium | reverse complement strand
ATTCGAAGGCGTCGAGGTTGCTGGACTTCATAGCGGTCTGACCGTTCTACCCTTTCCGAGAGCAGGTGTTGGTCCTTTATGTCCGAGCGACTCGCGGGATCGAAATATCTTGCTTGGGCGGGCGGTTGCGAACCGATCAGAAACAGATAACGAGAGTGATGGCCATGGAGGTCTGGTATTGGGAATGACTGATGTCGAAGCAACGCAAGCGTTATGGCCGATAATACTCCCCCAGGCCGCACAGGAAGGTCCGCTTCCGTGGCGCCCCCGGTTCCCATGCACGGGTTGGGGATGATGAACCACAAGGCAGAGAATGGGATTGCCGCGCCACGACCGCTTGTTCAACCAGGCCCTGCCCAGAACGGCCCCTATTGAGAAGGGCTTTAGTGAGCCACTTCTTGCACACTACAGGCCTTTTTTCCTTCACCACCCCATGATCACAAGCCAACCTCTTTTTTCTATAGCCCTTTTCAATAAAGGCCTGATCGCGGGGCGGTTTGGCGTTATCGGGGCTCGGACCGCTCGTAGGCGATGCGCCCCCCCTGGATGGTGACCATGACTTGGCCACGCATGAGCGTACCGTAGAACGGGCTGTTGCATCCGCGGGTGCGAACCGAGGCGGTAGTCGGCGTCCATGTGGCCTGAGGGTTGTAGATACAGATGTCTGCGCGCCGGCCGGTGCCGAGTGTCCCCTCCGGTATTCCAAGAAGCGCCGCCGGGCGACTGGTTACCGCAGCCAAGGCATCCTTGAGGGTGAGGGTGTTCAATTCCACGAGACGCAGGGTCAACGGCAGAAGGGTCTCGAGCCCCGCGATCCCGGGTTCGGCATCGCTGAACGGGCGTTCCTTGGCGTCGGCCTCATGCGGCTGATGATCGGAGCACAGCGCATCGATCACGCCCGCCGCCAGTGCCGCGCGCAGGGCATCACGGTCGGCGGCGGTGCGCGCCGGCGGGCGCAGACGATAGTTGGTGTCGAAGATGCCGATGTCGTCTTCCGTCACATACAGCTGATGGATCGGCGTATCGGCGGTGACGGCGAGGCCCCGGTTCTTGGCTTCCGCGATCAAGGCCGCGCCGCGCGCCGATGAGATCCCGCAAAAATGTGCGCGCACCCGGGCCTCCTCGATCAGCATGAGGGCGCGGGCGATCTCTATGGTTTCGGCGCTCTCCGGGATCCCCGCGAGCCCTAGGCGGGTCGCCATCCGGCCCTCGTGTATAACGCCCACCGGCGACATCCACGGATCCTCGGGCGTCAGGAACACGAGCAGCCCAAGCCCGGCCGCATACTCCAGGGCGTGGCGCAAGACGGCGGTATCTTTGATGGGGACGAGTGCATTGCCGACGCCCACGCAGCCTGCCCGATGCAAGGCGTGCATGTCCGCGAGGTGCGTCCCGCTCAATGCCCGTGTCAAGGCGCCGATCGGCCGGACGCGCGCGCCTCCAAGGGATTGTGCCCGGTCGATCAGCCATTGGGCCGCGACCGGCGTGTCCATGACCGGGTTCGTGTCTGGTGGACAGCACAGTTGCGTGATTCCACCGGCCAATGCCGCGTGTGTCTCGGTCTCCACCGTTCCTTTGTGCTCGAGTCCGGGTTCGCGTAGCCGCGCGCGCAGATCGATAAGGCCCGGGCATACCACAAGGCCTTGGGCGTCTATCGTGCGTCCGGGCATGAAGCCCGCAGGAGCCTCACCGAGGCCCGCGATCACGCCGTCTTGCACGAACAGCGAGGTGGTGGTATCGAGGCCCCGCGCGGGATCGATGACGCGACCGCCGACTATGGCGATATTCATGGTGTCCGACCCTCTGCGGCGGAGGCCCCGGCAAGACGCGCAAGGATGGCCATGCGTACCGCGATACCGTTGGTGACCTGCGGCAGGATCACCGATTGCGGGCCGTCGGCCACATCCGAGGCGATTTCGAGGCCACGGTTCATGGGTCCGGGATGCATCACGATGGCATCCTTGTTGGCGAGCGCCAGACGTTCGCGAGTCAAGCCGTAGAGGTCAAAGTATTCGCCGGCGCTTGGGATCAAGGCCCCGCTCATGCGCTCGAACTGGAGTCGCAGCATGATGATGACGTCGGCGCCCGACAGGCCCGCGGCCATGTCCGTGTGGGCACTGACCCCGAGGGTCTCGACCACGGCCGGCAAAAGCGAGCGGGGACCTACGACGCGCACCTCCTTGGTGCCGAGGGCCGTCAGGGCGTGGATCTGCGAGCGCGCCACGCGCGAGTGCAGGACATCGCCCACGATGGCCACCGTAAGCCGCCGGAAATCACCCTTGTAGCGGCGGATGGTGAACATGTCGAGCAGACCTTGGGTGGGGTGGGCGTGGCGTCCGTCGCCGGCGTTGACGACATGTACATGGCTTGGCACCGAACGGGCAATGAGGTCGGCGGCGCCGCTCAGCGGGTGACGGACCACAAACAGGTCGGTGTGCATGGCCTCGAGATTGCGTACGGTATCGAGCAGGCTCTCGCCCTTTTGGGTGGAGGACACGCTGGTATTGATGTTGATGATGTCCGCCGACAGGCGCTTGCCGGCGATCTCGAAGGTGGTGCGCGTACGAGTGCTGGCCTCGAAAAACAGATTGACGATGGTCTTACCGCGTAAAAGCGGCACCTTCTTGATCTCGCGTTCGCCGACACTGATGAAGGATTCAGCCGTGTCCAGGATCTCGCTGATCGCGCCGCCGCTTAGGTCCTCGGTCGTGAGGAAGTGCCGTAGGCGGTGGGCATTGCCGGGCTGTGCGGCCATCATTCGCCCTTCTCCATAATCCGGATACCCAAGGGGTCGGGTCCCGTCAGCTTGATATGTTGCCGTGGCGCCAGTGATATCGTCGCCCCGGCGATGTCCGGTTGCACCGGGAGTTCCCGGCCATCGCGCACGATGAGGACTGCGAGCGCAATGGATGCGGGGCGGGCAAAATCGAATATCTCGTTCATGGCCGCTCTTATGGTGCGCCCGGTATGCAGGACGTCATCGACCAGGATGATGTGACGTCCATCGAGTGAAACGGGGAGGTGCGAGGTCTTGACCTGAGGGTGTATGCCGACCCGGCTGAAGTCATCCCGGTAAAACGAAATATCGAGGGTCCCGAGCGGCTCAGTAAGCCCCAGGCCCTTATGGAGGCGCTCGGCCACCCATACCCCGCCCGTGTGAATGCCAATCAGGAGCGGTTTGCGTTCGCTAAAGGCCCGTGCCCCGTCGATTACGCGCGCCAGCGCCTCTTCCACGTCGATCACGGATGCCCCATTCCTTTACCCTGTTTCGCCCTGTTGCAGCCCGTGCGCGCGGCACTCGGGCTCATCAAAGAATGCCTGAAGGATCGCCACGGCCGCCAAGGTGTCAAGCATGGCCTTGCGCCGGGTCTTGCGGGTCCCCGTATCTCTGACATGCTCGCGCACCGCGACCGTGGTCAGCCGTTCGTCGACCCAGTATACCGGGAGATGATAGCGGCCGTCCAAGCGCCTCCCGAAACGCAGGCTCAGCGCGGTCATGGCGTTGTCGGTGCCATCCATGTTGCGCGGGAGCCCGACGACCAATCCCTGCGGTTGCCAGAGCCGCACGAGTCGTGCGATGGCGTCCCAGTCCGGTCCGCTCTTTAGTCCGGCAACGCACCCGGCCCCCTCGGCGCGAGCGCTCGGCAGGCGTCCGACCGCGACCCCTATACTCTTCGTCCCATAATCGAATCCCAGGTAGGTCTGTGCGCTCACGCGTGGCCCGCATCCCCGCAGAGCTGGGCCATGTCAACGCCAAGCAGGTGGGCGGCCGCCGACCAACGCGTATCGGAGGGCACCTGAAACAAGATCTCGGAGCTTACCGGCACACTGAGCCAGGCATTATCGGCGATCTCTTGTTCAAGTTGTCCGGGACCCCATCCGGCATAGCCAAGTGCCAGCAGGAAGCGCGCCGGACCCTCGTGGTTCGCAATTGCCGTCAGGACATCGCGCGAGGTCGACACGCCCAACGTCTCGCTCACCGCTAACGTTGATTCGTAGGCGCCAAGGGGTTCGTGCAAGACAAAGCCGCGGTTGTTTTGGATGGGGCCGCCTAGATAGACCGCCTGTTTGGCGGTACGCGCATCGGGATTGGCGATGTCGAGCTGCTGGAAGACGTCGCCCAACGTCAGGTCGACGGGCCGGTTGACAATAATACCCATGGCCCCCTGCTCGCTATGTTCGCAGATCAGGGTCACGGTGCGAAAGAAGTTGGGATCGCCAAGTCCGGGCATGGCGATGAGAAATTGATTGGCGAGCGGTGTGGTCATATTCATGGGGCCCTCGCAGCGAAGTAGTGTATGGGCGGCCTCGCGCAGCCGACACCCCTTGAGCGCCGTTTACCTGAGCCAGACGATGGGCGGCCATCCTATGCCCATGCCCCCTCGCCCAGACGCGCAATCTGTAAGTTCGGCTTTAAGTATCCGGCATGGCCGCCGGTCTTTCAAGGGAAGTCCGGGTTTAAGGGGTGGCGTTTGTCGAGGGTGCCGTCCCCGTCATATGCCCCCCTTGAAACCGCCATGTTTCGATAATCGGCAGGATCTGAAGCGCGGGCCCGCGCACCGCCGGAAGGGGCGCGAATGGGGCGGCGTGCCACACCATGGTGACCGCGGCACGGTCAAGTGCCGGATAGCGTGATGGGCGCAGGATCTGGACGCTTTTCAAGCCGCCGTTTCTGAGAATTTTGACCTCGAGGATGAGTGATCCGGTCAGGTCATGTCCGGCAAACATGCGCCTGTACTGCAGGCTTCCGACGCGCTCCATTCTTCGAACCCAGCGCATGATGTAGCCGGCGTAAGCGAAACGGCGCGCGGAGACCCCGCCTTGGCTGCGACCCGCGGCCCGCGCGGCACGCCAATCGCGGTGGATTTCGGCCTTGAGGCGCGCCTCTTCGTCGGCCAGCTGTTGGGCGATACCGAGTTGCTCGGCGATGGCGGCCTGCAGTTGCCAGGCGGGTTTGGCGAATGTGAGATGCAGCGGACCTCGCCTTGCGCGCAGCAATCGGAGGTGATCGGCCGACGCGTGGCGCGCGCGCCGTCGTACCCGTGGTCGCGGTGTCCCCCCATCCTGAGCGGTGGATATAAACGGCGTGTGGGCCGCGTGTTTCTTATGCACGCCGCCCCCGCCGCGGACGTTGACTTGCGCAAGTCGCCGCGCATGGCGCGGGCGTGCATGGCTTACGGCCTGGACGAGCGTCACATCGAGCGCATGCCCCTGCGATCCGTGAGGCATGTCAAAGCGCACGCCCAGGATCAGCACGAGGTGCAAAAGCCCCGCGAGAAAGAGTGCGATGCCGAGGCGGTCGGCGGGCGTGAGCCGCGCGGGCGTCATGGGGTTTTGCGGTCCTTGGCGATTTTACGTTCCAAAACGTCAAAAAGGTCGCCTGCGATATTGAGGTCAAAGAGCCGGTCTAGTTCGCGCAGGCCGGTAGGGCTTGTGACGTTGATTTCGGTCAGCGATTCCCCTATGACGTCGAGCCCGACGAAGATGAGGCCACGCGCGGCGAGCGCCGGACCCACCCGTTCGCAGATCCGCCGGTCCGATGCGCTGAGCGGTTGACCGACCCCGGTCCCGCCCGCGGCAAGATTCCCGCGTGTC
Source organism: Pseudomonadota bacterium (assembly GCA_021819125.1). Taxonomy (GTDB): domain Bacteria; phylum Pseudomonadota; class Gammaproteobacteria; order Acidiferrobacterales; family Acidiferrobacteraceae; genus Acidiferrobacter. The sequence goes on along the minus strand of JAKARW010000006.1, from coordinate 46,321 downwards.
TCGCCGGGCGCGGGCACACGCGCCAGGGCAAACGGGACCGGTTCCCCGTCTATCATGAGGATGCGCTTGTCGCCCTCTGCTATGGCCGGCAAGTAGCGTTGCGCCATGGTAAGGCGCTGCTCATTGCCGGTCATGGTCTCGAAGATCACGTTGATGTTAGGGTCGCCCATCGCCACTCGGAACACCGAACTGCCGCCCATGCCGTCTAGGGGCTTTACAATGATGTCCCGCTGTTCCCGCAGGAAGGTATGCAAGGCGTCCTTGCGGCAGGTCACGAGGGTAGGGGGCATGCAGTCGGGAAACCAGGTCGCGAACAACTTCTCGTTGGCGTTGCGCAGACTCGTCGGGTCGTTGACCACAAGCGCCCCGGCCGCCTGCGCGTGTTCGAGCAGATAGGTCGCGTAGATATAGTCCATATTGAAGGGCGGGTCCTTGCGCATCAGTATGATGTCGGCGTCCGCCAAGGCGAGGCGGCGTATCTCGCCGAGTTCACACCAGTCCTTGTCAGAGTCGCGTACATCCATGCTTCGGACCCGCGCCATGGGGTGTCCGGCTTCAAGCGCGAGGTCGCGGGCCTCAAGGAAGTCTATGCGATAGCCGCGCCGGCCGGCCTCGCGCAACAGTCCCACGGTCGTGTCTTTGTAAGCCTTGATGTGATCGACCGGATCCATCACTACTACTAGGTGCCGTGTCATTTGGTCCCTCCGGGCGCCACCTGGAGTTCGCAGGCGGCGGCGAGCAGCGCAAGGCGCGCCACGACGCCATAGGCGTAAAAGCGGTTAGGCCCCGAGTCCGGGGACTGGGTTCCGTCGGGGTTTGTGCAGCATTCGGCAAACGCCAGTGACTGGAATTGCATGCCGGGTGCGTTCAGGTTTTCGTCTGTGCCGCGCGCCCCGTGGAGGCGGTAAAAGCCCCCCACCACGAAGCGGTCCACCATATAGACCACCGGTTCGGCCACGGCCTGCTCGGGTCCCAGCGTCTCAAACGTATAGACGCCCTCTTGCACCATGACCTCCTGCACCGTCTGGCCTTCCTTGATCACCGCCATTTTATTGCGTTGCCGGCGATTGAGCTGGCGGACTTCGTCGGCGTGATGCACGGTCATGATGCCCATGCCATAGGTCCCGGCATCGGCCTTGACGATCACGAAAGGTTTCTGGGTGATGCCGTATTCCTGGTATTTTTCCCCGACCAGGCGCAAGACCTCCTCGACGTTCCGGGCAAGACAGTCCTCGCCCTCGCGTTTTTGAAAGTCGATTTGCCCGCAACGGCGGAAGATCGGATCGATGAGCCAGGGATCTATGTCGTTCAGCGCCCCGAATTCGATGGCGAGCTGCCGATATTGGGTGAAGTGGCCGGATTTCAGGCGGTTCCACCAGCCGAGCGACAGCGGAGGCATGACCGGCTGGGCAAGGCCCTGCAGGATGGCCGGGGGGCCTGCGGACAGATCGTTATTCAAAAGTACGAGGCAGGGGTTAAAGTCCGGGACACCGACACGGTCCCCGGTACGGACGATCGGCGTCAAGGGAATCACGCGCCCGCTTGCCAGCGTTATCGATGGTGGCAGCGCGTCGCCCGCCAACAGCGACCCGATACGGACTTTGTAGCCGGCACGCTCCAGGAGCATGAGCAGCGCGCCGATATTTTCCCAATAAAAGGTGTTGCGGGTATGGTTCTCCGGTATCAGCAAAATGCGCGCCGCCCGCGGACAAAGACGTTCGACGGCCGCCTGCAGGGCCTGCACGCACAGCGGGTGGAAGGCCGGGTTGAGGTTGTTGAATCCGGCCGGGAACAGGTTAGTATCCACCGGGGCGAGCTTGAACCCGGCGTTGCGCAAGTCGACCGAGGTGTAGAAAGGGACGGGCGTCGCGAGCCATTTCTCGTGAAACCACTGCTCGATCCGCGTCTCACGCTCCAAAAACCGCTCTTCGAGGGCCAATAAGGGGCCGGTGAGGGCGGTTGTGAGGTGCGGGACGGGGTGGTGCCTGGGCTCACGGTTCATGAGCGGACCTCGCTACGTGAAAGAAGGGCAAATAGTGACACCATGCGAGAACGAAAGGAAAGGCGCCGGCCCGACTTTAAAATGTGTGACAATATACCCGGCCGGTACCACTCTCGGCGGCCCGGAAGGCGGTCCGCGGTAGGCGGGCCGGAAATTTTTTATCTGCGCCTTAAATGGATTTTGTAAACGGTTTATGCTAGTAAATCAGGAGGGTGCACAAAGAAGCGCGGGTCGGCTCAAAGCAGCCGCCCGAAACGTAGCGGCGAGGATTCCCGTGGGCATCAAGGTTATGGTAATCGACGACAGCAATACGATACGACGAACGGCGGAGGCCCTTTTGAAGAAGGCGGGCTACGACGTCTATACGGCGGGGGATGGTTTCGAGGCCATGTCGGTTATTACCGACCGGAGGCCGGACATCATCTTCGTGGATATCATGATGCCCAGGCTAGACGGCTACCAAACCTGTCTTTTGATAAAGAACAACAAGGATTTCAAGCATATACCGGTCATCATGCTCTCGAGCAAGGACGGCTTGTTCGACAAGGCGCGCGGGCGCATCGCGGGATCCGAGGAGCATGTGAACAAGCCCTTCACTCAGGAAGAATTGGTGGAAGTCATTGCCCGGCACGTGCACTAGCCGCCCGCGGTCGCAACGTCCTGCGATTGGTGCATTTTTAGGGATAGTAAAAGGAGAGAAGCGATAATGGCGATTAAGAGTATTCTGGTAGTGGACGATTCGCCAACCGAGCTGCACCTTCTGCAGGAGATGCTGGGGCGTAACGGGTTTACGATCTCCACGGCGCGCAGTGGCGAGGAAAGCCTCGAGAAGCTCAAGACCATGCGTCCAGACTTGATCCTTATGGATGTGGTGATGCCCGGCATGAGCGGGTTCGAGGCGACCCGGACGATATCGAAGAGCCCGGCCACCGCCGGCATCCCGATCATCATCTGCACCACCAAGGGACAGGAGACCGACAAGGCCTGGGGCTTGCGTCAGGGTGCAAAGGATTACATCGTGAAGCCGGTCGTGGAAAGCGTGCTGCTCGACAAGATCCGGGCGCTGTGAGCGATATCGCCCAGGATAGCGCGTTTGCGCTTCTCCTGCGGATGCAGGCTGAGGCGCGGGCGCAGGCCCCAGGCCTGCCGGAACAGACGCAGGCCGCGCCCTTATGGAGCGGGCTTGGATTCAGGCTCGCGGGCCTGTCGCTGCTCGTATCGCTCGACCAGATCGCCGAGGTGCTGGTGCGCCCGGAGGTCACGCGTGTCCCCGGCACGAAACGCTGGGTGAAGGGTGTCGCGAACGTGCGCGGGTCGCTTTTAACCATCATCGATCTGGCGGAATACTTCGGCAAGGCACCGGTGCCCATGGACGACAAGGCGCGCCTGCTCGTGATGCACGTCGGTGATTTCAGTACGGCACTCGTGGTCAACGAGGTTTTGGGGTTAAAGCATTTCGATGCCGAGCGGGATCGGCGCGACATCGCGGGGCTCGACAACGCCGTTCTCATGCATGTGCAGACAGCCTATGCGCAGGACGATACGTTGTGGGGCGTCTTTGATCTGCGTTCGCTTACGGAAAGCCTGACATTCAAGCACGTCGCGGCTTAAAGATCGGCACCAAGCGGGCGCGAGCGCACTTAAAGAACGTTTACGAGGAATAACGATTATGGTGGCGAGACTATCCAAAAGGAAGGGGGTCGTTTTGGATCAGCCGACCGAAGAGATGGCATCCTTGGGTGGCGGGCAAGGCGAACGGTTCGTCGAGGTGCAGCCGGCGTCCAAAAAAGGCGCCAAGGCCGAGCGTGACAAGAAGGGGCCGCGCGCCGGTCGCGCCATCACCCGTGTCACGGTCCTGCTCCTGCTGATGGTCGTGTCGCTCGTCGGGGTCGCGATCCTGTTTGGTTCGGAGGCCCAGCAGGCCAACCGGGACGCGAAATATATCGAGCAATCCGATCAGCTGCTCATGTTGTCGCAGCGTATCGCAAAGGATGCCGCGGCGGCGAATCTCGGCGAGGAAAGCGCATTTCGTGATCTCAGGCACTCGCGTATCGAATACCAGAATATTATCGACAGCCTCGAAAACGGTAACGCAAGCCTCGGAATACCGCCAAGCCCGATGCTGGTGCGCCCGGCGCTCATGACGCTCAATACCACCTGGCTTGGCGTGCGCCGCCATGTAGACGAGATCGTAAAGCAGGAAGAGCCGGCGCTCATGATGCACGACTACGTGGCGACCGTGAACCAGACCGCGCCCATGCTGCTTGCGTTGTGGGACGAGATCGTGACGCGCGGCATGCGCGCCCACATGTCGCCTCAGATCATCTATCTCGCGGGGCGCCAAGGCATGCTGAGCCAGCGCATCACGATGGAGGTGAATCTGTTTGCCGAAGGCGGCAGCGCGGCGGCCGTGGCGGCCGCGGAATTCGGTGAGGACGCGAAGCTCTTCAAGCAGACCCAGACGCAGTTGGGGCCGGAGCTGCCGGCGGTCGCGCAGACCAAGTACGCGCGCGCCGTTCGAACCTTCACGGCCATGGATGAAGCCGTGCGGGGCATTCTGGCCGATGCCGCGCCGTTATTCGTGGCGCAGCGCGCGGGCACCAAGATCCTCCATACGAGTAATAAGCTGCTTGCCCAAAGCCGCGCCCTCGTGAACGGTTACATCGCGCTTTCTCATCGGCGCGAATTCGAGAAATACGCGGGCTATGCCCTGGCCGGGTTATCGCTCATGTTTCTTCTGTTGCTCGGGCGCAAACTGGTCGGTGACGAGCGTATGCGCGCCCGGCAGAGCGCAAACCAGAACCGCGAGACGCAAGACGCGATCTTGAAGCTGCTTGACGAGATGGGCGACCTCGCCGACGGCGACCTGACGATCCAGCCGCAGGTGACAGAGCAGATTACAGGCGCGATCGCGGACTCCATCAACTACGCCGTGAAGGAGATGCGCAACGTTGTGTATCACATCAACACCACGGCGCAGGAGGTGGCAAGTGCCTCGAATCGCAGTCGCCGCACGGCCGCCGAGCTGAACGACGCCGCTACGCGTCAGGCCGCGCAGATCCTGGCAACGACCGAGCGCATACGAACGATGGCAAAGTCGATGGACGACATGTCACAGAGCGCCAGCCGGTCGGCGGAGGTGGCGCAAGGCTCGGTGCTGACGGCCAAGCGCGGCGCCGAGGCCGTGCAGAATACGATCAAGGGCATGGATGAGATGCGCGAGCAGATCCAGGAGACCGCGAAACGTATTAAGCGTCTCGGCGAGAGCTCGCAGCAGATCGGTGAAATCGTGGAGCTCATCAACGACATTGCCGAGCAAACCAACATTCTATCGCTGAACGCCGCCATTCAGGCGGCCATGGCCGGGGATGCGGGGCGCGGCTTCGCGGTGGTGGCAGACGAGGTGCAAAGGCTTGCGGAACGCTCGGGAGGTGCCACAAAGCAGATCGCAGACCTCGTGAAGACCATTCAGGCCGATACAAATGAGGCCGTGAACTCCATGGAGAAGGCGACAAACGGCGTGGTCGAGGGCACGCGTCTTGCGGATGCCGCGGGTCAGGCGCTCGGCCAGATCGAGTCGGTGTCAGAACAGCTGTCGGCGCTCATCGTGCGTATCGCCAAAGACGCGCGCGTGCAATCGGAGGCCGCGACTTCGGTTTCGACCAGCATGACCGAGATCCAGGAGGCGACGGCGACCACGTCCGCGGGCACCCAGCAGACAGCGGAGTCCATCGCCAAGCTCTCCGATCTTGTGGGCGAACTGCAGGCGTCGGTTGCAGGCTTCAAGCTGCCGGCCTGAGGCTGACGTGCCGGCCGGGGGTAAGATGGTCACCGAAAGCAGTATCGATCTCGGGACGCTGGGGTGGGTCAAAGACGAGATAGATGAGACCTTGAAGCAGGCGCGGCTGGCGCTCGAGGCCTTCGTGGAGCATCGCGCCGACGAGGCCAAGCTGAGGCTCTGCGCAAGCTACCTCCATCAGGTCAGCGGCACCTTAAAGATGGTCGAGGTCGATGCCCTTGCGGATCTTGTGGGCGAGGCCGAGGCTTCGGTGCAGGCGCTGCTTAGCACGACTGAGCCCCCTCGCGAGGAGACTCTCGAGCCGTTGGCGCGCGTCTTGCTGCTCCTTCCGGATATTCTCGACCGCATCCAGGCCCGCGGCCTGGGCGACGGCCTGAGTCTGCTTGGGCTCGCAAACGAACTGCGCGCCGGCCGGGGCGCCGAGCCGCTGCTGGCGCAGGCCTTTTTTCAAGTGGATCTTACCGTGCGGCCGCCAGGAAACATGGCCGCCGACGACGCGGGGTTTGTCGAGGCCTTTCGCCAGCAGCGCCCATTTTTTCAGGCGGCGCAGCTCAAGTGGCTAAGGGGGACGGCCGATGAGGGGCAGCGGCGCAGTATGCCAGACCTCGTGCGCGGCTGGCGCGCGCATGTCGCGTTTGCGCCACTCGCCCAGTGCCTGTGGGTGGCCGAGGCGTTCCTGTGGCGTTTGATTGGCGAGACGGATCCGCGCGTCGAGGATAAGAAACTCATCTCGCGGCTCGACCAGTTGCTCAAACGCTTTGCCGACGGCAAGGATCGGGGTGGCAGCCGTAGCGCCTGCGAGCGGTTGACGCGCGATATGCTGTTTGTCCTGCGTGAGGGTGCCTCGTCCGATCCCGCCATTATCGCCGTTCGCGAGGCCTTCGGCCTCGTAAAGCCGACGGAAGACGAACTCCCCGAGGCCTCGATCGCCGCGCTCCGATCGATCGCAAGCGCGCTTAGTCAGGAAATCGCGCAGGCCCAGTCCTTGCTATCGCGCTGCTTCGACCCGCAGGAAACGGGGGACGCCGCCAATAACGAACTGGTGCGGCTGCTAGACAAGATGGCCAAGACCTTCGTGACCCTCGAGGTCGCGCCGCTCGGCGCGCTCACACAGGCGGCCGCTCAAGCCTGCCGCGCGCTTGCCGACGGGCATCTCCAAAAATCCGGAGCGGTGGCCATGGCTTTAGCGCAGGGGCTCTTACAGATCGAAAGCGCGGCCCGCGAAATCCCCTATGGCGCCTCCGGCTGGCGGCTTGGCGTCGACGAGCGCACCCGGATGCTTGCGAGTCTTTCATTGGCGCCCGATGCCAGCGGCTTGGAGGTCTCGGAGGCGCCGTTGTCGGCTCAGGATCGGCGGCAACTGGTGGGCGCGGTGTCCGCCGAAATCCGCGCCAACCTGGCGCGCATCGAAGAGGCCTTCGTGGCGTTTGCCGCCTCCCCCCGGGACCGCGACGGATTGGCAGGCATACCGGGCTTGGCGGCGCAGGTGGAAGCAGCCTTTCGGGTGCTGGAGGAAGAGCCGGCGGCCGATCTGGCGCGCGCCCTCCATGGCGTGCTAAACCGCTTGGTGCAGGGCGATCTGGGCCCCGAAAAGACGCTCGCCGAGGCCTTGGCGGCCGCGGTTGCGGGCCTTGAGGCGCATGTCAACGGGCTGGAGCGCGGCCACGCCTTACGCCCAGGCGTGCTTTTCGACCTCGCGCGACCGCTCAACGAAGCTTCAGGCACGATCACCACCCCGCACGTCGCGCCACAGACGGCGGGTGACGGTCGGGCGCCGGCGGTGGCGGTGGCGGCGCCTCAGATCGCCATAGACCCGGAGATCCTGCCGGTGTTCCTCGAGGATGCGCATCAGGCGGTGGCGCAGCTTGAGGAGGCGCTGCCGGCATGGCGCGCCGACCTGTCCGACGAAAATGCCGTGACGGTCACGCGGCGCGCGTTTCACACCTTGAAGGGCAGCGGACGCATGGTCGAGGCCGGCGAAATCGCCGAGCTGTCCTATGATGCCGAGGCGCTTTTGAACAAGATCCGCGCGCGCGAGCGCGCCGCCGATCCCACCGCGCTCGTATGGGTGACGCACGCCTACGAGGCGGTGCGGGATTGGGTGGTGGCCGTGGAGCAGGGGCAGAGGCTTCCGGAGATGGCCGTCATTCGCGACGCGCTCCAGGCCTTGGCGGCGGGACGCGAGCCGTCCGTGGACACATCCATGCCGCGTGCCGCCGGGACGACCATCACCCCATCGGCCGAGGACAAAGGGTTCGTGGCGCCGTCCGGCGAGGCCGCCGCCCATGGCGAGGCCTTGATCGCGGGTCGCGACGAGCCAAAACCGGCCGCCCAACCGGCCTCGTCGCAAGGCGTGTCGCCGCTTTCCGCAGACCCGGTGCTGCGTGATATCTTCATGACCGAGACGCGTGACCACCTGCGCGTATTGGCAGGCGCTCTGGCCGGCGGCGCTGACCGCCCGGTATCCGCCGAGCTCCTGAGGGCCGTGCACACGATGCAGGGAAGCGCACGTTCCGTGGCGCTGCTTGCCATGGCCGAGTCCTGTGCCGGAATAGAGCGGTACCTCCAAGCCCGTGAAATCGATCAAATCCCGCTCGGGACCGAGGCCGTCGATCTCTTGACGCATCTGGCCACGGCAGTCGAATCCCTGCTCGTCGCCCTAGACGGCAACACCGATCCAGATGCGCCGTTTGCAGCCCTTGCCGATCGTCTGGATGGGCTTAGCCGGGAGGGGCTGCCGGCGCCCGGGCTCACCTGGTGGCAAAAGAATCTGACCCTGCAGGAAGGGGTACGTGAGGCCGTACCCGACGATCACGCCGGGGCCACCGCCGACGTGGCCGGGCTGTTTGCGGAACAAACCGCTGATGCCGTCCGCGCCCCGGTGTTTGAGAGCGCGGTTGCACCGACGGGGGCGGACGCGGCCCACGAGGCGATCGACCCTGAACTGCGCGCCATTTTCCGCGACGAGGCGCGCGATCTCCTGGACAGCTTCGAAGCGGCGCTTGCCCAATGGCGCGAGCATCGGGACCGCGCCGATCTGCTTGATTCGCTAAAGCGCGTCCTGCACACCCTGAAAGGTGGCGCGCGCATGTGCGGCGCCGGGCGCATGGGTGATTTGGCGCACACCACGGAAGACCTCCTGCGGCGTGTCGAGGAAGGCCTCCAGCCGCGCGATGACCGATTGTTCACGCTATTGGATGCGGCCGCCGAACAGCTGGGCGCGCTCTATAACGCCTTCTTGTCGGGTCGTGATATCTCGGGCGAGGACGCCGCGCGGGCGTTGATCGCAAGCTTGTCGGATGAAAATCCGGCCGCCGACGGACCGGTTGCGCCACCGGCCCCGATACCCGTGGTCGCGCCTGCCGCCGCGACCGTCGAATCGCCGGCCCTAAACGACCCGGCCGAGGATCTCTTTCAGGCCGAGGCCGCAAGCCAAGTGCGGGTGCGTACCGCGCTTCTCGATCGGTTGGTGGCCTATGCCGGAGAGGTCAGTATCGCGCGCGCGCGCATGGAGCAGCAGATCTTTAGCTTGAAAGGGCACCTGGCCGAGCTAAACGGCAACGTCAAGCGCTTCCGGGAGCAGGTCCGCGAACTCGAGATACAAGCCGAGTCCCAGATCGTGTCGCGCGCGCGCGTCGACGAGGGTAATGTCGCCCAAGACTTCGACCCTTTGGAGTTCGATCGTTACTCGCGGCTCCAGCATCTGTCGCGAGGCCTGACCGAGAATTTGCACGATTTGATCACCGTGCACGGCACCCTAGATGGGGTGGCGAGCCAGGCGGAGGCCGTCCTCCAGCAGCAGGCGCGCGTGAATACCGAGCTTCAGGAAGGCCTGATGCGTACGCGCATGGTGCGATTCGCCACCCAGGCCCACAGACTGCGGCAGATCGTCCGGCAGACGGCGCGCGAGCTCAATAAGCGCGCGGAGCTCGTCTTGGCCGCGGCCGACGTCGAGCTCGACCGCCATCTATTGGAGCGCATGATCGGCCCGTTCGAGCACATGATTCGCAATGCCATAGATCATGGGCTGGAGTCGGTAGCCGAGCGTCAACGTCTCGGAAAGCGCCCGGTGGGCGCTATTACCATACAGGCCGCCCACGAGAGCGGGGAGATCGTGATCCGGCTGTCGGATGACGGCGCCGGACTGAACGTCGAGCGGATACGCGCCAAGGCCATTGAGCGCAAGCTTGTGCCGGCGGCGGCGATGGTCAGCGATGAGCAGGTCATGCAGTTCATCCTGCTGCCGGGTTTTTCGACCGCGGCGAAGATCACCCACTTGTCGGGCCGCGGCGTGGGCATGGATGTCGTGCATAACGAGGTCAAGAAACTCGGAGGCGCGATCAGCGTCGACACCCAGGCGGGCCGAGGGACGACCTTCATCATACGATTGCCGCTTACGTTATCAATCGCCCAGGCGCTCATGATAGGGTGCAACGATCAGATGTTCGCGATTCCGCTCGCGGCCATCGTCAATATCGTGGAGGCGCCGTCTGGAGCGATAATGGAGGCCTTGGCGGCCGATCATCCCAGTCTGCGCTATGGAGGCAAGGACTATCCGTTCATGGATCTGGGGGCGCGTTTGGGTATCCCGCGCGGGGGTGAATGGCCGCGTAAGCTGCCGGTTTTGCTTTTGCGGCTCGATGCGCGGGAGGTTGCAGTCGGGGTGGACAACCTATTTGGGACCCGCGAGGTCGTGGTCAAGTCCCTCGGTCCGCAATTGAGCGAGATACGCGGACTCTTTGGGGCGACCATCATGGGCGACGGGCGCGTCCTGCTGATCCTCGATATCCCGGCCCTGTGGAACGAGGCCGAGGGCCTGCGCGTGACCGCTGTGGCGGCCGAGGCGCCAGTCGTGGAGCGGCCGTATGTCCTGATCGTCGACGACTCGCTAACCGTGCGCAAGGTCACGAGCCGTTTCCTGCAAAAGCAAGGTTACGATGCCGCGACCGCCAAAGATGGGATCGAGGCCCTGGAGCAGCTGCGTGATCGCATCCCGGATGTCATGCTCGTGGATATCGAGATGCCCCGCATGGATGGCTACGAACTCACGGCACGGGTGCGCGCCGACCCGCGCGTGCGCCACGTCCCCATTATCATGATCACGTCGCGGTCGGGGTACAAGCACCGTGAGCGCGCCATGGCGCTTGGGGTCGATGTCTATCTCGGAAAGCCGTACCAGGAGGAGGACCTGCGCCGGGAGATTGAGGTGTTGTTGCGGCGGGGCCATTCATGACCGATCTGCGCCATTACCTGGAATTGCGATTCGCCGGTCGGGCCTATCTCATGCCCAATTTTCCGGACATCCTCGTTGAGCCGCGCGAGAATATGCAGGTCGCACGCAAGGGGCGGGCGGCGGCGGAGCGCACCGTTCATGGCGCGTCATGGCGCGCCTATGCCCTGGGGCCGGATTGGATGCCGATTCCCGAAAGTGCCTGGACGCGGGCGGTGTTTCTTGGCATCGGCACGTCGCGGCCGGCCGGTCTCCTGGTGGATGATCTGAGGCTCTTGTCCGCTAGTGAATTGCGGGTTGAGCCCTTCACGCCGCTTGGACCGGCGCCGGTCCCGGGGCGACATCTGTTCCCGGGGGCTGCGGTGAGCCGAGGCGGCCTGACCCTGGTATTGGCGGCCGACGCGGTCGCGGCCTACCTGCGCGCATTGGAGGGCGACCATGGCCTTGACCCGTGATCGTGTTCACGCCCTGTTGTTGCCGGTCTGCGACCGCTATCTCTTGGTACCAAGCGCGCTGGTCGCGGAGGTCGGGATGATCGAGGCGTTGACGCCGCTCCCTTTAAGTCCGCCGTGGGTCCTTGGCGTGATGAGTTGGCGGTCACGGCCCATTGCGGTGTGTGATTTGGGCCGCTTTTGGGGACCGCCCGCCCTCATCGGGCCCAGTTCCCGGGTCGCGGTTTTTTATCCACTCCCGGGCCGTGCGTCGACCGAATTCTTCGCGATCCTGACCAATGCCGAGCCGCAGTCGCGGACGATAGAAACGCCGTCTGTGCTGCTTACCGACGAAGACGCCGTGCACCCATATCTCGCGGTGTCGCTCGACATCGACGGCAAGCGTGCGGGTATTCCGGATCTGGCCGGGCTCAAAGAACTGTTCTACGACGCGGCGGCGGCCCCCGGCAGCCCCTGAGAGTATCGTTGCCCGGCCTGGTTTCGCGAGACGCCCCTGTAGGACCTGGGCCCGGCCTATCATGGCCATGACAGGCCTTAATCGTGATCCCGGCTCAGCCGCGCCTAGACGGGCGGCCCCGATATCAAGATGGGCCCCGCATGGCCTACTGGCTGGTGATCGCGGCGAACCTTCCACCGCCTTTGTGTCCCGCATGGGGCGCCCCGAGGCGGGACTCGTGGGTCACATGGCCTTCAGGACGGGCTGTAGACGCGGGGCTTGCAGCGCGCAACCGACGTCGCAAGGCAACTTGCCATCGTACACGACCGTGTGGGTGGCGGTTGTGCGACCTATGTCCCCTACGCCAGTATAGACAGCGGTCGATCAGGGTGTGCCATAATGCAGCCCCCACGGCACGCCAGTTTGACGAGGCGCTATGGTTAGCACAGAAACTCCAGTATGTGACTTCGGGCGGCGAGCCCCCGATTTTAGGCTTGCGGCCACCGACGGCCGCACTCTTGGTCTCGCCGATGTACGCGGTGAGCGGGGCCTGCTCGTGATGTTCATCTGCAATCATTGCCCTTATGTGAAGGCAATCCGAGATCGCCTCATCCGCGACGCCGCCGCATTACGCGCGGAGGGGATCGGAAGTTGCGCCATCATGTCCAACGATCCGACGGATTATCCGGAGGATTCGTTTGCGAACATGCAGCGCGTCGCGCGCGAATACGACTTCCCATTCCCGTATTTGTACGACGAGACGCAGGAGGTGGCGCGGCGCTTCGGGGCGGTCTGCACGCCGGATTTTTTCGGTTATGGGCCCGATCTTACGCTTCAATACCGGGGCCGGCTCGATGCGAGCCGCAAGGAGCCGGTGGTCGGCGCGCGCCGGGAGCTTTTTGAGGCCATGGTCCAGGTGGCGCGTACCGGCCAGGGGCCACGCGAGCAGATTCCGAGCATCGGCTGCTCCATCAAATGGAAGGAGGCGTGAACTTTTGACGGCCGGCCTGGGCCTCGATCCTTGCACTCCTGCCGCGCTCGAGGTCCTGGAGGGCCTTGTTCGCGAGGTCGCGCAGCGCGAGATCATGCCGCTCTTTGGCGCGTGCGGGTCGCGGCTCAAGGAAGACGGCAGTCTCGTAACCGCAGCGGATACCGCCGTGCAGGCGTGGCTCGTCAAGGAGCTGTGCCGCCGCTGGCCGCAGTTTGCCATGGTGGGCGAGGAGATGTCTGAGGCTGAGCAGCATGCCGCGCTTTGGTCTGCGCGCGGCGCCTGGTGTCTCGACCCGCTCGATGGGACCACGAATTTCGTGAACCGGTTGCCATTTTTCGCGGTGTCGCTCGCGTTGCTGCAAAATGGAGGCCCGGTCCTGGGCGTGGTTTATGACCCGGTGCGCGGGGAGTGTTTCAAGGCGCTGCGCGGTCAGGGCGCCTGGCTGAATGGTAAACGCCTGCACCCGCCGGAACGATCGCCGGCATTGCGACGATGCGTGGCACTGGTGGATTTCAAGCGTTTGAAGCCCCAGCTCGCGGGGCGGCTTGGTGTCGACCCCCCATACGGGTCGCAGCGCAATTGGGGGTCGTGCGCCCTCGAGTGGTGCTGGCTCGCAGCCGGACGCGCCCAGCTCTCCGTGCATGGAGGCCAGAAATTGTGGGATTATGCAGCCGGCAGTCTCATCCTGATGGAGGCGGGTGGGGTTGCCACGACGCTCGACGGCGGCCCATTGCCTTACGATGGCCTTGCGCCGTCGTCGGCGCTTGCGGCCTGTTCTTTGGACCTGCATGAGGCCTGGCGGGCATGGATCGGCCATAATGCCGCAAGGTGTTAGGGCCCGACTATTGCCGAATAGGGGCAAGGTGAGGGAAAATACGCGGCTCTTGACCGCGGTCGGGTTTGTCGGCCCGGCCCGGGCGGCAGATCGCGTCCCTTTGGTGGGAGATTGGACCGCCAAAGGGATTTTTCTTGTCGGTAGGCGGAAACCCTCTGGCGGCGCGACTTTAAAGAAGAACGTTCATTCATGGGTGGGGCGGGCGGTAAGGCGTGGTTTGCCGGATCACCCCTCCTGATCGAGGAGCAGTGAGATGCAAAAGAGACCGATCCTGTTGGGGATCGTCGGTGATTCGGCGGCCGGGAAGACGACTATCACAAGCGGGATAGCGAAGGTTATCGGACCGCACCGGTGCACCGTTATCTGCACCGATGACTATCACAAATATAACCGCGTCCAGCGCGCCGAGAAGGGGCTGACCGCCCTGCATCCCGACTGCAATTATATGGACATCATTGAGCAGCACCTGCATCTGCTCAAGGAAGGTCAATCCATCCTGAAGCCTCATTATAACCATGCCACGGGGGATTTCGACCCGCCATCCTATGTCGAGGCCAAGGAATTCATCATCGTCGAGGGCCTGCTCGGGTTCTCGACCAGGGCCATGCGCGACGCGTATGACGTGAAGCTCTATCTCGCCCCGCCCGAAGATCTTCGTTATCAGTGGAAGATGCGGCGCGATACGCAAAAGCGTGGGCATACGGCCGAGGCCGTGGCAAAGGAGATGAAGCTACGCGAGCCGGATTCCGAGGCGTTCATCCGGCCTCAGCGCAAGTGGGCGGATATGGTCATCTGTTTTTGGCCCCCCGAGACCGATAAGAAGGAGACCGGGAGCCATCTGAACGCCTCTCTGGTTTTGCGTCCCACCTTGCCCCATCCGGACCTTTCCGATGTCCTAAAGCAGGGTGGTAACGGTATCCACATGGAACTTGATCGCGATATGGGTCTGCCGGTGGACCGGCTCGAGATCGACGGCAACATCTCAGATGAGAAGGCGAAGCGTCTGGAGGATCTCTTGTGGCGTCTTATCCCGGGCGAACATCATCATCTGCGGCACGAGAGTCTCGGCGACATCACCGGCACGACCGGGGAGAAGTTGCGGTCGCACCCGCTCGCATTGACGCAGCTGTTGGTCGCTTATCACCTGCTGAAGGCCTCGTCCGGCCACTACGAGTAGGGATTACTGTTTTTTTCGAGGATTAATCATGTCTGTGAAGCCCGAAAGCCGCTCGAAAGCGGCGGGTCACTTCGACCCACGCCGCCGTGAACTTGCCAATGCCGTGCGCGCACTCAGCATGGATGCTGTGCAGAAGGCCAATTCCGGCCATCCGGGCGCGCCCATGGGCATGGCGGACATCGCCGAGGTCCTCTGGAACGACTACTTGAAGCACAACCCGGCCAACCCGGCGTGGGCCGATCGCGATCGCTTCGTGTTGTCGAACGGCCATGGCTCCATGCTGCTCTACAGCCTGTTGCACCTTACCGGATACGCCCTACCCATGGAGGAGCTGAAACGTTTTCGCCAGATGGGTTCCATGACCCCGGGGCATCCGGAATACGGCTGCACGCCGGGCGTTGAGACCACGACCGGGCCCCTGGGCCAGGGGTTGGCCAATGCCGTGGGCATGGCGATCGCCGAGCGCGCGCTTGCGGCCGAGTTCAATAAGCCTGGGCACGAGATCGTCAACCACCACACCTACGTGTTTCTAGGCGACGGATGCCTGATGGAGGGTATCTCCCACGAGGCCTGCTCGCTTGCAGGACACCTGGGTCTTGGCAAGTTGATCGGCTTTTATGACGACAACGGTATCTCCATCGATGGCGAGGTGCACGGCTGGTTTACCGACGATACTCCTAAGCGTTTCGAGGCCTATGGATGGCACGTGGTGCCACGCGTTGATGGCCACGATGCGCAAGCGGTCAAGGCGGCGATCGAAGCGGCACGCAAGGTCACCAATAAGCCGTCGCTCATCTGCTGTCAGACGGTGATCGGGTTTGGGTCACCGAACAAGGAGGGCAAGGAGGAGAGTCACGGGGCGGCCCTCGGCGAAAAGGAGGTCGCGGCCACGCGCGAGCGGTTAGGCTGGAAGTATGGGCCGTTCGAGATCCCGGATGCCATCTATCAGGGGTGGAGCGCCAAGACTCGCGGGGACCAGATTGAAGCCGATTGGCGGCGGCGTTTCGATGCGTACCGCGCTGCGTACCCCGAGTTTGCCGCGGAATTCCTGCGGCGCATGCAGGGTGATTTGCCCAAGGATTTCGGCGCGCACGTCGACCACTACATCGCCGAGACCAATACCAAGGCGGCGACCATCGCCTCACGCAACGCCTCTCAGAATGCCTTGAACGCGCTAGGGCCGAAGCTGCCCGAACTCATGGGCGGGTCGGCGGATCTCGCGGGCTCGAACCTCACCCTGTGGTCCGGTTGCCGGGGGGTATCGGCGGAGAATCCTGGCGGCAACTACATTTATTACGGGGTGCGCGAGTTCGGAATGTCGGCCATCATGAACGGCATCGCGCTGCACAAGGGTTTCGTGCCCTACGGCGCGACGTTCCTGATGTTCTCGGAGTATGCGCGTAACGCGCTGCGCATGGCGGCGCTCATGAAGCAACGCGTGGTCTTCGTCTACACGCACGATTCCATTGGTCTCGGCGAGGACGGCCCGACGCACCAGCCGATCGAACAGTTGGCCACTTTGCGCATGATCCCGAATATGTCGGTCTGGCGCCCGTCCGATGCCGTCGAGTCGGCGGTGGCCTGGAAGGAGGCCTTGTACCGTGTCGATGGTCCGAGCTGCCTCATATTCTCGCGGCAAAAACTCGTCCATCAGTCGCGTTCGAGCGAGACCATAAAGCAGATCAGCCAGGGAGGCTATGTTTTGGCCGAGGCCCAAGGCGGCACCCCGGAGGCCATTATCATTGCCACCGGCTCCGAGGTCGGGATCGCGATGGAGGCCTACAAGAAGCTTAACGAGGCAGGGCGCCGGGTACGGCTCGTGTCCATGCCCAATACCGGAGTGTTCGATGCGCAGGATGGTGCTTACCGCGAGTCAGTTTTGCCAAAGACCGTGACCCGGCGGGTCGCAGTCGAGGCCGGTGTTACCAGTTTCTGGCGCAAATATGTGGGACTTGATGGCGCGGTGGTGGGTATCGACCGGTTCGGGGAATCCGCGCCCGCGGAGGCGTTGTTCGAGCATTTTGGCTTCACAGCGGCCCGTGTCACTGAGGCGGTCTTGTCACTGCTGAAATAATTTGCGGGGCCGGGAGGCGGACGGTCTTAAAGCCGCCTTCCGGCACCCTTTCCGAATACTTCATTCTATGGGAGATGGTGGTATGGCAATCAGAGTTGCGATCAACGGCTATGGGCGCATCGGACGGAACGTGCTGCGCGCGCTCTATGAGTCGGGACGAAACAAGGAGATCGAGATCGTCGCGATCAACGACCTTGGGAACGCCGAGACCAACGCACATCTCACGCAGTATGACACCGTCCATGGCCGCTTCCACGGCACCGTATCGGTCGATGGCGAGTATATGATCGTCAACGGCGACAAGATCCGCGTCGTGTCGAACCGCGATCCGGCGCAACTGCCCTGGAAGGACCTCAAGGTCGACGTCGTGCATGAGTGCACCGGCTTTTTCACCACCAAGGAGAAGGCCTCCGCGCATCTGAGGGCGGGGGCGAAGAAGGTCATCATATCGGCCCCCGGTGGCAAGGATGTGGACGCCACCATCGTCTATGGCGTGAACCATGCCACGCTCAAGGCCTCCGATACGGTGATCTCGAACGCTTCGTGCACCACCAATTGCTTGGCGCCGCTCGTCAAGCCCTTGCATGAAAAGATCGGCATCAAGCACGGCCTCATGACCACCGTGCATTCCTACACCAATGACCAGGTTTTAACCGACGTCTACCACAGCGACCTGCGCCGCGCGCGCTCGGCGACGCAGTCGATGATCCCGACCAAGACCGGTGCCGCCGCGGCGGTGGGGCTCGTGTTGCCGGATCTGAATGGCAAGCTCGATGGTTTCGCGGTGCGCGTACCGACGATCAACGTCTCGCTCGTGGACCTTACGTTTACCGCCGCGCGCAACACAACCAAAGATGAGATTCACGCGATCATGAGGGCCGCGGCGGACGGCGAATTGAAGGGGATTCTGAACTATAACGACAAGCTACTCGTATCGGTGGATTTCAATCACGACCCGGCTTCGTCCACGTACGAGGCCACCCTCACCAAGGTCATGGAAGGGAATCTTGTCAAGGTCCTGGCTTGGTACGACAACGAGTGGGGGTTCTCGAATCGTATGCTGGACACCACCGTAGCCTTGATGAAGGCCCGTTGATAGGCCTCGGGAGACCGATATGACGATACGCAAAATGGCCGATCTCGATCTCGCCGGCAAGCGGGTCTTGATTCGAGAGGATTTGAATGTCCCGCTAAAAGACGGCAAGGTGGCCGACGACACGCGTATCCGCGCGAGTCTCCCGACAATCACCAAGGCGAGCGGCAAGGGTGGACGTGTCATGCTCATGTCGCATCTCGGCCGTCCCGAGGAAGGGGTCGCGGACGCAAAATACTCGCTGGCGCCGGTCGCCGAGCACCTAAGCGGATTGTTGGGTAAGCCCGTGCGGCTCATCGCCAATTGGCTGGACGGGGTGCCGGGGTTGAAGGACGGAGATGTGGTGTTGTGCGAAAACGTCCGCTTCAACAAGGGTGAAAAAAAGAACAACGACGAGTTGGCGCGCAAGATGGCGGCCTTGTGCGATGTGTTCGTGATGGATGCTTTCGGTACCGCGCATCGCGCCCAGGCGTCGACTCATGGCGTCGCGAAATACGCGCCCATCGCATGCGCGGGCCCCTTGCTTGCCGCCGAACTCGATGCCCTTGGACGGGCCCTTCATAACCCCAAGCGGCCGATGGTCGCCATCGTCGGGGGCTCCAAGGTCTCGAGTAAGCTCGTTGTCCTTGAAAGTCTCGCCAAGCGCGTGGACCAATTGATCGTAGGCGGGGGCATCGCCAACACCTTCATGGCGGCCGCCGGTCTGCCCATTGGGAAGTCGCTCGCGGAGCCCGACCTCGTCGATACCGCAAAGCAGCTGATACAAGAGACCAATGCGCGCGGTGCGTCGATTCCGATTCCGGTGGACGTCGTGTGTGGTAAGGAGTTCGCACCCGATGCCGCCGCGACCTTGAAGGGTGCCAAGGACGTTGGACCAGACGACATGATCTTTGACGTGGGACCCAAAACCATGGCGCTATTCGCCGATATCCTGCGCAAAGCCGGTACCATAGTCTGGAACGGACCGGTCGGAGTCTTTGAATTCGATCAGTTCGGGGATGGAACACGCGCGTTGGCGCGGGCGATCGCGCAGAGCGATGCGTTTTCGATCGCGGGCGGCGGGGATACCCTTGCGGCCGTCGCCAAATATGGCGTGGCGGATAAGATCAGCTACATCTCGACCGGCGGCGGGGCATTCCTCGAGTTTCTCGAGGGCCGGACTCTCCCCGCTGTGGCGATACTGGAAGAACGGGGCGCCGCTTGAGGCGGCGATCCGGCCGCGCAGCGGGCGGTTATGGGCGCAGAGGCGGGGTAAGGGCGACTATGGGTAAGTATTGCAGGGCGGCGACGGTAAACACCGTTGCCATGTCGTAGGCATGCAGCGCCGAACGAAGATCGTGGCAACCTTGGGTCCCGCCACGGACGATCCCAAGGTCCTCGACAAACTGATCGAGGCTGGGGTGGATGTAGTACGCCTCAATTTCTCCCATGATTTAGCCGAGGTTCACAAGCAGCGTGCCGAACTGGTAAGGGATCGCGCGCAGGCCCATGGACGGCAGATCGGCGTCATCGCCGACATGCAAGGCCCCAAGATCCGCATCGGACGCTTCAAGGGCAAGCGGGTACGGCTCGAGGAGGGCCAGCGGTTCGTTATCGATGCCGAGTTGCCGCTCGATGCAGGTGACGCCACGCGCGTGGGGTTGACCTATAAGGCGTTGCCGAAGGATGTGGCGCGCGGGGCCACCCTTTTGCTAGACGACGGGCGTATCGTTTTATGGGTGGACGAGGTAAGCGGCGCCGAGATCGTGTGCCGCGTGGTCGTCGGCGGCGAGTTGTCCGACAACAAGGGTGTCAATCGTCAGGGCGGCGGCTTGTCCGCGCATGCGCTGACCGATAAGGATAGGGAAGATATCAAGTCGGCGGCGCAGATTCAGGCGGATTATGTCGCCATTTCCTTCCCACGTAACGCCAAGGATATCGAGGAGGCGCGTGCATTGCTGCGCGCCGCCGGGGGCACGGGCGGAATCGTCGCCAAGATTGAACGCGCCGAGGCCGTGGAGGCGATCGAGGAGATCATCCGGGTGTCCGATGCGATCATGCTTGCGCGTGGCGATCTGGGCGTCGAGATCGGGGATGCGGCCTTGCCACCTGTTCAAAAGCGCATCATTCGCTTGGCGCGCAAGATGAACCGGGTCGTCATTACTGCGACGCAGATGATGGAGTCGATGATCGAGAACGCGATACCGACGCGCGCCGAGGTGTCGGATGTGGCGAACGCGGTGTTGGATGGGACCGACGCCGTCATGTTGTCCGCCGAGACCGCCACAGGTAAGCACCCGGTGGCGGCGGTGGCGGCCATGGATCGGGTGTGTCGTGAGGCCGAAAAAGAGGACGAGGCGGCGTTTTCCATGCACCGCATGTCCAATCATTTCGAGCGCGTCGATGAAGCCATCGCGATGGCGGTGATGTACAGCGCCAACCATCTTCCGGTGCGTGCCATAGCCTCCCTGACGGAATCCGGATCCACGCCGCTTTGGATGTCGCGTATCAGTTCGGCGGTGCCGATCTACGCCTTGACGCCGCATGTGGAAACCCGTAGAAAGGTGACTCTCTACCGTGGCGTTTATCCGGTGGGATTTTCCCTGACCTCCACTGACCCCGAGCGTATCATGACCGAAGCCATTGACGAACTGCGGCGACGGGGCGCGGTCCGGGACGGCGACCTCGTCATCCTCAGCATCGGCGAGCCGCTGGCCAAGCCCGGCGGCACAAATACCATGAAGATCGTGCGCGCCGGCGACTTTTCAGTCAGCGATTGAACTCGTTTCACTAGCAATTTTAAGGAGAAAACAATGTCCCTCGTATCTCTGCGCCAACTACTGGATCATGCCGCCGAGCACGGCTACGGCGTGCCCGCCTTCAATGTGAATAACATGGAACAAATACAGTCGATCATGCAGGCCGCGCACGAGGTCGACAGCCCGGTGATTGTCCAGGCATCGGCCGGGGCGCGCAGTTACGCCGGCGAGCCGTTTTTGCGTCATCTCATTTTGGCGGCCATCGAGCAGTACCCGCATATCCCGATTGTGATGCACCAGGACCACGGCGCAAGCCCGGCGGTATGCCAGCGTTCGATACGCTCCGGCTTTAGCTCGGTGATGATGGACGGTTCTTTGAGGGAAGACATGAAGACGCCGTCTAGCTATGAGTACAATGTCGACGTCACGAGCCGTGTGGTGGATATGGCGCACGCGGTCGGGGTGTCGGTGGAAGGCGAGCTTGGATGCTTGGGTTCGCTCGAGTCCGGCATGGCAGGCGAGGAAGATGGCTCGGGTGCCGAGGGCAAATTGTCGCATGACCAACTGCTCACCGATCCCGAGCAGGCGGCGGATTTCGTGAAGAAGACCAAGGTGGACGCGCTAGCTATCGCCATCGGAACGAGCCACGGGGCCTACAAGTTTTCGCGGCCGCCGACCGGCGATATTCTGGCAATCGAGCGTATCAAGGAGATCCATAAGCGCATCCCCGATACCCATCTCGTTATGCATGGCTCCTCGTCTGTCCCCCAGGAGTGGCTCAAGATCATTCATGAGTTTGGCGGCGATATCGGCGAGACCTACGGCGTGCCGGTGAAAGAGATCCAGGAAGGAATCAAGTACGGCGTGCGCAAGGTCAATATCGATACCGACCTGCGGCTTGCGATTACTGGCGCCATCCGTCGCAGTCTCGCGAAGAACCCGAAGAACTTTGATCCGCGGAAGTTCCTGAAGGACTCGGTGCAGGCCGGCAAGGACATCTGCAAGGCGCGTTACGAGGCCTTTGGTTCGGCTGGGAAGGCCTCCAAGATCCGGGTCATCGATCTCGAGGATATGATCAAGCGCTATGCCAAGGGTGAACTAAACCCGCGCGTCAACTAGCCTACGGGGTAGCTACGCAAAGCCCCGCGGGTTTTAGGGCCCGCGGGGCTTTTTGGCTGTGTGTAAGCGCGATTGTCTCGGTGAGGCCAGGCGCTCCTCTCCGGGCCCCTGTCCATGCACCACCCTTTCGTGGCATACTCGGGCCTTGCGGTCAAATGGGGGAGGCGTCGTGACCTTTGATCCCCGAACCCGCGCCCCGATCCGGATCCTGCCGAAGATGATCGACGCGGCCTGTTACAACCGCGTGTCGCTTGCGCTGACGCGACTTGGCGAACCTCTGGATGTCGAGATTGCCCCGTTGCGCATGATCGTCTGTGTGAAGCGCCGATTGTGGGTGGCGCGTTCGCTTGTCAATGACATCCCCCTCATGGCATGGGTAAGCTTTCGGATCGGTACACGTGGCTTGCACGAACCGGTGCCATGTCAGGTGCATCTCTATCATTTTCATGCGGGGCTTTTGATGGGCGAAGCCCCCCAACGGCTTGCCAATAAGCTCGATGAGCGGTTGGATCGGTGCGGTGACCACCTTCGCGGAAGGTCGCCTGCGGTTACACCCTTGACGAGGCGCGACCGCGGCATGTGAGGCAACGGCAATAAGATGGGCGTGATTACAGGAGGCGGTATTCATGATAGAAAGCGGGCAGGTGGCTTATGGGTTCGATGTTGAGGTGGCGGGTGGGTTTGAGGCGGTGCGGGCGCGAGTGGTCGAGGCGCTCAAGGGCCAGGGTTTCGGGGTTCTGACCGAGATCGATGTGAGCGCCACGATGAAGGCCAAGCTGGGCCGGGATATGCCGCGCTACAACATACTAGGGGCTTGTAATCCCGTGCTTGCCGATAAGGCGATCTCGGCGGAACCCGACATCGGTCTCTTGCTACCCTGCAATGTGGTCGTGAGCGAAACGGCCAAGGAAGGGACGACGAAGGTGTCGTTCATGGATCCGGTGTCGGTTTTGGCGATCGTCAACAATGCGCGTGTGACCGAGATCGGCTGGGAGGTACGCGCCAAGCTCGAGGCGGTGCGTGACGCGCTGGCATCCGGCGCTTAAGGCCTTCGGGCTGCGCGGTGTGGGCCGTCGCGTCGAAGGGCTCGGCCGTTGTGACTTCGGTCCGGGTCGTTTAACGCTCAACGCTCAAAGGTCGTAGCGACGATGCCCGTCAGGTCGTGAATGTCGGTCGCGACGATCCGACAGTCCACGAAATCCCCCGGTCTGGCCTCGGCCGCCGCGATATGAATCACGCCGTCGATCTCGGGGGCTTCGGCATAGCTGCGGCCGATCAGGCCGTCTTCAGTCCGCGCGTCGACTAACACCCGGCAGGTCCGGCCGATACGTGCTTTGAGGCGTTCGGCGGACAAGGCCGCCTGGCGGGTCATGAGCCGTTCGAGGCGTTCTTGTTTGATGTCCTCCGGAACGGGATTTGGCAGGGTATTGGCCACCGCCCCTTCTACCGGTGAATAGGCGAATGCCCCGAGCCGGTCGATGCCGGCGTCTTCTATGAACTCGAGCAAGGTCTCGAATTCGGCCTCGGTCTCGCCCGGAAAGCCCACAATGAAGGTGCTGCGCAATACGAGGTCTGGGCGCGCCTTACGCCACGCCTTGACGCAGGCGCTCGGATGCGCGCGCCCCGCCGGTCGGCGCATGGCGGCCAGCACGCGCGGGTGCGCATGCTGGAAGGGCACATCGAGGTAGGGCAGCACACCGTCGGTATCGAGGAGCGCAAGGACCTGGTCCACGCTTTTGTAGGGGTAGACATAGTGTAGCCGCACCCATACCCCGAGCCTTGCAAGTTCCGTGACCAGTCCCGGAAACGACATCCTCACCGGGCGACCACCCACAAATCCCACGCGATGCTTTTGATCGGTACCGTAGGCGCTGGTGTCCTGCGAGACGATAAGAAGCTCCCGTACGCCGGCTTCCACCAAACGCTCGGCCTCGCCCACGATATCCCCCAAGGGGCGACTGACCAAGCGTCCGCGCAACGAGGGGATGATGCAAAACCGGCAGCTGTGATTGCAGCCTTCCGATATTTTGAGGTAGGCGTAGTGGCGTGGTGTCAGTTTGATACCCTGCGGCGGAACGAGGTCGACGAAGGGGTCGTGAGGTCTCGGAAGGTGGGCATGCACGGCGGCCATGACGGCGGGCGCGTCGTGTGGCCCCGTGACCGCCAGGATCTCGGGGTAGTGTGCCCGGATAAGCTCGGCCTTGGCACCCAGACACCCCGTGACGATCACGCGCCCATTGTCGGTCATGGCCTCGCCTATCGCGTCAAGGGATTCCTCGACCGCGGCATCAATGAATCCACAGGTGTTGATGATGACGAGATCGGCATCGCGGTAGGAAGCGGCGGTGTGGTAGCCCTCGCTTCGCAGCCGGGTCAGGATCTGTTCGGAATCGACCAGGGCCTTGGGGCAGCCAAGGCTTATAAAGCCGACCCGAGGGGTCGATGGCGGGCGCGGCATGGAGGGGTCCTGGGAAAGAGGTTTAGGTCTGAAGAGCCGGGGTGCGCTCAGTTGGCGCCGGCAAGGGCGACGAATATGGTGATAAGTCCGAGCGCCATGTTGACCGCGACCAGTCGGCGGATTTGTGAAAGGGCATGCCCGGCCTGTACGAAGTCACCGCTCTCGACCCCGCGCCGCAGGCGCCGGTAGGGGGCGAAAAAGATGTGGAGGAACATCAAGATCATGATGATCCCGAGCCCTTGCATGATGTTCACGTATGGGGGCACGACTGCCATACTGCCGAAGCGGGCGATGGCCAAGTAGTAACCGCTCACGGGCAAGACAATGACCGCGCCCCATACCCACGGGAAGAAGCGGCCGAACGTTCGCGCCCAAAGGGCCAGGCGGTGAGCCGTTTCAAGAGGTTGGGCGGCGGGTCGCAGGATCACATAGGCAAAAAACATACCTCCAACCCATAGGACAGCCAGCAACCCGTGGATCGCGATCAGATAAGACATAAAGGGCTACCTCAGATGAAACCCTCCCTCATACGCAACTCGACTGCGACTGTCAACCGCTTGCGACACCCCCTGCGTGCCACCTGAGCCATCCTTCATATGGCAAGGCGCAAGCGCCGCGTCGCTTAAAACGCGTGCACGTCGTGCTCGATGCAAGGCCTATGCGCCTTCCGGCATTTTCGTTCTGACGCCGTCACTTGCGGTATTCCCGCGTTCCGTGCCGTGGGCGCCCCCTATACTCAGAAATCGCGCAGGATAACGGCGGCTCGCGAGATCCGGCACCAGGGGCATGGGCGCCTTGGCCCGGCCGCGGCCGGTCTGTTTTAAGTCCTTGCGGGGTGCGAAATCCCGTGCGTTGTCATGTAACTGTCATTTTTGCGCCAAACGCAGGTCATATAAGGACGTCATTGTGTCGCCTTTATGGAGGGCTAGCGATGACTATTCATTACCTGATCCATCTCGCGAACTACTCGGATGGCGTACTCTATCTCATGGTCGTGATCCTGACGATCGCGCTTGCGGTCATCATCGATCGCTCATGGTATCTGCGCCGCACCCTGCTTGAGGGCAACAGTCTCGTCGAGCGGTTGGGCGCCTTGAAAGAGGCGACGCGCGCCCAGCTCTCGGGGCTTGCGGCCACTGCCCCCAACCTCCCGGAGGCGGTCTTGCTTGATGTGGCGGCGCGCCATATGGGAGTCACGAACGGCGAGCAGCTTGCCAATCGACTCGATGAGGCGACCCTGCGCCTCGCCCCGGCCCTCGACAAGCGGTTGTGGATTCTCGATACCGTCGTGACCCTGGCGCCGCTCTTGGGGCTTTTCGGGACGATCGTGGGCATGTTTCATGCGTTCTCCGTGCTATCGGCGCCCGGGCATGCCCCGACCGCCGTGACGGGCGGTATCGCCGATGCCCTGGTGGCCACCGCTTCGGGGCTGTTCGTGGCGATGACCGGTCTGCTCGCCTTCAACGGTCTCAATAACAAGGTGCGCGTCGTTTTGCACCAGCTGGATATCGTAAAGACCATGCTGCTAAACCGTATGGATGGTGCACCGGTCAATATCGTCTCCGATGGCGAACCCGTGGTCGATCATGGCGCCGCGCGCGCGCGTATGGCGAAATCCTCATGAGGATGCGGTATTTCGAGACGAAAAAGGGACGCATCGAGCTCATTCCCATGATCGATGTCATGTTCTTTCTGCTGGTCTTTTTCATGATCCTGACCCTGCGCATGATCCCTGATCATGGTCTGGGGCTCGCCCTGCCGCAGGCCAGCACCGCCAAGAGGCTTCCTCGGCCGCAGATCCTGATCAGCTTGACGGCCAGCGGAAAGATCCATGTCCAGGGCCATGTCGTTCGGCGCGCGGCGTTGGCGCGCCTCCTATCGCAACGGGTGGGCGGACGACGCGCGGATGTCACGATCGCGGCAGCCAAGAGCGTGCCCTTTCAAGATTTCGTGGCGATCATGAGTGCGGCGCGCAAGGCCGGCGTGGCCAGCATCGGCATCGCCGCGCATCAGCGCTGATAAAACGGGAACGATCTTTATGAGCGCTTCGTTGCTGCCTGTTGCCTCGCCGGTCCCCGAGAAGCGTTTCTCGTTCTTGCGGGCGATGCTGCTGGCGCTCGCCCTCGAGGGGCTCGTATTTGTGAGTCTCGTGGCGTGGGTGAATTCCGAGCCCAAGACCGTGGGATTGCGCCGTAAGCCCATGGCCGTGCATTTCGTCACCTTGCCCAAGCCGCCCCGGCCGCATCCGATCGTTCGGCCCCGACCCCTACCAAAGCCTCAACCCGTGCCGCCCAAACCTCGACCGATCGTGCATCATCGCCCGGTCCCTTTGCCGACACCCGTGAAGAAGGTGCCGCCGCCGAGGCCCAAGGCCGTGCCACGCCCTCCGACACCCCCGCCACCACCGTCCCGCGCGGTTGTGGCCCAAGCGGTGGACCGCTACGCGGTGATGCTGCGTACACGTATCCAACAAGGCCTCGTGGTACCGCCGCGCGTCGCGGCGTTGCACCTGTCCGGCAAGGCCGTGGTGGCCTTCGAGCTGACCCCTGCCGGCCGTCTGCTGTGGGTGCGTATCATGCGATCGAGCGGTATTGGCGCGATCGACCGGGCGGCCTTGGCGGCGGTACGTGATCGTAGCTACCCGTCGTTCACAAAGAGCATGCCCCAGCGTGCGACTGTGTTTCGGGTGCGTGTGGGCCTAAACGATCGACGGCACCGCTTCTAGGGGCAGAGCAAGGTCTATGACGCGGCATGCGGTCTCGAGGTCCCCATGCGGCAGGAACCGTATCGCGCCACCCGCTCAAAGGCGCGCGTTATAATATCAAGTGCGGCTCTTTAAGAAGTGCCGTGGGCGCACAGCGCCTGTCCGGCCGCGCGGTCCAGCCAAAACTCGACGGGCGCCTGGGCCATGAGCTTTGCAAGCGGGGTCGCGGCCCCGGGCGCGAGACTCGCGCGTAAGGCGTCCGCCTTGGCAACCCCTTGAGCGACGATGATGCGCCGACGCGCCGCCCGCAGGGCCGGCAAGGTCAGGGTGATGCGCGCGATACGATCTGCGGTCGCGGGCACCGCCTCGGCGCGGCGGGTTGTAGCAAGAGACGCTCCGGGAAACAGCGAGGCGACATGGCCGTCCGGCCCAAAGCCTAACAGCACGATATCGAGGGCCTGTCCGTCGGCCACCGCGTGTCCTAGCAGATCGTCATACGCATCCGCCGCGGCTTGCGCCCCAAGTTCCCCGGGGATGCGGTGAATGAGCGTACCGGGCGGGGCCTTTGACAGCCAGGGCAGGTAGGCGAGACGGTAGTTGCTGGCCGGGTCCTGCGGGCCGACCGCGCGTTCGTCGCTAAAGAATATCTCGAGCGCCTGCCAGGGGAGTGTGGCCGCATGGCGGCCCAATTCCTCATACAGGCGGTGCGGGGTGGACCCGCCGGCTAGGGCGATACGTAACGGGCGGGTGTGCGCCAAGGCCGCCTGGATCTCGACTATGAGCCGATCGGCAAGGGCGCTCGCTAGGCTCTCTTCGTCTGGGGCGATGGTAAAGATCATGATGATGGTGCCGGGGGATCCAAGGGGTGCCATGATCGGCCGTCAGCTTCTAAAAGCGCGTTGGCCGCTTCGGGCCCGTCACTATCAGCGGCATAGTTGGGGAAGTCATGGGCCGGATCTTGCGTCCAGGCATCGAGAATCGGGGTCACGAAGCGCCATGCCTCTTCAACGGAGTCGCGACGGGCAAATAGTGCCGCATAGCCGCGCATGACATCCGTCAACAGCCGTTCATAGGCGAGCGGCATCTCACCCTCGTAATAATTGCTGTAAGTAAAGCGCATGCGCGTGTGGTCGACGTATGTCTCGTTGCCGGGGGCCTTGATGCTAAAGCCGAGGCTAATGCCCTCGTGGGGCTGGATGCGCAATACGAGCCGGTTGGGCTCTATGTGCGAGCGCACCTGGTCCTGTCCAAAGAGGCAAAACGGGATCTGACGGAACTGGATCACCACCACTGACGTGGAGCGCCGTAGGTGTTTACCGGTCCGGATATAAAAGGGCACGCCCTGCCAGCGCCAATTGTCGACGAACACGCGCAGCGCCATGTATGTCGGGACCGGCGATTGCGGATCGACCCCAGGCTCGGCCCGGTAGGCCTTCAGGGATCCATCCACGCTCGGCCCATACTGGCCGCGGACCGTGGCCGCGGCTATATCCTCTGGACCCGTAAATCGCCGCAGTGCGCGGAACACCTCGGCCCTTTTGTCGCGTATCGCGTCGGCATCGAATGATAGGGGAGGCTCCATCGCCACCAGACTCAATATCTGCAGCAGATGGTTTTGCACCATGTCGCGCAAAACGCCGGTCTCTTCGTAGTAGCTCCCGCGGCCCTCGATCCCCAAAGTCTCCGCGGCCGTGATCTGGACGTGATCGATGTGGATGCGGTTCCACAGAGGTTCGAATATGGCGTTTGCGAACCGAAACACCAAAATGTTCTGGACGGTCTCCTTGCCGAGATAGTGGTCGATCCGGTAGACCTGATCCTCGCGAAACACGGTCGCGATCTCATCGTTTAAAGCGATGGCGCTGTCGAGGTCGTGGCCGAAGGGCTTTTCGACGATAAGGCGCGTGAACGGACGGTCGTCGATCTTGTTGACCATCTCCGCTCCCCGAAACTGGCGGACGAGCAGTGGATAGTTGCTTGGCAAAGTCGCAAGATAGAAGACGCGGTTTCCTTGGGTCTCGTGGCGGTGATCGATCTCGCGCAAAGACATGTTCAGTCGCTGGAACAGGGTTTGGTCTGTGAAATGCCCGGTTTCATAATAGAGGCGTTCGGCGAAGCTCCCCCACTGTTCGTCGCTCGGGGGGGTTGGGGAAAATTGGGTGCAGGCCTCGCGCATGAGTGCCCGGAACTGGTCATGCGACAGGGGCCTTCGGCTCGCGCCCAGGACTGCGAAGCCCTTGGGGAGCAGGCCCCTGACATGGAGCCGAAAAAGTGCCGGCATAAGTTTGCGCCGAGCGAGATCGCCGGTGGCTCCAAATACGAGGAGTACGCAGGGCTGGGGGACTTCTGTCATGGCTCGACCTCTACCTTAAGGATGCAAGACGCGTCAAACCGGCAAAACGCCGCGCCTCAGTTATCTCATTGTGGACGGTCGGCATCGCGTCCGATTCCGCATATCGCCGGCCGACGGCCGGTCTTCTTAAAAAACCCCACCCACCCAGGATGCGATCTCCTGGGTCCGCATGCCCGCTTTGGGCGGCGCCCCTCCCGGAACCATAAAGCAGCCTTGCGCCGGCGTCGAGGGTCTCGTGCGGGTGCTGCAAATCGGCGCGCTATCGGGTACATTGCCGACTTTAGCTTTGGGGCCATTCATGCGCGACTTCAAGATTGCACCTTCAATCCTTTCGGCGGATTTCGCTCGTCTCGGCGAGGAGGTCCATTCCGTGCTGGCGGCGGGCGCGGACATCGTTCACTTCGACGTCATGGACAACCATTATGTTCCCAATCTGACGATAGGTCCGCTGGTGTGCGAGGCCCTGCGCAAAAATGGGGTCAAGGCCGATATCGACGTGCATCTCATGGTCAAGCCCGTCGATCGCCTCATCCCGGATTTCGTGAAGGCCGGCGCGACCTACATCACCTTCCATCCGGAGGCAAGCGAGCATGTCGACCGCTCTTTGAGCCTTATCAAGGATAGCGGTTGCCGGTGCGGCCTCGTGTTCAATCCCGCGACCCCGCTTTCCTATTTGGATTATGTCATGGATAAGGTCGACATGATCCTGATCATGTCCGTAAATCCGG
Source organism: Pseudomonadota bacterium (assembly GCA_021819125.1). Lineage (GTDB taxonomy): Bacteria > Pseudomonadota > Gammaproteobacteria > Acidiferrobacterales > Acidiferrobacteraceae > Acidiferrobacter. The sequence goes on along the minus strand of JAKARW010000006.1, from coordinate 16,132 downwards.
GCTTTGGGGGCCAGAGCTTTATCCGATCCGCGCTTGACAAGTTACGCGCGGTGCGCGCGCGCATCGATGCCCATGGGCGCCCGATACGCCTTGAGATAGATGGTGGCGTGAAGGTCGACAACATACGCGAGATCGCAGCCGCCGGTGCCGATACCTTTGTGGCAGGTTCGGCGATCTTCGGCACGCCCGATTATCGGGCTACCATCCAAAAGATGCGCGAGGAGATCGCTAAGGCATGACGATCTTCCCGTTGGCAGGGCTTTTGTTCGATCTGGACGGTACTTTGATTGATACCGCCCCCGATCTTGCCGATGCCGCCAATCACATGTTGACGAGGCTTGGGCGCCCGGTGCGTGATGAGGCTGCCGTCTGCGGGTGGATTGGAGACGGGGTTCCACGGCTCATCAAGCGGGCCTTGACCGGTGAGCGCTTCGCCGAGCCGGACCCGGCGCTCTTCGAAGAGGCGCAGTCCCTCTATAACACGTATTACGAGGCCCACGTCGCTGACCGTAGCCGCTTGTATCCAGGCGTCGCGCAGACCCTTGCGGATCTGCGCGCCGACGGGTTTCGCATGGCCTGTGTCACCAATAAGGCCGGGCGGTTCGCAAAGCCCCTGTTGCGGGCTTTGAATATCGCAAGTTATTTTGACCTCATTCTCTGCGGCGACGAGCTGCCACGCGTGAAACCCGATCCCTTGCCGCTGGTAACGGCCTGTGAGCGCCTCGGCGTCGTCCGCCACGGGGCCGCGCTCGTGGGAGATTCCGGAAACGACATGCGCGCGGCCAAGGCCGCCGGGATGCCGGCGCTCGCGGTTGCCTACGGTTATCATCACGGCGTCGATCTCACGGCGCTTGGGGCTGCGGCCGTAACCCCGACATTTGCTGATGTCCGGAATTTCTTCCGCTTTGAAGGGCGCTTCTTGTGCGCGAAGGCCCTGCCATGATGGGCCTCGGCCGTCGATGGCGCCTTAAGGGAACGATGACCGCCCCGTACCCCTTGAGGAATGACTATCATGCCAGAAAAGCGCAGTTTGACATTTGATGTTATCGGCGGCCGCCTCGCCCCCGTCGTGCGCGAGGTGCCGGCCGATCTTGATACCCCGTTGAGTTGCTATCTAAAGCTCGCGCAGGGCCGGTATTCCTATTTGCTGGAATCCGTGCACGGTGGTGAGAAGTGGGGCCGGTATTCGCTGATCGGTCTGCCGGCGCGGACCTGTCTGCGCCTCTTTGGGCGCGAGGTCACAGTCGAGCGCGACGGAAAGATCATCGAGCGGGGATGGACCGACGACATCCTGGCTACGGTGCGGGCCTTCAAGGCCCGCTTCGAGGTGCTGCCGGATCCCGGTCTGCCACGATTTCACGGTGGTCTGGTCGGGTATTTCGGGTACGAGACGGTCCGTCACATCGAGACGACTCTCGGCGAAAACCTAAAGCCCGACGAGATCGGCGGGCCTGACGCCTTGTTCCTTGTGAGCGAGGATGTGGTCATTTTCGACAACCTGCGCGGCACCTTGTCCTTGGTCGTACATGCCGATGTGAGCGAGGGCGAGACCGGCCGGACGCGGGCCGAGCGGCGCCTCGACGAGCTTGAGGGGGCCTTGCGTGAGCCGATTACGGCACCGATGTTTGGGCACAAGTCGCCGCAGGCGGTGCGCGAGGCCGATTTTGTCTCGGGGTTCACGCGGTCGGGTTTCGAGGCCGCCGTCGAGCGCTCGCGCGAATACATCGCCGCGGGCGATATCATGCAGGTGGCGCTGTCGCAAAGGTTATCGGCGCAAGCGACCTTTACGCCGCTCGATCTGTATCGGGCGTTGCGCCGTATCAACCCTTCGCCCTACATGTATCTGCTCGATCTCGGCGAATTTCACGTCGTCGGATCGTCACCCGAGATCCTGGCCAAGCTCGATGGTCGCGAGGTGGCGGTTCGGCCGATCGCCGGCACGCGTCCACGTAGTCAAGATGATGCGCGCGACGCGCAACTTGCCGCCGAACTTCTGGCGGACCCCAAGGAGAGGGCCGAACATGTCATGCTCGTCGATCTCGGGCGCAATGATATCGGGCGGGTGGCGGAAACCGGGAGCGTGGCGGTGACCGACCGCATGACCATAGAGCGGTATTCGCATGTCATGCATCTCGTATCGCATATCACCGGGCGTCTGCGGCCGGGCCTCGACGCCTTCGACGTCTTACGCGCGACGTTTCCGGCGGGGACCTTGACTGGCGCCCCCAAGATACGCGCCATGGAGATCATAGACGAACTGGAACCGGTTCGGCGCGGATTGTACGGCGGCGCGGTGGGGTACATCGGTTGGGATGGCAATATGGACATGGCGATCGCCATCCGCACCGCGGTGGTGCGTAACGGTCGGCTATTCTTGCAGGTCGGCGCCGGGATTGTGGCGGACTCGGTACCTGAGCGCGAGTGGGACGAGACCATGAATAAGGCGCGGGCCATGATCAAGGCGGCGGAACTCGCGGCGTCGGGCTTCGGATCGAAGGGCGAGTCTCATGAGGGGACAGTGGCGGCGCCCAAAACAGGGGACCTATGATTTATGACCGGCCCCATCAACATTCCCGGCGTGACTGTTTGTTAAACGGGGCAAGACGAGGGCCATGGCGCTATCCCGATCCCCCGAAGGGGACCCGCGCCATTTCCTAGTCGCGATCACTCAAAACTTCGACGGCCTTGGCCCCCGCGGCGCAATGGTGTCGATAGCCCTCGGGTAGTGCGATTTGATGATCGACACTATATTGATAGTCGCGAATGACGTGTTCCGCATCCAATATCTGATAGGACCCGTCCGGCAATCGGCGTGTGGTGTCTTTAAGCCGATAGGTGTAGTGCCCGCAGGTCCAGCAATCGTAGTTGCGCATGTGGGTACATAGGCAGGTCTTGTCCCGCACGGATATATTTGCGCCGTCCGGATGCTTATCGAGTTCACGGTTGTAGGCATCTATGTAGGCGCAGTTGCCTGATCCATCCAGCAGATAGCCGTACGCCTCGCAGTTCGGGCGAATACCGGCGCCGATGGGCGGGCTGTTCCTTAGCATGCGCATGGGGTAGCCCGTGGGGGAAATCAGGTTGACCTCGATGTCTTCTTCCTCGGCCCTGAAGTACTCCTGTTTCACCTTGTCCGGCAGACCGCACTCTTTGGTGACGGTAAAGCGTGTTGCGACCTGCACCGCGGCCGCCCCCGCTTCCAGGAACTCCACGGCGTCCGTGCCGGTGAAGATGCCGCCGGCCGGGATGACCGGAATATCGAGCCCTTTTTGCGCAAGATGCCGGTGAACATCGTTTACGATCGTCTTCAGGTCGTACTGCGCCCAGTCCATGCCAAAACCGAGATGCCCGCCCGCGAGCGGGCCTTCCACGACGATGTAATCTGGTAGGCGGTTGAGGCGCGCGCTCTTGTGCAGGAACAACACCAGTGCCCGTAGCGAAGAAACAATGATGCCGAACTTCACGTCGCGAAAACGCGGATGATCCTCTACCAGCGCGAGCGAGCCCAGATGCAGCCCCGCGCTTAGCGTGATGCCATCAATCCCGCCGTCCATCGCCGCAGACAGCCGCACGCGCAACGTCTCGCGCGGATTGCCCATGGTCAGCTTTTCCATGCAGTTGATGAAAATCAGGCCTTCGCCCTGCTTGGCCTCCATCGTGCGGCCTACATGCAGCTTGGTGGCCAAGGCCAGCTGTTCGAGATCGAATTTCACGTCCGACTTGTCCCGGTTCAGGACATTGTATTTATACTTTTTTTGTTTTTCCTTCACGAATCGGGTCTTGAAGCGCCGGTCGGACACGGTCGGGACCATGGCATCGGAGATATGCCCGATTCCGCCCAGGCGCGCGGCCACCAGCGATAGCTCCGCGGTGGAGATATCGACGCCCATCCCACCAATCATGATGGGTAGCAGTTCTTTCTTACCGATTCGCCATCGGAAATCATCAACGCACTTCATTTATGCTCCAAAACCACCGGCATGCAATATGACAGGACCACAGTATCCGAAAGTGCAGCAAAGAGGCTCATGCGCCTGCGGCCACCGGATGGTTACTGTCGGTAATTCACTCGCTCCCGCTAGCCCAGCATGTTCCATTACCATGGAGTGCCGGCGGTACATTGGATATGAGCCGATCACAGCCGCCGCACGAACCGGCTGGCTCATGACGGATCAATCTTGATCCGTTTGATCGAACCCACTTGGGGCGAGGTAGTTGATCCCAGAGTGTACAAGCTTTCATTATACACCTTAATTATGGGCGTCTCCTGGTTTGGTAAGTCATGTTGCATGCATTACGCTCAACAAAGTCGTGGGCCGCAGTCTTATACTCGGCCCTCGGTTAGAGGCCGGGGCCCGCGGCCCCTTAAGGGAATTCGCCGAGGACGTCCTGATCTTCTCGCCGCATTCTTGGCACCAAGGGGTGCATCGGGTTTGCCCTCGCCGTCTGGCCCGTTGCGTCACGACCGTGTCATCGACCATCTGTTGTGATGGCGGACGCCTTGTCGAAAACATCGTCGGCCCAGGATCTCGAACCTCTAGCCGCCTGATCGGCGGCCACCTGCCACCATTTCTTTTAAGAAACCTCACACCCGCTTATAGGCGTCCTCCGTCGTTCGCGCAAGCGCCCAACACGCGCAATCCCTGAGGGCAATGCGCAAAAGCGTGGCAGGCGGCGCCCTATATATCCTCCAGAAAGACCAAGGAGCCCCATGTCGCCGCCCGCTGTTTTGGGGCGCCGGCCGGGTTTGCGTGAAGGCGCGCAATGCCCCCGACATCCATGAGGGGCGTTCGGCGCGCGGCCAATCCCGCGAGGGCGGTCCCCCGCGCGCCAATCCGCGTTCACGACCCACGCCCACTTTCTGGGCGCGGTGGCGCCATCGCGGCCATCCGCCCGCACCATTCGGCCGAGGGGCGCCGGCTCCATCAGGCCCTTTCCTCGATCGTTTTGCCGTCGCACCACTCAACGGTTTGAGGAGGCTCGCGGCGCCATTCACAAGGGTGGCGCATGACATCGCGGCTTGACGCAAAGACCGGCCGCCGCATGGCTTTTATGTGAACGTGAATGATGGGGCCGCCTCGTTCAATTGATCGACGAAGTGCCCGTGCGTCTGGCACAATAGGCTCATTCCCATGGAGTTTTTGCGATACGTCAGGGTGAGGGACGCAAATAGCGGGTATCCCATGGCGTGCGGGCACCATAACCGCATGTTTAACAAGGAGATAAATCGACTTTGTTGCTCATGATCGATAACTACGACTCGTTTACCTATAACCTTGTGCAGTACCTGGGTGAATTGGGCGAGGAGGTGCATGTCGCGCGCAACGACCAGATCTCGCTCGATGAGATTGAGCGTCTGGCGCCCGAACGGATCGTCATCTCCCCCGGCCCATGCACGCCGAACGAGGCGGGCATATCGCTGGATCTCATCATGCGTTTCGGCGAGCGCATACCGTTGCTTGGCGTATGTTTGGGGCATCAGAGCATAGGGCAGGCGTTCGGTGGGCGGGTCGTGCGCGCCGGGCGCGTGATGCACGGCAAGACCTCGCTTATATCTCATGGGGGCGCGGGCGTCTTTCGCGGCCTACCCGATCCCTTCACGGCGACCCGCTACCACTCGCTCGTGGTGGCCAAAGAGGACCTGCCCGAATGTCTGGAAATTACCGCCGTAAGTCAGGATGACGGCGAGATCATGGGGTTGCGCCATAAATGGTGGCCCGTGGAAGGCGTGCAGTTCCACCCGGAGTCGATCCTAAGCGAGCAGGGCCATGCGTTGCTCGAGAACTTTCTGCGTAGTGAGCGCCCGTGAGCGCTCTGACAGGCGCCATTGCGCGGCTCGCCGCCGGAGACGATCTCAATGCCGTCGAGATGAAGGAGGCCTTGTCGGTGGTCATGAGCGGGGCCGGGACGCCGGCGCAGATCGGCGCCCTGCTCATGGGCTTACGCATGAAGGGCGAGACAGTCGAGGAGATCGTGGCCGCAGCCGAGGTGCTGCGTGATCTGTCGACCCCGGTTACGGTCGCCGATACCGGCCACCTGATCGATACCTGTGGGACCGGGGGCGACGGGGCGTCGACGTTCAATATCTCCACGGCCACGGCGCTTGTGTGCGCGAGTGCGGGGGCCAAAGTGGCCAAGCACGGTAATCGGTCGGTGTCGAGCCGGTCGGGTAGCGCTGATGTGCTCGAGGCCGCGGGCGCCGTCCTCACCCTGACCCCGGCGCAGGTGGCGCTATGCATCGACCATGTCGGCGTGGGTTTTCTCTTTGCCCCGCGCCACCACGAGGCGATGCGCCATGCCGCCGGACCGCGCCGGGAGCTTGGTATACGTACCCTCTTTAACATGCTGGGACCGCTCACCAATCCGGCACGCGCCCCGCGCCAGCTCGTGGGGGTGTTCTCCGGCGCACTGCTGGAACCGTTCGCATCGGCGCTCGCAGCCCTCGGCGGCCGCCATGCCCTGGTGGTTCATTCCGATGACGGTCTAGACGAGATCAGTCCGGCGGCGGCGACCGATGTGTGTGAAATGAAGAATGGGGTGCTGAGCCGCTATCGGCTCGAGCCCGCTGATTTCGGGCTGCCGACGGGGGGGATCGACGCCCTCAAGGTGGATTCGGCGGGGGCAAGCCTCGATGTGCTCAAGCGGGTGCTTGCGGGACGCGATCAGGGACCGGCCACGGTGGCGGTCATCCTGAACGCCGGGGCCGCCCTTTATGTGGCCGGGCTGGTCGCGGATATCGGGGCTGGTGTGGCGCACGCGCAGGCGTTGTTGCAAGAGGGGCGGCCGGCGGCCAAGCTCGACGAATTCGTGGCCTTTACGCGGGGGCTTGTGTGAACGGGGTCCTGGCGCGCATCTTGGCCGACAAGCGCGGCGAGGTCACGCGCGCCCGCGCGCGCGTCGGGCTTGCGGATCTCGAGGCGCGTATCCGTGCCGGGGCCCCGGCACGTGGGTTTGTGGCGTCACTGACACGTGCCGTGGAGCGCGGCCGACCGGCGGTGATCGCGGAGATGAAGCGTGCGTCGCCCAGTCGCGGCGTGTTGCGCCACGGTCTGGATCCGGCAGCGGTGGCGCGCGCCTACGAACGCGCGGGCGCCTCGGCGCTCTCCGTTCTGACCGATGCCGGTTATTTTGGGGCGCATGATGACGACCTCGCGCGCGCCCGCGAGGCCTGCGCGCTGCCGGTGTTGCGCAAGGATTTCATGGTCGATGGTTATCAGATCGCCGAGTCGCGGGCCATGGGCGCAGATTGCGTCTTGCTGATCGTGGCGGCCCTGTCTTCCGGGGAACTCGAGGAGCTGTACGCGGCCTCCCAGGCCTATGGCCTGGACGCCCTGATCGAGGTGCATGACGCCGACGAGCTCGAGCGCGCCCTGGCGCTTCCAGGCGGTCTGCTCGGCATCAATAACCGCGATCTGCGCACCTTTGTCACGACCATAGATCGGACGCTGGAGCTGGTAGGGTTTGTGCCTCCCGGGCGTCTTGTCGTAACCGAGAGCGGAATCCTCGGGCGCGACGAGGTCAGGCGTCTCAAGGCCGCCGGGTTGCGCGGGTTCCTGGTGGGCGAGGCCTTCATGGTGGCCGAGGATCCAGGCGCAAGGCTTGCTGAATTGTTCGAGGAGCGGGTCGATGAAAGCAGTGGTTGAGTGGGACGGGGAGGCCGCGTTTACGGCTACCACCGAGAGCGGCCATCGGATCGCGATGGACGGCCCTCCGGATCATGGGGGGCGCAACCTAGGGCCGCGGCCGACGGAGCTTGTGTTGGCCGGGATGGGCGGCTGCACTTCCTTTGATGTCGTCCATATCCTGCGTAAGGGGCGCGCCGATGTGCGTGGCTGCAGCGCGCGCCTCGAGGCCGAGCGCGCCGAGGAGGACCCGAAGGTGTTTACCCGCATGCATGTGCACTTCGTGGTGAGCGGCCGAGGGTTGAAGGAGGCGGCGGTGGAGCGGGCGATCCGCCTGTCCGCCGAGAAATATTGCTCGGTGTCGATCATGCTTGGCAAGACCGCCGAGATCAGCCATTCATTCGAGATCGTGGATGTCGAATAACGGCTTGCCCAAGACCGCCGCGGTGCGCCTCAACCATGTGGCGCTCATCTGCGCGGATCTCGAGGCCTGCGAGGCATTCTATGCCGGGGTCCTTGGGCTTGTCGTGGTGTGGCGGCCGGATCCCGACAACGTCTATCTCTCCTCGGGTTCGGACAATCTCGCCCTGCACCGAGGTACCCCGCAACCGGGAGGCGCCCTCGATCACATTGGATTTTCGGTCGCAAGCGCAGGCGATGTGGATGTCTGGCACGAGCGACTGCAGGCCGCCCGGGTGCGAATCGCAGCCGCCCCCCGTACTCATCGCGACGGGTCTCGCAGTCTTTATTGCAACGACCCGGAAGGTACGCTCGTCCAGCTGATTTTCCTGCCGCCGCAGGCCCTAAGCCCGGCCGTGCAAGAGAGGCGAGGCCTCTAAATCCAGAATGCGGTCTCGGTCATGACGCGCGCCGCCAGACGCATCGCAAGCGGCGCCGGCCATGGTAGGGGGCGCCCCCCGGCCTCCATGGCCGAGGTCGCGTGTCGCGCCTCGTCGGCGGCCATGTGCTCTACGATCGCCCGCGTTCTTTGGTCGGCGGCCGAAAGCTTGGCCAGATGGTCTTGCAGATGGGCTACGACCTGGCGCTCGGTTTCGGCGACGAAACTGAGACTGACCTTGTCGCCCAGTAGGGCGGTCGCCGCCCCGATGGTGAAGGACCCCAGATACCAGATGGGCGTGAGGTAGCTTTTGTGTGTCTTGAGTTCCTTGATGCGCGCCGCCGTCCAGTGGAGGTGCTGAAGCTCCTCACGACCGGCTGCGCGTAGGGTGTCGCGCACGTGGGCATCCCGTGCGCACAGCGCATGCCCCTGATAGAGCGCTTGCGCGGCAATCTCGCCTGCATGGTTGACACGCATGAGGCGGCCCCCGAGCGTGCGCTCCTCGGATGACAGCTCACCCTGTTCCCGCGGCACGGTCTCGGGGTAGGGGTCAGCAGGTGGTGGCACGAGCATAGACTTCAGGGTTTGGTCGAGTTGGTCGATGACGCGGTCGATGCGGGTGAATGTTCTCATAACGCGACACTTTAGCACGGGTCACTAAAGTGGGGGGAGTTGCCCGGCCACCACCCAAAGCGGATGGCAGACCGGGATCGGCGCCCCTTGCCGGGCGAGCGCGGCGGAGAGGTGCAGGGCGCAGCCGATGTTGGCGGATACCACGATATCGGCGCCGACCGCTCGCGCGGCGGCGGCCTTGGCATGGGCGAGGGTCTGTGCGCGCGCCGGTTCACGCAGAAAATAATCGCCGGCGGCGCCGCAGCAGACCTCGTTACCAGGCAGTGCAATCACTTTTGCCTGCGGGATGCGGGCGAGCAGGTCGTAGACGAAGCGCTCGCCTGCAAGCGCGTTGCGCAGCGAACAGGGGTCATGCACGGCGATGGTCCGCGGCAACGGCGACAGCGCAAGGCGGTCGAGGTCGGTCTGTTCCACCAGATAACGATGAATGTCGTAGACCGCCGGGAACCGGTCGTCTGATTCCGGGCCGGTGTGGCGAAGTTCGGCGGCGCAGCCCGATGTTATGGACACGAGCGCCGGGGCGCTGTCTGCGAAGGCATGGCGATTGCGTCGCCGCTGGCGGCAGGCGATATCCGCGAACCCGGCGTGGGCGGCGAGCGCCCCGCAACAACCTTGGGAGCGCGGCACGCAGACGCGGCGGCCGACGGCGTGCAAGACGCGGATGGCGGCATGGAGTGTCGGACGGTCGAGATCGGCGGTGCATCCCCGGAACAGCGCGACATCGGCCGGACCCGCATCACCCGGATCGGCGCGCGCCCCGTGGGGCCGCGCGGGCAGACCGCGCACGACATCGCGTAGGCCCGCGCGTGCGGTGCGTGGCCACGGCAAAGACCCGAGGGCGCGCGCCAGGGCATAGGCGGTGGCCATGGCTCCGGGCAGGTCGACCGCCCGAATCAGGGACCGGTACCACAGTCGCCGCCAGGTCCGGGGGCTCTTTTGGGTAAGCCAGGCGCGGCCGTTTTTCAAAAGCGCCCCATAGGGGACCCGGCTCGGACAGACCTTTTCACAGGCGAGACAGCCAAGACAGTGGTCGATGTGCGCAGTCAAAGCCGGCGTGACCGGCAAGGTGCCGTCGGCGACGGCGCGCAACAGGCTGATGCGTCCGCGCGGGGACTCGTTTTCGTTTAGACTGTCCCCATAAGTAGGGCAGTGCGGCAGGCATAGGCCGCAGGCCACGCAATGGTCGCAGGCCTCGCGTATGGCAGCGGCGAGCGCGGGTGATGGATCGTCACTCGGGTTTGGGGCAAAAAGCGGCATGGGGGCCTCTTGTACTATAGACAGCACGTCTTTTTTTGCACGAATGAGCGTACCGACGGCCGGCGGTGTTGTCAGCAGCAGGACGCGCGCGCCTTGCGGGATTATGCCAAGGAGCGGATCAAGGCGCTGGGGCTTGCGGGTCGGGATGGCGTACGCATCAATACCGCCGGCTGCATGGACCGTTGCGAGGAAGGGCCGGTCCTTGTCATTTATCCAGACGGCGTATGGTACACCTACGTCGACCGCGAGGACATCGACGAGATCCTGGAGCAGCACGTCATTGGCGGGCGGCCCGTCGATCGGCTACGCCTGGACCGCGATTAAAAAAGGAGGGGCCGGGAACCAGCCTCTCCTTTAGTGGTCTTACGATGCAAGGTTACGAACACCCCCTTGACAGCGAGGGATTTATATTAGATAATTATTATATGCTTTCTGCAGAAAGGGCCGCGAGCCCTACTGCCTACCGGCTCCTCCATCCTCCTAGTGGTGGTTCAAGGCGTGGTTTACCCCACGCCTTCTTTTTTTCTGCACTCTATATACCACAATGCGCGCCGGGGTCAACTGTTATCCCGCGCTATCCCATGGAAAACGTTGACAGCGCGGCTGCTCCTCCGTACCATGCGGCCCTTCGTACTCTTCGCCTCGGAAAAGATTTCCATGACGACCTTCACGGCTAAGTCAGAGACAGTAAAGCGCGACTGGTTTGTCGTCGACGCCACGGATCATGTGTTGGGCCGCCTTGCCACAGAGCTTGCGCGTCGGCTGCGCGGTAAGCATAAGGCTGAGTTCACGCCGCATGTGGATACCGGCGACTATATCGTCGTGGTCAACGCAGAAAAGGTGCAGGTGACCGGCCGCAAGGCCCAGAACAAGCTCTATCACAGCTATTCCGGGTATCAGAGCGGGTTGAAGACGCACACCTTCACGGAAATGAAGGCCCGCGCGCCCGAAGAGGTGATCGAGGCGGCGGTGCGCGGGATGTTGCCCAAGGGGCCTCTCGGTCGCCAGATGTTGCGCAAACTGAAGGTCTTTGCCGGCGGCGCTCATAAGCATACGGCGCAGCAGCCCAAGCCGCTCGAATTGAGAAAGGGATAAGGAACCGATATGGCCGAAGCCAAGCATTACGGGACAGGGCGGCGCAAGTCCGCCAATGCGCGCGTGTACTTAAGTCGCGGGAAGGGCGCGTTTGTGGTCAACAACCGGCCCGTCGATGAGTATTTCGGGCGTGAGACTTCACGCACCCTCGTGCGCCAGCCGTTCGCGGTGACCGAGACTCTGAATCATTTTGACGTCAAGGTGAACGTCCGTGGCGGCGGTCCAAGCGGCCAGGCGGGCGCCGTGCTGCACGGCATCGCGCGCGCCTTGCTGGCCTATGATGAATCGCTGCGCCTGCCGTTGCGGCGCGCGGGTTTTCTGACGCGCGATGCGCGCGAGGTCGAGCGCAAGAAGGTCGGCCTCCATAAGGCCCGCAAGCGGCCGCAGTACTCGAAGCGCTAAGGCGCTCCTCTTTTTGGGGGATCGTCTAGTGGTAGGACAGCGGACTCTGACTCCGTTAACCGAGGTTCGAATCCTCGTCCCCCAGCCAATAATGCCGAGGGCTTAAGGTAACTTAAAGCCCATTTTTTGCGCCTTCCGAGGCTACGGCTCGGGGCATCGAGATGTCGGCCTGCAAGGGGATAGCGGCGAGCGGTGAGGAGGGTGCATTTTCGGGTGAGCGTTATCGAGCCGTTGCGCGCGATACCTGGACTTACAGAATGGACCAAACCCCTTACGGACGCGCGCGCGTCCAGGCCCCGCGTTTTCCCGACACCAAGATCTCCGCGACTCTCCTCGAGTTCGGTGAGCCGTTGTTGTTGCCGCTAGGCAAGTCGCCGTCTCTCGATGAAATACGCGCAACGTGGGAATTCATTGTTTGGGTGTGGAATAGTCACGTAATGGCCATGCCCTGCTGGCATCAGCCGGAATTCCTTGAGGCCCTGAAGAGGGTCGTCTATGCCCGCATCACGCCTTGTGAGGTGAAAGAGGCCTACGAAGAACTGGCCGCGCGGCGTCGGGAGCGGTTCGCCGACGATGCCCGGGGCGTCGGCGAATGGGAGCTCATTGCCAATCGGGAGGGCGGCTACAACTTGCGCTGCGATGCGCGGGTACCTCGAGGCTTCCAAACCCCAAGCGGCTAGGTTAAGGCCCCATGGGGCGCGGCACCACACGGTCTTTCCCGACACGGGGCAATAGCGTGGCGGTACGGGGATCCTCAAGGCGAGGCTTGTGGCGGGACTGCCATACCGAACCTTCCGTATCCCTGTCGCGGCCTGATGCCATCACTGCGCGGCACGAAAATCCTCGAAGCGCCGGGCGAGTCGTTCGCGGTCCGGGCGATCACGGTCGCGGGTCGGGAGGTAGATGGTGCCCCCGTTCAGGCGCTTTAATGCCTCCAGCATCGGCCCATCATGCTGAACCAGGAGTTTTTCAGAGACGTGGAGGCGGTAATCGGGATCGATGCCGATCAAGTGGGCATCGAAGGCCGCGTGGTGGATCTTGGAGAGCGGGATGCCATTGGATACGACCGGTTGTCCGTAACCGGTGTCGCCGTCGGCAACAATGTGCGCCGCATCCAGGAGTCTTGTCTCGGGGAGCCCTGATAGGGCGCAGCGCCCCTTATAGGCCGTAAGGACAGCCTCCCGGAACGTTCCTTGATGCAAGCGTTTTTTGACAGTATCGAGCGCGTAACGGCGCTCCGGTACGGTTTCGGGTAAGGACAGCGCCGCCTCGCCGGGGAGCCCGAAGGCGATGCTGGCGATAAGGCGCGTCGCGTCCCATTCGGCGATGAACGCCGGGACGATCGCTTGGTAAAGTCCTGGCGCGAAACCGAGGAAATAGATGAGCGGCACCCGGTCCATGAGTGCCAACGCGCAACCACTGATTCTCGGGGGCCTTGGGATCTTGGCCCATGAAGGCATAATCCACGGTATCGCGGGCACCGAAGATCTTCTGGTGCGCGTCGCGCTGGTCGTCATACCAGATCCGGGAGCCGCTTCTCGGGAAGACTGTCCTGATAGAAAGACAAAACCGCATCTGTCGCGGTTTGAAGATGCCTCGCTGGGGATTGATAAGGGGGATACGGACCCCGTCGAACAGGAAGCCATTGGCGACCTCGGCGGCCGTCAGGTGGCCATGGAGCCCCTGAAGTCTGTGTACGTGGTCGAAGGATGCCTTGCGTAGCAAGGCATCGTCGGCATCCATTGTTTTGGTCCTGAACCTCTCCACGGCTAAAGCCGGGGGGTTCTTCTCCCCCGTAGCCGATGGATGCCACTGTGCATAAGTCTACCGGGCTCTCATTGTGCCGCCGCTACTGCTCAACACAACTACAACATCCAATTACCGGGCCTCATTACAACCCACGGTTCTTCTCATACACAGAATCGCCCGAATGACCGGGCCGAAACGATCTGGCACCTTCAGGAAAGAGCCGCTCTGTCTCTGGTGAGTTTTTTAGACACACCAAAGCTTACGGGCAACCGCCCGCCTTTCGCAGCTTGCACCACATCGGACACCGCTTTCCCCAGCAGCGGTTCCACTGCGCACCAGCCCACGCGGGCCGATTCGGTGTCCAATCTCCAGACCTGATTTTCATCCTTTGTATATTGACGCACATGCAGGGCCAGATACGCACTGTACAAATCCCGTTGCGCACAAACACCGCACGGACAATCGTGCCAGCGCTGGCTCAACGGTTTCTTCACCACCGCCTCGCAGTGACAACTCTGCGAGAGTTTCGTGGGCCGGGTGGGGAATTCGATCACCTCGCCACCGGCGCTTTCAGCCTTGTGACGCAAGTGATCCATGAATTCCCCAGGTGCCCGGTCCGGGCGCTCTTGCCGAACATCCGCTGAAAGGCCTTGTAACTCAATTGCTCCGCCATGACGGTATTGCCCATGGCGACGACGCGGTTTGCCAGTTTCCCGTGTTCCGTGCGGCGATAGGCCGCCAGCACCCGATGCAATTCCCGCAGTCTGGCGCGCAGGCGCAGGTATCCGTTAGTGAACACCCATTGCAGGCTCTGGCCGGGCGCCGGCCTTTTAATGGTGCCGTCCTTGTTGTAATTATCCGGGTTCGACCCGCGCTTCGACCGGTCCATGGCCCGCTGAATCCGGCGAATCGCCTTTTGCAGATTGGGTACGTTGGCGCAGAACTTGTCCAGAAACGCATCTGTTTCCGAGACGGCGGCGATGGTGGACGGGCCGATGTCGATGGCGCTTTTGCCCTGCCGGATGGGGTTTTTATCTTTCCATTTCGGGAACCCGGCGATCACCAGTTGCACGAACCACAGCGTCTTGCCGCGGATGATGCGCCGTACCAGACGGCAGTATTTGACCGGGTTTTGCAAGGCGAAGGCCTGAATGCCGTGGGGGTCCTTCTGGTTGTAGATCGCCTTGAGCTTGAGCCCGCTCCATTCCAGATGGTCGTCGCGCCAACGCAAACCCGCCGCGTTGCTTTTACCTTCTATGGATTCCAAGGCCCTCCACTTAGCTTTGAAGCGTGGACGGCCACCGCTGCAAAACTGATAGCGTTGTGCCGCTTTGAATGCCCGGGTGCCGATTTTCTGGGTCGTGTGGGCGTCCAGGTGATCCCCGATCCAGCAGGCGTTCTTGCACTGTGTGGCATAGGCTTGCAGATCGTAATCCGTAAAGCCGATGGTTTTGGTGATCAGGGAAAACTCGGCGGCGCGCGCTTTTTGTTCTGGTGAACCAAGTTCCCCTTTGGGCATCTTCCGTGTCGCTTGCCAGGACCTGGATTGCTTCATCCTATCCAGCCGCCGCAGCGCCTCGCCCAGCACGGCATTATACAACTGCCGTCCCGCCTCGAAGCGCACCGCCAGCACACGGCTTTCGTGGGGATTCGCGACCAATGGCAACTCCAGGACAAAAGCGGGCTTCTTTTCCTTGGGCGCTTTACGCGTCTTTGTTTTCCCGGATTTGATGCGCGGTTTAGACATGTTTTTGCTGCTCAGTGTACTATTTGACGATTTCCAGCAAAGCGCCGCCTACGGTGGAAGCGAAATAGCTATTGGTCCAGAGACTGGGCAATCGGGTACGGCACCAGCGAAACTCCTGGCGCAAGAGGCGCGAGGAACGTCCTTTGATCAGCTTGATCAGGTGATGGATCCCAAACTGCGGGTCCACTTCCACCAGTAGAGGCACATGATCCGGCATGACTTCCATCTCCAGTATCTCGCTGCCCGTCTCGGAACACACCTGCTGTACAATCTCCTTGAGTCGCGCATCAGCGCCGTCTACCAGCACGTCCCGGCGATACTTCGGACACCACACAACGTGGTATTTGCAAGAAAACACCACGTTCTTGTTCGATTTGTATTTTATCTTATATTTTGGTATGCGCTCATTATACAAGTTCCGTATCAGATAATAAGCCATCTGCCGTTCACCCATATCTAAAGCCAGGGGCTTGCGCGGCAGGCTTGGTCATGGCGGGGCGCCAGCGCTGCCCGTGTTGCACCCCCAGGGCTTTGCGTGGGGGTTTGCGCGCCATAGTCTTCGTAATGCCAATACCTCGTTTCATTATGGTCCTCTCAGGCCCCGGCCGCTTCGCGGCGTCGAGCCGGCAAGACGCGCGGCGTGACAGGTCATGGCCGGGAGGGCATTGGGGCGACCGCGAAATGGTGGATGCGGTAGGTCCGAACGCCGGTAAGATGGTAGCGATAGACATCCACGATCACAATGGCGCCTGACCGTATCGGCAGGCCGCGCGGGGCGGTGGCTATCAC
>JAKARW010000059.1 GCA_021819125.1 Pseudomonadota bacterium | reverse complement strand
TGAGAACAATGAGGCGGCGTTCATCGTCTGGTACACGCAGCAGCCCGCCCATGATGGAGCCCACGCCGGCGGCGATTTGCGCTGTCGGACCTTCGCGCCCCGCCGATCCGCCGGAACCGATGGTGATAGCGCTGGCAAGACTCTTGATAAGTGGCACGTGGGGGCGGATGTATCCGCCGGTATCGTGAAAGGCGCGCACAGCGCCATCGGTGCCGTGACCCTCCGCCTCGGGCGCGAATGTGTAGACCAAAAAACCAGCAAGCAGTCCGCCGGCGGTAGTCGCGACGGGAATAAACCAGTAGATATGGAAGGCCGGCACGACCGGATGCTTATAGGCGGCAGTGACCGTCAGATAATGGTAGTGGCCGAGCGGCTCGATGAGCAGCAACTCGCCCATATGTAGGAGCCACAAAAAAAATAGGGCGCCGGCACCGCCCACGAGCCCGAGTATGACAGCGTACAACACAAGCCGCCGAGAACGGTCAATGTTCTGTAACCACCGCATCAGTAAATAGTCCCTAAGAGAGTCGAAAAACCAGTGCCCCTACTGCCTTGCGCGCATTTATTAAACCGGCAACCGCTTCGTCAGTATTCGCATCCTTAAATAAGCGCGCGCTCGAGAATGTCTGTAGCTCATTGTGGCCTATGGCGGCGCGGTCAATGCGCAGTTGGCCATACCCTCATCAAGAGCCATTGCCGCATCGATAACCCTCGGGATTTGCGCCACGGCAAGCCGGTCGCATCTTGCTGTATTCCAGACGTCGTTTCGCAAGCCGCAGAACGTAGCTTGCGAGATAGCGGGGCTCTTTCATACCAACTGCCAGCACCAGCCAGATGAGGACAAAAGCGGCGTTGGCGAGGATGTCGCCATTGATGCCCACAGCCCGTACAGTGCTCCGCCGATGGCGCCACCCGCGAAAATTCCGAGAAACTGGCAGGTGGAGCAGACGCGCATGGCCGTATCCCTCTGATCAGGCGGGGCGACTTTGGCAACAAGCGATGGCCGACTGGCCTCGAGGACATTAAAATCCGTAAAGAAGCTCCATAAGTCAATGGTTTTGCCACCTCAGATGGGTTGGCATGGAAATACGAAGCGTTCGTCAGCCCCCGCACCCCTACCGCACCGGGAAGGATCGGACGTATCTTGCGGCGCTTCTCGGCAATAATGATGAACGGTACCATAACAATGTAGGCGAATACCATGGCAGGCAAATAGAGCCCCCAGCTGCGCGCTACAGCTCCGCCCGTCAGGTGACCGAGCGGCAGCGGCATCACGACAAAATTCGACGTTAAGCGCGAATGGCATGATTACAGATGCCGGAGTAAGCCGCTATCCCTCAAGCGAGAGGCTTTTTGAAGCCCGCAACCCCGGGTCCTTCTTTCTGGAGTTCACTATGCGAAACGCCGAAACACGAGGACGGCTTACCTCGGGTCCTTGGCCCCAGCGCTCTTTAAGGCAGGTCGATAACGAGGCCACCATTTAGTTGTGCCACGATTGACATGGATGCGTCTAGGACGACTGGGCAACATGCTAATTCACGGAAGACGGGCTGTAAACCGTCTCCACCTCCCCGCCCTGAAGGATGGGGTTTCGCGAAGACACTGAAATGAAGTGGCGGAAGTTCGGTAATTTTCCGGGCTTTGACCAACCGGGCAGATAATCCGCCTAAGGATCGGGAGATTCTGTCTAGGGGTTGGGGTCAGCGGGCGCTCGGAACCGGGATCGGGCTGCAACAATATATCCGGCCTCTGATGCGTGGTTGTGGCGCTCTTGATCCCGCCACTTAAAGGAGAAGGATGGGCATGGGTTTTCGTCCCACGTAGCCGCGGCCCCGCCGTCTGACTATGCGGCCGCAACGCGCGGGATCGGTCGCTGGCGTGCACATTATCCGTGTCGCTATGATCGCGCGGGCGTTCATGCGTCAAGGTGCGGGCGCACGGGGCGGCGTTGGCGCAGGGCGCGGTAGACGCTCGGAATGACGATGAGATTCAGCAGTGTCGAAGTCACGAGGCCGCCGAGCACGACAAAGGCAAGCGGCCGCTCGAGCTCCTTGCCGACCGGCGATCCCCACAGGAGCGGCAGCAACGCCAGGGCGGGCGTGATCGAGGTCATGAGGATGGGCACCAGTCGGTTGAGTGTGCCTTCTCTCACGACCACGTCGACCGCCCGGCCCTCGGCCTCGAGGTCCTTGTAGTGGCTTATGAGGATGATCCCGTTACGCGCGGTGATGCCAAAGAGCGCAATGAATCCGATGACCGCGGCGGTACTGAGTGTCGATCCCGTCAAAAGCAGCGCCGCTACCCCTCCGACCATGGCCAGTGGCAGATTGACGAGCACAAGCACGGCGTCGCGCAGCGAGCCGAATGCCTTTTGGAGGAGCAGGGCAGAAAGGATGATCGCGAGCAACCCGAGTCGCCACAGCGTGGCGTTGGCGCGCTGTTGACTGCGAAACGTCCCGCCGTAGCGCACAAAGTAGGCGCGCGGCAATGGGATCGCCGCTACCCGCCTCTGGACTTCACGGACGACCGTAGACAGCGCCCTACCCGTCACATCAAAGGTAAGCAGCAAGACGCGGTGTCCGTGTGCTCGGCGGATCTCGAAAGGTACCGGCCGTACCAGGACCGAGGCCAATTCCGCCAGCGGCACGACGGCGCGCGCGCCGAGTGCGGGCGCCCGTATCGGGAGGTTACGCAGGGCGTGCGCCGAGCGCCGGGCGCCTCGCGCCACCCGTAGCGTGATCGCGAATCGTCGTGGCCCATGCAGGACATGGCCCATGGGCGTGTCGTTCAGGTAGAGGTTGACATCGCGCAGCAGTCGCCCCGCGGTCACGCCGTAATGCGCATCGCGTGTGCGGCGCGGCGTGACCACGACCTGGGGGACACGAATCTGCTGTTCGAGATGCAGGTCGACAACACCGGGGATGGGCGCGATTGCCCGACTGGCGGCCTTGCCGATCTGGTAGAGGCGGCGCAGGCGCGGTCCGTATATCTTCACGGCCACGTCCGCCGGCACGCCCGATTCCACATCGTCGATACGGTGGGCAATGAACTCGCCGAGATTGAAGGCCACTCCGGGGATAGTGGTGAGCTTCTTACGGATCTCGCCCAGCAGGACGTGCGGCGATTGCCGACCGCGATGGAAGTCGATGCGCACATCGAACTCGGAATTGTTCGGGGTGTTCGCGCCAGGCGTGAGTGTCCCGGCACCGGCGCGCTGATCGACCGATACGACTTGCGAGAAGCCCGCGAGATCGTGACGCACGACCGCGCCCAGGCGCATGGATTCCCGCCACGGAGTCCCGGGCAGGGCTGTCATGACCAGGATGTAGTTGCCTTCATGGAAAGGCGGCAGAAACGAGCGGCCGAGGCGCATGAAGCTCGCGCCGGCTGCCACCACCGCCACCAGTGCGAGAATGCCGATGGTCCGCGTCCACGGCAGAATCCGTTCGAGAAGGCGCAGGTAATGGCGTTTGAGGAAGCGAACGAAGCCCGTTTCCCGCGCACCGGACCTCCTATAGTCGTAGCGGCTAAAGAGCAATGAGCATAGGGCCGGAATCAGGGTGACGGACACGACCAGCGAGGCCAGCATGGTGGCCAGGTAGGCTATTCCAAGCGGTGAAAAAATGCGTCCGGGGATGCCGTGCATGAAAAAGACCGGCAGAAAGACCAAAATGACGATAGCAGTCGCGTAGACAATGGAATTCAGTACCTCGCGGACAGCATGAAGAATGACAGTGTCGGTTTCGAGCACGGCTTCGCCGATCTGGTTGTGACGGGCGATGCGTAGGCGGCGGACGATGTTTTCCACGGTAATAATACCGTTGTCGACGACCTCACCTATGGCCACAGCGAGGCCTCCGAGCGTCATGGCGTTTACGCCAGCATGAAAGAAGTAGAGGATCAGGGCCCCGAGCGCGAACGAGGCCGGCAGGGCGACGAAGGTCGCAAGCGAGGCGCGCCAGTTCGCAAGGAACACGAGTAGCACGAGGATGACGATGAGCGCGCCCTGCCACAAGGCCGTCCAGAGGTTATGAGTGGCGGCTTTGATGAAGGTCGACTGTCGGAAGATATGGGTGTTAAGGGTAACGGCCGGTGGCAGCGCCCGACGAACCGCCCGCAGGGTGTGCAGTACGTGATGGGTAGTCGTGATGGTGCTCGCGCCGTAGGCCTTGTAGACAGTACCCACCACCGCCGGCGCCGAGCCCAGGGCGGCCGCGCCGAGCCGTATGGCGTGCCAGCGACGGATCCGGGCGACCTGTGCGAGCGTTATAGGTAGACCGTCATGGTCGGCGACTAGGGTGTGCCGCAGACGTGAAAGCGCGTCGCTTTCGTGGAGCCGACCCGCCACCGACACGATCAATTGCGAGCCCGGTGTCTCCACCATGCCGCCCGGCAGATCCCGGCTGACGCCGCGCACGGCGCGTGCTACGTCGCCCACGCTTACCGAGTAGGCCTGCATGGCGGTGGGACGAAGGTCGATCTGATATTGCGTGACCGCCCCGCCGATATCGGCCACATCGGCTACCCCACCCACGGACAGCAACCGCGGCCGGATCACCCAGTCGGCCAGCGTGCGCAGCTCCTGGGCCGGCACGATGGGGCTTGTGAGCGAATACTTGACAAGCCACCCGATGGCCGATGTGAGCGGGAATATCTCGGGTCCGTGGACGCCCGCCGGCAGTCGTGATTGCAGGTCCTGGAGCCGTTCGGCGATGAGCTGGCGGTCGTGGTAGATGTTGGTGCCGGCATGAAACACCACCGTCACTAGCGACACCCCGAGCGTGGTCTTCGAGCGCACTACGCGTATGCCCATTGTGCCGCTTACCGCGGTCTCGATCGGATAGGTGACGAGCGCTTCCATGTCGCGCGGCGCCATGCCAGGCAAGGTTGTGCCTATGACCACGCGCGGCGTGGCAAAGGCTGGAAAGACGTTTATTGGCATGCTGCGCCAGGCGAGCAGCGCCGCCCCGGCGAGGATGGCGAATACCCCGAGGACGAGCGCGCGACTGCGTAGCGACAAGGAGATGAGGAAATTGAACATCAGCTATCTGCCTTGAGTTTGCCGCCGGTCATCCACAACGTATAGAGTTCGGCGTTGCCTTGAGTGACGATGCGCGCGCCGGCCTCGAGTCCAGAAACCCCGCAATAGCCGTGCTCGCGTATTCCGACGGTCACCGGCGTGTAGCGAAAGCGATCGCCACCTATCGCCACGAACACCGCGTGGCGGGCGCCGACATTGACCACGGCGTTGGAAGGCACGGTCACCGCGCGTGTGCTTGCGACTATGACGGAAGCGCGCGCAAAGAGCGCGGGCCTTAACGCGACGGGGGGATGGTCAAGCGCGATCCATATCGTCTCCGCGCCGCGGCGCGGGTTGACGCGCGGCGCCACCATGACTACCCGTCCGTGCAGAGGGGCGGCGACGCCGAGCGCCCGAATGCGAGCCTCTTGCCCGTGGTGGACGACGGTCACGTCCTGCTGGTAGACGTAGGCCTTGAGCCACAGCCGGTGGGGTTTTATCAGGCGATAGAGGAGGATGCCAGGGGCGACCGCCTCGCCCAGCACCGCAGGCCGTGTGTCCACCACCCCGCTCATGGGGGCGTGGACGACCACGCTCGGCGGCGGGTTCCCGACGAGAAGGGATTGTACGCGCGCCAGCGGTGCCCCGCGGCGTACCGTGGCGCCCACGGTGGCGTACAGGGCCGTCACGCGCCCGCGGATACGGGGGGTAACGACCGCCTCGCTATCCGGGGGCAACGTGAAATCGCCATAGAAAGTCCGACGGGCGTGGAGTGTGCGTATCCGCGCAGAGATGATCTTGAGGCCAATCGCGTGTATGTTGGCCGGCGACAGATGCACGATCGGCGAACGCTGGGCAAGGGCTGGAACGGTGGTGAGGGCGAGCGCCAGGGTGGTCGCTACGACGACGGGTATTTTAATCATGATTTCTCCTTGGGGCCGCCCAGGGCGATGCGCAGGGCCGTGCGCGCGCCAGCCACGGCGCCATGGGTTTTCAGCCACGCCGCCGTCAGGCTGAGTTGGTCGGTAAATACCGCGAGCGCGCTTGATGTGTGTACTTGACCCAGCCGCAGGCCTTGCAGCGCGAGCGCCGCGGCTTGGCGGGCGTGGCGGAGCAGTTGCGCCAGGCGTTGCTCACGCGCACGCAGCCGTTGCAGTCGAAAGAGGTCGCGGGCGATGGTGTGGCGGATACGCCAGCGCAACGCGTGGATATGCGCGCGCGCCTGAAGGGCCTGGGCCCGCGCTGCTGACCGGTTACCCTGGTTGCGATTCCAGAACGGCAACGGAAGTGAAGCGCTCAATTCGATCGAGCGATCAATGGGTTGCGCGGGCACCCCGCGCAGGACCTGGCGGTCGAGTTCGATGCCGGCCCCCACGGTCATCCAGCCGAGCCGCCGGGAGCGTTGGTAGCGGCGCACGGATTCCCGATAGTGGCGATCGATCTCGGCCAGTCGCAGGTCGGGGCGGCGAGCGAGCGCTGTGGCCCAGGCGCCGGCGGGCACCGGCGGATGCCAGTGCACCGGCGCCGGGGCCGGCCAGGGCCTACGCGGGCGATAGCCAATGATGGCCACGAGCGCGGCTTGGGCCTCGCGGCGCCGGGTGCGCCAAGTCTGGCGCAATAGCTGCGCCTGGGCGCCCAAGAGTTCCACGCCGCTTGCCCCCACCGCCGATATCTGGGCGGCGCGCACGCGCGCCCTGACAAGGCGCATCAACACGCGTTCGCTGCCGATCAGGTGATCGACCATGGTCACGGCGTAGGCGGCGGCGCGCCACCGTGTGTAGACATGCGCCACGAGGCCGCGGATTCGCCATGCCTCGACCTGAAAACGGGCGTCCGCGGCGCGTACGCCGGCCCGGCCCACGGCGGCGTGGCGGGCGATGCGCGCGGTCAAGGGGACGGCCTGCGTCAGCATGGCGCGCGCGCTGAATTCACCGGGGCTGCCGGTCGCGTTGCCGGTGCTCCCGGAGACGCTAAGCCGCGGGTTTGGCCAAAGGCGATCCTGTCGGGCCAAGCCCCGGGCGACGCCGATGCCGTGACGGGCGGCCATCAGGGATGGGTTGTGACGCATGGCCAGGGCCTCGGCGGCGGCGAGGCTCAGAGTATGTGCCGAGATCGGGACGAGCCCGGTCACGCCAATCAGGGCGAGCGTAAGCGCGCGCGCCGACGGAATAGGAGTGCGCATAAGGCCTTCTCATGGAACTCAGGATGCGCCGCGAGGCGGCGCCACGAATCTACGAGATAAAGGCCAAGACAGGTGGGGCGTTGGGCTGCGCGGGACTGTGGCGGTAGCGTTCGGACAACGGCACCGCATCGGTGAACAGCGAGACAAAGCCAACAAGGGCGATCATCATCGCGAGGAACGCCACGATGACCGCGGGTACGACGGCCGCCACGCTCGCAAGTTTGGCGGGCGCTTGCAGTCCGATCGCGCTATGTACGACCGTACAGGCCTGGCCTTCGTGTGTCGGGTGATGACCCTGTGGACCGGCGCACGCCCATAACGCCCCGAGCCAGGAAATCAGGACCAGGGGGGCTACTAGGTACTTGAGATGTCGCAGGGAGCAGCCTCGCATGGGCCGAGTATGGCAACAAGATGCTGGGCTGGTCAAGAAGAAGGGAGGTGTGGCCGTCATTCTCAATGGGACAACAGCCGAGAGCATCCAACGGGTGCGTGCGGGGACTCACGATGTCTAGGTCGCGCAATGCTCCTTCGGCGCGTGTTGGGCGCGTAATACCAACCGTAGCGCGGTGTAGTATAACTATCTATGGCAGTAGAGGGGCAGTCAATGAGTCAAAATAAGCCATTCTCCAAAACCGATTTTGAGCGGTTTATGGTCACGAAGGGCATGTCCGGCAAGTGCCCCATGTGCGGCAAAGCGGACTGGTGGACTTAAATCTCGATAGCGAGGATCAGTCCTCAAGTGTTCTGGTTGGCCCCGCGCCAGATCCGGTCAAGAAACGGTGGATGAGGACGGTGTGGTTCATTTGTACGAATTGCGGGTTTGTGCGAACGCATTTTCACCAGATGATTAAGGCGTGGCTCGATGGCAATAAAGTAATTTGATTCAGTTCCCGGCCAATAAAGGCCAGACGGACGGTGCGTCAGGCGGAGAACCTCCCATGGATAATGAATGCGCGACTCGTCTTGAGGTAGAGTTTGTCGTGATGCGTCGCGATATGGGTGAGATCAAAACCGACCAGCGTGAGTCCCGTAAAGATATGGCGGGGATTCGGAATATTCTGGCCAAACTCCCTACGAGTGAACGCTTGTTCGGTTATACAGCGACGGTTGCGGCCCTCGCTTTTGCGGTCGTGGCGGTCATTGTTAGTATCCTTGCGTATATCGGTGCGCTTCCACACCCGTAAAAAGGCCGTTCATGGAAGTTGCGTAGTGTAATGAAACGCCCCTGGTAGGATAGGGGTTGCTTGAACAACGAGGCCACTATGCCAACCGCACTCGTTACCTCGTGCACACCCGCTTCAGGGAACCTTTACGCCATCTTGTATCAAGAAGCAGCCATAGATGCCCTCAAAACCTTTGCACAGGGCTGCACGACTGGAGGGGCAAGTGTCCGCGCGATGATTGAAGAAGGCCGGAGATGAGCCTTTTTATCCTTGATGCATCCGTGACATTGGCGTGGTTTTTTAAGGATGAAGTTCCTGCCTATACCGGTATGCTCGTATCAGCGCGGGCGTTGGCCGCGTGATTTTCCGGAACCGCTGTTGCGCCTGTTCATGTACCTCGTCCTGCACATCCTGAAGGGCGCGATTCCTTTCCGTCGGATGTGCATCCGGATCGGGCCCGGATTGAGACGCGAATCGGCGGCGCCCTGTCTGCTAGCGAATTGTCATACCCGGCCGTGCGCCTTCCCCGGGCTCTAGGACTACGAGGCCGTCGCTGTCGGATGCCGCAAGCACCATGCCTTCGGACACGCCAAAGCGCATCTTGCGGGGCTTTAGGTTCGCCACGCAGACCACCAGGCGACCCACGAGGTCGGCGGGCGCATAGGCGTGGCGGATGCCCGCAAACACCGTGCGTGTGCGCCCCTCATTCAGGTCCAGGGAGAGCTTGAGGAGTTTATCGGCGCCTTCCACGTAGTCCGCCGCCACGACCCGTGCGACGCGCAGGTCGACGCGCGCGAAGTCTTCGGCGGATAGGGTGGCGGCCCCCGCTTTCCCCGCGGTAGGCGGCGCCGGCTTACCCGGGGTCGCGGCCGATGAGCTGCTCGGCGTAGCGCTTGCCTCCTGTGCATTGTCGATCAAGGGTGCGAGGTCGGCCGGCTCTATGCGGCGCATGAGGTGCGTGTAGGGTTTTATCGCATGGGATAGGCGGGGGGTCTTGATGCTCTCGAAATTGAGTTCGGGCCCCCCAATCCATGCCTCGACCTTGGCCGTAGTTTCCGGAAGAATGGGCTTCAGGTAGGCGATGAGGACGCAAAACAGGTTCAGGGTCTCGGTGCAGACCGCCTGGAGGTTTGCGCGGCGCTCAGGTGCGCGCGCGATCTCCCAGGGTCTCGCCTCATCCACGTAGCGGTTCGCGCGGTCGGCCAAGTCCATGATGGTCTTCACCGCGCGACTGTATTCGCAAGCCTCGTAGCAGGCCTCCACGGTCTCGCTTGCCTTCAGGAACTCGGCATAAAGGGGCGCGTCCGGCAGGACGTCGCCGAGGGTGTTGTCGAGGTGTTTGGCGAGCAGCTGTGCCGAACGGCTGGCGATGTTGATGAGTTTACCGACGAGGTCTGCGTTGATGCGCGCGCGAAAGTCCTCGAGATTGAGATCGATGTCCTCGATCCCGCTGTTGAGTTTGGCGGCGAAGTAGTAGCGCAGATATTCAGCCGGCAGGGCATCGAGGTAGCGACGCGCGGTGATGAAGGTCCCGCGCGACTTCGACATCTTCTTGCCGTTTACCGTAAGAAAGCCATGCACATGGATGGCCGCCGGACGCGCAAAGTCGGCGGCCTCCAGCATCGCCGGCCAGAACAACCCGTGGAAGTTCAGGATGTCCTTGCCGATAAAGTGGTGGATCTCGTATTGCGACCACTGCGCGCGGACGTCGTCTAGGCTAAGCGCGCGCTCTTCGAGCCGCGAGCGCAATTGCCAGAAGGTCGCGATGTAGCCGACCGGCGCATCCAGCCAGACATAGAAATACTTGCCAGGCGCCCCTGGGATCTCGAATCCGAAGTAGGGCGCGTCGCGACTGATGTCCCAGTCACTTAAGCCCTCGGTCAGCCATTCGGCCAGCTTGTGGCCGGCCTCCTTGGGAAGCGCATTGCTCGTGGTAAAGGTCTTCAGGTTGTCCGCGAAGTCGCCGAGCTTGAAGAAGTAATGCTCGGAACTTCTGGTGACGGGTGTGGCCCCGCTCAAGGCCGAGACCGGATTGATGAGATCGGTGGGCGCATAGGTTGCGCCACAGGCCTCGCAGGAGTCTCCATACTGATCAGCGGCATGACAGCGTGGGCATTCGCCGCGGATGAAGCGATCCGGGAGAAACAGCTGCTTGACCGGATCGAAGGCCTGTTCGATGGCGCGCACCGCGATATGGCCGCCCGCCTTAAGTCTCCCGTAGAAGTGCTCGGAAAGGACGCGGTTCTCGTCGCTATGGGTGGAGCCGAAGCGATCGAACGAGATGCCAAAGTCGGTGAAGTCGCGCAGGTGTTCGGTGGCCACGCGGCCGATGAGCTGCTCGGGGGAGACCCCTTCGGCCTGCGCCTTAAGCATGATGGGCGTGCCGTGGGTGTCGTCGGCGCACAGATAATAACAGGCCCGGCCGCGCAGGCGCTGATAGCGGACGTAGATGTCGGTCTGGATGTATTCGACCAGATGGCCGATATGGATGGGCCCGTTGGCGTACGGCAAGGCGCTCGTCACCAGGACTTTGCGGTCGTTTGGCATGCGATTTCCCCAGAGGAAAGCGGAGGGTAACAGGTTGGCAAGGCGTGGCCAAGTTCGGCGCGCGGCCTTGCGGGGACAAGGCGTGCCCGCCTCGCCTTTGGGTTCGGGACCCGTTTCGGTTTTGGTCGACAAGGTGTAGGATGCCGAGCCTAAACCTAGTGGTTCGGTAGGGCTTTTCGAGGAGTAGGACAGATGGCGGAAATTTCCCAGCTTCAGGTGGAAACGGCCTTGAAAGAGGTCATAGATCCCTATTTGGAGCAGGATCTGGTGACCGCGAAGGCCATCAAGGGGATTACCATTGACGGTGACACGGTATCGGTCGAGGTCGTCTTGGGTTATCCGGCGAAGGGTGTGAAGGATGCCTTGGCCGGGCGCCTGCGCGACAAGGTCTTGGCGATCAAGGGGGTCAAGGCCGCACACGTGACGGTCGATTCCCGGATCGTGACGCATAATGTCCAGAAAGGGGTCAAGCCCATCCCCGGGGTCAAGAACATCATCGCCGTGGCGTCCGGCAAGGGCGGCGTCGGCAAGTCGACGACCGCCGTCAATCTCGCCCTGGCGTTGTCGGCGGAGGGCGCGCAGGTCGGCATCCTGGACGCGGACATCTACGGGCCGAGTCAGCCGCGCATGCTCGGTTCACGCGCCAAGCCCGAGTCCAAGGATGGCCGGCGCATGGAGCCGGTCCCGAGCTATCACCTGCAGTCGATGTCCATAGGCTACCTGATCGACGAAGAGACGCCCATGATCTGGCGCGGACCCATGGTCACCCAGGCCCTCGAGCAGCTGTTGCGCGATACCAACTGGCAGGATCTCGACTATTTGGTGGTCGACCTTCCGCCGGGTACCGGCGACATCCAGCTCACCCTCGCCCAGAAGGTTCCGGTGACGGGGGCGGTGATCGTCACGACGCCCCAGGACATCGCCCTGCTCGATGCCCGCAAGGGTTTGAAGATGTTCGAGAAAGTCGAGATCCCGGTCATCGGCATCATCGAAAACATGAGCACTCATATCTGCAGTCAGTGCGGCCATGAGGAGCACATATTCGGGGCTGGCGGAGGGCTCAAGATGGCCGAGCAGTACGACGTCGATTTCCTGGGGGCGTTGCCGCTCGATTTGCGCATTCGCGCCGATACCGATGACGGACGGCCGACGGTGGTCGCCGATCCCGAGGGCCGGATCGCCCAGATCTACCGCGAGATCGCGCGGCGGATTGCGGGGCGTCTGGCGGTGATGAAAAAAGACTTCTCGGCAGGCTTTCCCAACATCGTCATTCAAAATACCTGACGGCGTCGGGGTCCGGGGGAGGGGCCGGCGCAGCCGGGCAAGACATGAGCATAAAATCCGATAAATGGATCCGGCGCATGGCGCAGGATCACGGCATGATCGAGCCGTTCGAGCCCGGTCAGGTGAGGTCGCGTGGCGGTGAGCGCCTCGTCTCGTTCGGGACGTCGAGCTATGGCTACGATATCCGTTGTTCCAACGAGTTCAAGATCTTTACCAACATCAACTCCGCGATCGTCGACCCAAAGAACTTTGACGCCAATAGCTTCGTCGATTTTCGGGGGGATGTATGCATCATCCCGCCCAACTCCTTTGCCCTGGCGCGCACCGTCGAGTACTTCCGGATACCGCGCAACGTGCTCACGATCTGCCTTGGCAAGTGCGTGACCGGCGATACGCGGGTGCTCGATGCCGATAGCGGCATGTATCGGCCCATCGCCGAATGGCGGTCGGCGCGGCGGACCGCGGCCCTGGGGCAAGGCGGGATGCGCAAGGCCCGGGTATCGGCATTCGCGGCCCATGGGATAAAGCCCGTGTGGCGGCTGACCACGCAAAGCGGCCTGTCGCTCACGGCCACCGCCAACCACCCGCTGCTGACCCCCAAGGGTTGGGTAGCGCTCTCTGGGCTTGCGATTGGCGACGCGCTCGCAGCGGCGGTGTCGGCGCCGTTTTTTGGGATGGAGCCGCTGACCGCGCCCGAGCGTTTGGGGCGGTTTGTGCGCGCGCAGATTGCGGCAGGCGCGATTACAGCGATCCCCGATGCGGTATTTCGCGCGCCGCGCCGCGATGTCGCGCGCTTTTTCACGGCGGTCATGGACGCGGACCGGGCCTCGGGCCTGCGCGGCGCACCGGCGGTGCTGGATGATCTGCGCCATCTGGCGACCCGTCTTGGATATCGCTGCCGGACGGTGACGGAAGGACGGGACGCGCGGCTCATCACGCGTGGTGAGGTGCAAGCGGTCCTGGCCAATGGCACGGATGGGACCCATGTCCGAGAGTCGACGCAGTGGGATCGCGTCACCGCCATCGAGCCCGCGGGGGAGGCGCCGGTGTATGACATCGAGGTCCCCGAGGTCCACAATTTCCTAGCCAACGGGCTTGTCGTTCATAATTCCACCTATGCGCGCTGCGGTATCATCGTCAATGTGACGCCCTTCGAGCCGGAGTGGGAGGGCCACGTTACGCTCGAGTTTTCCAATACTTCGCCGCTGCCGGCAAAGATCTACGCCAACGAGGGCGTGGCGCAGGTGATCTTTTTCGAGGCCGACGAGCCCTGCGAGACCTCTTACAAGGATCGGGGCGGAAAGTATCAGGGTCAGAAGGGTGTGACCCTCCCCAAGACCTGAGCCTCGCCTGACGGGTCGGGGCCTATCGCCT
>JAKARW010000058.1 GCA_021819125.1 Pseudomonadota bacterium | reverse complement strand
GCCGAATTCGGTGTAAAAAAAGGGGGGGATTGGGCATGCGAATCTTAGCGACAGGGATCTTGCGGCAGTGGCGCCTGTTCTCCGTGGGCGCATGTTTGTGAGTGTGCGGCTTTAGGCCTGCCGGAACCCTGGCTAAGCAGTCCCAGGTTCGCAAGGATCCACGGCGTCAAATAGTTGAGGAATATCTCGATATCGATCGTGACACTTAAAGGACTGCGCAATAAATTGCCGCCAATATTGAAGTAGACAAGCCAAGAGCCGAAAAGGAAACTTATGGCAAGCGTCTTCCGTAGATGGGTGGGCGCGCCAACCGTGCGAATAATGAAGCGGAATGAGGCGACCGCATGTCTGAACCACTTGGACTCTTGATCCTCCCATTCTCGCATAAATTGGCTCTGTCGAATTTTATGTGGGTTAACCCGCTATATGCGGGTTGATCTTCGAGAAGTCGAGTTTGCCTGCGATCAAGAAGATCACAGTACGAATAGTCGCAAGCCGGCCATAACCGCGGGCCTTGCGCTTGGCCGCCTGAAAGAGTCCGTTCAGGGCTTCGAGAAAGCCGTTCGTGGCCCGCGTTTGCGCCCAGGCGATGATGCCTTCGAGGTGAGCGCGTACGAGGCGAGCGACGGCCTTCATGGGCTCAACCTTCGAGCGGGCGACGTTGGCACACCACTGCTTCAACATCAGGCGTACGACATTCACCTGTTTGCGGTTCAGGATCTCGCGCAGCTGCTCCCGATACACCCAGGCCCGGGCGGTGCGTTTGGTCGTCACGTCTGCCATCAAGGCCTCGAGGTCATTCCGGGCGGCGGCGGTGAGCGAACGGGAATCCTTGAGGAGCGTCCAACGCAGGCCCTTCAGGGCCGGATCGCGCTTTTGCTCGGCGCGTCGGGTGAGATCAAGCGCATGGGAGGCGTGCGCGATGACGTGGAATTTGTCGAAGGTGACCTGAGCGTTGGGAAACTCGCGCGCCACCCCCTTGATGAAGGCCGGCGACATGTCGATCGAGACCGACTCGATGGCCGGAAGATCGCCGCCATGGGCCCGGATGTCTTGGGCCAAGCGTTCGACGGCCTTCGCATCCCGTTCCCCGGTCACGGCGATGACGGCCCGGCGGGCGCTATCGGCGGCGATTGTGACGTAGTCATGCCCTCGGGCTTTGGAGGTCTCATCAATGGCCAGGCTCTCCACTCCGGACAGATCCTGCTGGGCCACGGCTAAGTCCACGTAGCGCTCGCAGAGGCTCATGACGCGATAAAGGCTCACCCCCGTCAAGCGCGCTACGGCGCGGAAGGGCATCTCCCGGCAAAAGGCCAGGATCAGGGCCTCGAAGAGCAACGTGAAGCCCGCAAGCCGGCCCACGAAGGCGGGCTCGACCTGGCGGACATTCCCGCCGGCAAGCTTCACGCGCGGTACGCGTACCTCGAGGAAGCACTCATGCTGGAAGAAGTTCAAATGCCGGTAGCGCTTGACCGTGGTGTCATAGACGGGGTGTTCCCCGGCCACTTCAGGATGTCCAAACCGGCTGCCAGAGATAAAGTCCACAGCAATCGTCAGTGTCCGGGCCGGGGCATCGAAGGCCACGTCCCGCACAAACCAGGGCGCTTCAATGCCTAAGGCCGCCTCGAACAGCTTCGTTTCCGCCATGACCGCCACTCCTCATTGGGTTTCCTGGCGATATTCTATCCATGATCGGTACCCACTCGAAATTCAACAGAGGCTAAAGATTAGCTGTCCAATTTTAGTCTGCTGAGCTAATGTTCAAAATTCTAGCCGGGGACTTTCCGGGGACTCAACCCGGCAAATCGGTACAAAACAGCACATGAAGGTGGAACGGGCGGTCCTCGTTGTGCCAGTAAAACAATCAGTTACAATCACAAAGCCAACTACGAACCAGATGGTCGGGAGTTCGAATCTCTCCGGGCGCACCATAAAATCAAGCAGTTAGCACACCCCCTAACCAAGCCAACCGCCCTTTTGGGACATTGTTGGCACACGCAGTCTCCGAGAGCTTCTTCGCCACACTAAAGGCCGAGGAGATCACGCAACCGTGTGCGATGAAACAGGAGGCACACCCAGGCATCGCGGCTTACATCCATGGATTTTACAATCCCGCGCGTCTGCATTCCTCACGGGGCTACTTGTCACCCAACGAGTATGCACGCGGAATGGCAAACGCCGGTCAGTCCCCGTCTATGAGGTTCGCGGCGTAGGGACCACTTCAGACAGTTTCTTGTTAATACCTTGGATTGTATCGGACTTTACCGTACATTGCGGTCCATTCCCAGTATACCCACTGAGAGGAAAGCGATGGCTGCTGCCAAGACCACCACGCTAACCTTTCACATCGAGCCCAGCCTGAAAGAAGCGTTGTGGGCAGCGGTTAACCGTGAGCACCGCTCCATCGTCAGCCTGGTGGAGGTGTTGATCCGGGGACTGGTGTGCTCGTAACGGTATCGCGATCCCGGAGCAAGGTACGCTCTTCGAGACGGAAGCGCCTGCGGGCAAGCGGCAGGATCAAGGCACGATGACGGCGAAGAAAACCGCGAGTCGGAAGGAAGCTGCCACACCTCGCGTGGGTCACCCGCTGCGCGAACAGCAAGCACCCGATGACGTGCAAGGTGTTTCCGCGGAACGCCATAGTTCCATGGGCCTAGTGGAGACCAAACGGCGCGTCGCCGACCACGGGGAAGTATTCACCCCCGCGTGGATGGTCAAGGCGATGCTCGATCTTGTCAAGGGCGAAACTGAGCGCATTGACTCCCGTTTTCTGGAACCGGCGTGTGGAAGCGGGAACTTCCTCGTGAAGATTCTGCAGCGCAAACTCGTGGCCGTCGAACTCAAGTTCGGGCAGTCCGACTTCGAGAAGCAGCACTATGCCCTTCTTGCTCTGATGTGCTCTTACGGAATTGAGCTTTTGCCGGACAACATCGCAGAGTGCCGGGCAAATATGCTGGAGATCTTTACTGACTACCTGAAGATCAAAGAGTGGGATTACCTGTATCGGGCCGCTTACTACGTACTTTCGCAGAATCTTGTTCACGGTGATGCGCTGACGATGCGCGCCCATGACGGCCAGCCGATCACCTTTGCCGAATGGGGCTACCTCGGCAAGGGGAAATTTCAGCGCCGTGACTTCCGCTTCGACGTGCTCACCGGTTCGTCGGCCTTCAGCGCGGAAGGCTCGCTCTTCGCCCATTTGGGCAAGCACGAGATTTTCACCCCGGCCAAGACCTACCCGCCGATGGCAGTGAGTGAGCTGGCCACCGGTTTTGCGCGAGAGGCGCGAGCCCTTGCGCCCGAGGAGAAGGCATGACCACCGTGGCGGCTTCCGTCCCCGTGCTTCGCTGGGCCGCGCAACGCGCGCGCCTGCATGAAGACGATCTGGCGGCGCGCTTTCGCAAGTGGCCCTTGTGGCTCAGTGGCGATGCCCAACCCACGCTCAAGCAACTGGAAGACTTCGCACGCCTCACGCACACGGCCTTTGGCTACTTCTTCCTGCCCCAGCCGCCCGCGCTGGCGCTGCCGGTGCCGGACTTCCGCACCGTGCGCGATGACGCGCTCGCCGAACCTAGCAGCGACCTGCTGGACACCCTCTACCTGTGCCAGCAGCGGCAGGACTGGTACCGCGAACATGCCCGGATGCAAGGCTTGCCGGCCCTGCCATTCGTCGGTAGCACCAGCATGGAGGAAGCGCCCGAGGACGTGGCGCGACGGTTGCGCGAGACACTGGGCCTGTCTACTGAAGCGCGTCGGCAGTTGGCGACCTGGACGGACGCACTGCGCCAGTTGATCGCCAAGGCCGAAGACGCTGGCGTGATGGTGATGGTCAGTTCCATCGTCGGTAGCAACAGTCACCGCAAGCTGGACGTGGGAGAGTTTCGCGGCTTCGCGCTAGCGGACGACCTGGCGCCGCTGGTCTTCCTGAACGGCGCCGACAGCAAGGCCGCGCAGATGTTCACGCTGGCGCACGAGCTGGCGCATCTGTGGCTGAATGCTACGGGTGTGTCGGACACCCAGGCGGGCCAGGTGCCCGAGCAGCGAGCCGAGCGTTGGTGCAACCAAGTGGCGGCGGAACTGCTGATTCCCTTGGAGGAACTGCGAGCAGCGCACCAGCGCAACGCGCCGATTCCGGATGAAATCCAGCGGTTGGCGCGCGAGTTCAAGGTCAGCACCCTGGTCACCTTGCGCCGTCTGTTTGATGCGGGCACCATCAGCCAGGCTGCGCTGTGGCAGCATACCGTGAGGAGCAGGAACGGTGGCGCACGCTGAAAGGGCGCGGCAGCGGTGGCGGTGATTTCTACCGCAGCCTCGGTGCACGCACCAGCAAGCGCTTCGCCCGCGCCATAGTGTCCAGCACGTTGGAGGGCTTGACCTCGTTTCCGGATGCCTTTCGCATGTTGGGTGTGCGCAAGGCGGCCACTTTCTATGAGGCTGCGCGCGAGCTGGGGATAATGGCATGAGCTATCTGCTGGATGCCAATGTGTTCATGTCCGCGAAGAACCTGCACTACAGCCTGGATTTCTGTCCGGCGCTCTGGGACTGGCTGGTGCACAATGGCAATACGGGTTCGGTACTCAGCATCGACAAGGTGGCCGATGAAATCGAAGCCGGTCAGGACGAATTGTCGGACTGGGCCAGAAACCACGGCCTTGGGCTCTTTCGGCGCACGCCGCCTGCACTGGCGCCGCAGTTTACCCAGGTCAGCACATGGGCCACCGGGCAGCAATATGCGCCGGCCGCTATCAACACTTTTCTGCCGGCCGCGGACTTCTACTTGCGAGCCCATGCGCTGGCCGGCAACCACGTGGTAGTGAGCAACGAGGTTCCCGCCAACTCGCCCGGCCGCATCAAGATACCAAATGCTTGCGTGAGTCTGGGCGTGCGGTTCATGACGCCCTATCAGATGCGGCGCATCGAACAAGCTCGCTTCGTGCTGGGAGCGCACGCGTGAGCGAGCAATCCGCCTTCACCCTGCGGGGCCGTAACCCGGATGTGCTGACCTGCATCGCGAATCTCTCGAACGACGAGGTTTTTACGCCGCCGGAGTTTGCGAACCGAATGCTCGATACGTTGACGGAGGCGTGGGCGGCCAGCAACCGCGGCGCAAATCGTCGGGCGGACGAGACGGTACGGATGGGGCGATGCGACGGGATGCGATCAGGCGATCAGATGCCGGATCGGCGCAGCGTCGGGTCGGAGACAAGATTCACGGGGCAGCACCAGCCATGCAAGCGCCCCTGGCCCGCAGAGGTAAGTGGCTGCGGTTCTCGCTGATGCCCAATCAAGGGCAACCATGTGATGAGGAGAAATCAGGGCTATCCCCGGCGCTTTTGCGCACCTTCCATTGGATTTTCCAGATCGATCTGGGCGGGCTTGCATTGTTTGCTTTAAGCAAGTATCTGTCCATGCGCATCATTTCGTCAGGCATAGAAAATGTGGTCTTTCCTGGCCTTGGGGTGAAGCATGAAATTCCGCTCACTGCCGCGCGAATGGGG
Organism: Pseudomonadota bacterium; assembly: GCA_021819125.1. Taxonomy (GTDB): domain Bacteria; phylum Pseudomonadota; class Gammaproteobacteria; order Acidiferrobacterales; family Acidiferrobacteraceae; genus Acidiferrobacter. The sequence continues at coordinate 8,278 of JAKARW010000058.1, read as the reverse complement.
CCGGTCCATTGTCAAATGAAAGCCTGTGCGCCGCGTTACGGATATGGCAGGATTCGCCAACTACGGCCGACCCATGATTTTTAAGGACAACCGTGAGATACAGCTTGGCCTTTTTGGCAACGAAGAGCCATAGAAAAGATCCAGGGCGTTGCCGGAGCGACATACTGATCAATGACGCTCATCTAGGTTGCGATACATCGACTGGCATGGATCTCCATAAGCTTCGCGGCATGCAAAAGCCCCTCATCCAAGGTATCGAGCGTTTTTACGTCATTATCCTATCCACCCACCTTTCAAACCACTTTGTGGGCTGGAAAAACGTGACTTCCGGACAATGGCAGAGAGGGTGTGGCTTTACGCTTGTATGGCTGCGGCGCTATGAGAATGGATCAGACCCTCTCAGTCTCCCTCGCAAAGATCGATTTCCGAGAATCGGGCAGCAATGACGGACCTGTCTACTATGGCTTTAGGCCGGTATAGTACATAGTGTACTCAGGGTGACGGTTGCGCCTACATCGACATATGTGGGCGCCACACCTGTCCGCAGTTAAGGGATTTCTAACGAAGGCAATTAAAGGAGATCGACCATGAACGCAACTACGGATCCTGTATGCGGCATGGAAGTGGACAGCGGCTCAAAGCACAGCTTGGAGCATGCCGGTAAGCGATATGACTTTTGCTCACAACACTGTATGGATTCGTTTTCGGCAAATCCTGGCCAATACCTTGACTTAGCTCTGACGACCGGTATCAAACCCCCTGTCGGGGCTTATACCTGCCCCATGCATCCGGAGGTGCGCCAGGCCATGCCCGGTTCGTGTCCCCGATGCGGCATGACACTGGAGCGGGCCAGCCCGCCGGCTAACAGTACCGTCGAGTACGCTTGCCCGATGCATCCGCAGATTGTGCGTAGCAAGCCCGGCAGTTGCCCGATTTGCGGCATGACATTGGAACCGCGCAATGCTTCTCTAGAAGATAACGCGGAATTGCGCGACATGACGCGCCGCTTTTGGGTGAGCGCAGCGCTGGCCACCCCGGTATTCCTGGTGACGATGGTGTCTGATCTTTTCCCACGGACCGTGCCGAAATTTCTCTCCATGCAAATGCTGCAATGGCTGGAATTCGGACTCGCCACCCCGGTCGTACTGTGGGCTGGGCTTCCTATTTTTCAGCGTGGCTTGGCGTCTGTGGTGAACCGCAGCCTGAACATGTTCAGCCTGATCGCCCTCGGCGTCGGTGTTGCTTGGACTTACAGCCTGGTGGCCCTGTTCGCGCCCGGTATTTTTCCTCCGACAATGCGCAGCATGGGCGGCACCGTGCCGGTCTATTTCGAGGCGGCCGCGGTAATCATGGCTTTGGTGCTTCTGGGTCAGGTAATGGAGTTGCGCGCGCGCAGTCAGACGGGCGCTGCGATCAAGCTGCTGTTGGGGCTCGCTCCAAAGAGCGCACGCATCGTGCGTGCTGACGGTAGCGAGGAAGATATTCCGATTGCGCAAGTGGTGCCTGGGGACGTACTGCATGTGCGCCCCGGCGAGAAGGTGCCCGTTGACGGTGTGGTGCTCGAAGGCCTAAGCGCGCTGGATGAGTCCATGGTCACCGGCGAATCCATCCCGGTAGAGAAGGCAACGGGCGCGCGGCTGATCGGGGCCACGGTAAACGGAACGGGCAGTTTGATGATGCGCGCAGAACGGGTCGGGGCCGATACCATGCTTGCGCAGATCGTACATATGGTGAGCGAGGCCCAGCGTTCGCGAGCACCTATTCAGCGACTCGCAGACGTCACTGCCGGGTATTTCGTGCCCATGGTGGTGGTGGCGGCTCTCGCGACCCTGGCGATATGGGGCATCTTTGGACCGGAGCCGCGTCTGGCGCACGCCATCGTCAACGCGGTGGCGGTACTGATCATCGCCTGCCCGTGTGCGCTGGGGCTTGCGACACCGATGTCGATTATGGTCGGTACCGGGCGCGGCGCCTTGGCGGGCGTGCTGATAAAAAACGCCGAGGCGCTAGAGGCCATGGAAAAGGTCGACACGCTGCTAGTGGACAAAACGGGTACGCTGACCGAGGGCAAGCCGCGTCTTATGTCGGTCGAAGCGCTGGGAGGTTTTGACAAGGCCGTCCTGCTTCGCCTGGGCGCAAGCTTGGAGCGGGCGAGCGAACATCCGCTGGCGGCGGCCATCGTGAAGGGCGCGCAGGAGAAATCACTGACGCTCGTAACCGTCAGCGACTTTCGTTCTTATACCGGCAAGGGCGTGGCGGGGACAGTCGAGAAGCACGCCGTTGCGCTCGGCAACCTGGCGTTATTTGAGGAATTGCACATAGCGGCAGACGAGTTGCCGGGGCGCGCCGAGCAGCTACGCGCTGACGGCCAGATGGTGATGCTGGTGGCGGTAGATGGCAAGGCCGCCGGGCTTATCGGCGTGGCCGATCCCATAAAGGATTCCACGTTGGATGCAATCCGCGCCCTGCACGAAGAAGGCGTGCAGGTGACCATGCTGACGGGAGACAATCGCACTACGGCGCAAGCAGTGGCAAAGAAACTTGGCATCGACCGTGTCGAGGCCGAGGTATTGCCCGAGCAGAAATCCGAGATAGTCAGGCAACTGCACGCCCAGGGACGGATCGTGGCGATGGCAGGGGACGGCATCAACGATGCGCCGGCGCTCGCGCTCGCGCAAGTGGGCATCGCGATGGGCACCGGTACCGACGTGGCCATGGAAAGCGCGGGCATCACCCTGATCAAGGGTGACCTGCGAGGCATTGTCCGCGCAGTGCGCCTCTCCCGCGCCACCATGCACAACATCCGCCAAAACCTGTTTTTCGCCTTTATCTATAACGTGCTTGGCATTCCGATCGCAGCCGGCGCGCTTTATCCGTTCTTCGGCTTACTGCTTTCCCCTATTATCGCAGCGGCAGCGATGAGTTTTAGTTCGGTGTCGGTGATCCTGAATGCATTGCGGTTGAACCGCGTAAGACTGTGACACTCTCAACCCGCTCGCCTTGCGCGCATAGCGAAAGTGGGTAAGCTTCTTGGCTCCATGGCACAGTTCATGGGCATGCTCCAAGAAGCCCGCACAAACATCCTGCGGTGCTTGATTCCGTGCTTTAGCAAGACAACATGGGCCCGTGTCCGGGCTACTACCCCGCCGGAGACTTCCCGGACAGAGATACGTGATGCGTTTGGGAAACGGCAGCACCTGCGGCGACTGGCTTGGCATCTTTCGCATCCCGGTCGGCATGGTGTGCAGGATTCGGGTCATCGAGAGCTACGCCCCGACGGAGGAGGCATGAAAAGCCTGCCGCCATGATGGCGAGCGTGGCGTATTACGCGGTCTGCTCGAAAGGGTTCAATGTCGCGACGCCGCTCGGCGCGACATCGCGCACGTTGCGTGTGACCAGGATGAGACCATGCTCCTGCGCGGTCGCGGCGAGTAAACCGTTGATGAGCGGCAAGGGGTCGGGGACGTTGTTGTCCGCCCAGCGTCTGGCGATGGGCGTTGTGATAGGAAGGATTCTATCCTGGAACGAGGACTCGAGACTCTGGAGTTTCTCCGCCAGCCGGTTGGCCTGCGTGGCGTCCCGGCGGCGGAGCCGGGCTATGCCTTACTGGAGTTCTCCGATAACGAGTACCGAAAGAAACAGCGCCTCATAGGGCGTTTGAGCAAACCAACTCTGCACGGACGGGTGTGCCCGGACGCCTTTTTGCAGTTCGGAGATGATATTGGTATCTAAGAGGTAGGCCATTCAGGAATGGGACGTCCCGTGTCGCGGGAGCGTTCTAGGTCCGCATCCGTCAGCCCTTGCGCCACCTCGCACAGCAACCCCTTGAACGCGCGCTGGCGGTCTTCCGTTGAGGCGGTTTGTGTCAATACGACAACCTTCACCGGCGTCCCATCGGGGATGTTCTCCGGGACCGGTACCGAATGATTGTGCGTCACGCTCTCAAATTCCAGGGCTTGCATCGGATGACCTCCTTCCCCGGGAAACGACCTTAGAGGGGCGGCAAGACGCGCCGAGTGTAGCATATGGCCATGCCCTGGGCGAGCCGTGTTATGGAGACGATCATGCCGCGGAGTCACGTTTGGACTCGGCCTCGCCAGGGTCGCGCCGGGGGCAAATACAATCACGGTGACCGGTTCGGCCTGTTTCGTATCCCTGTGGGGATGGTGCGCAAAATTACCGCACTCAAGACCTATCACGCGCCGGCAGAAGTGTGACCACCCCAGCTGACCGACCAGCACGTCCTTATCCCGGGCAATGTTGACCCGCGCAGGATAGAGCTGCTTGAGCCTTCTGATGTATATGGACCCTGGGCTGGTTCTTGTTCCGGCGGCAACCGACGAGGCGTAATGGGCGCGAAGCCTAGCGGCTGCGGCGGCCCAACACCTGCACGTTGGACCGCCTACGCGCGGCGCAAAAGCCCACTCTTGCGAGATGTCATTCGGCGCCTGCGTTAACGGCTTGAGGGTAGATTGGTTCGACTGGTTTTGGTAGGTTCCGGCGCGGTGAGTTGTGGTGGTGTGATTTTATCCAAAATGAGGTCGGCGTGTTCTTTCAAGCCCGATTCAATGCTGTGCCCAAGGGGTACGGGAAATAGCTGAGCACCTTCACGTCGAGCAAACTTCATGGCAAGAATGAAGTCGCTGCCGCCCGTGACCAAGACAATGACGTCCACGTGGCGTTTGAGGGTGAGCGACGCTATGTCCAGACCAATGCGCATATCAACGCCCTTTTGCTGGATGTCAGGTCTCAGGTCGCCCGCGCGCACGGTTATGTCGGACCCAGAAGCTCCGCTGAGACGCTGTTTTGCGAGTTTCCAGCCGCGAAACGCCAATTCTCCGAGTCGAAGGGACACAAAAGGAGCCTCTCTGAGTCGCTCAAACAAGGCTTTGTTTGGGCGCGACAAGGGCGTTGTCCCGAAATTTGTCTTGCCGCCGCCGTTCAGGGGTTTGTCCACGCTTTCCTCAAACGGGGGAGCATCGTAGTAGTAAATGCGGTGGAGCAGAAGCGCAGATAGTGCCGGTTGTTTTTTGAGGGTCTCTAGGAAGGCGTCAAAGCGGGCGCCGTCCAACGGGGGGCCCTTGCGAGCCAAGCTTCTTTTTGAGAAAACCACCGTCAACGAGAATGGCGTAACGCCGCATTGGGCTGGCCTAAAAGGGTGGCCGCTTACGCGCGCGGAGTCCGCTTGTGGCGGAACCCTCTTGGATTGTAGCGCGCGGGCGGCCTGGTTTTTCTATGAAGGCTCCGGCGGGCTCGTTGTTGCCCGTGTTGCTGAAGCCTACTGCCCGAAGGCAGGTTCGCGCGCCCGGTTTCCCGGTGTTGACGGCAAGCAACATAGCTCACAAAGTTGCGGCCCGTCAACTTGCCTTACTGCGGGACAGTATTTTGCATCCGCCAACGGTGTCCTTAGGCCCTCGCAAAAATTCGCGGCGCAAGAGGTCACGCTTCATCCCCGCCGCCCGCCTCGACAGATACGAATGGCAATCCTGCGTTCTGCCACGCCTGCATGCCGCCCGCAACCGAATAGGCGTGCGGATAGCCCATATCGCGCAGGATATGGGCGGCCACCAGACTCCGGTTACCGCGCGCACAGAAAAAGAACAGCGCCGACTGCTTGACTGCATGTCCGACCAGCCACCGCACGAACTCGAACCGCTCCTCCGGCGTCAAATCGCGGGCGGAAAAGGTCTCGCACTCAGGGCAAGGCATCTCGCCACGAAAACGCTGCACGACAGCGAGCGGTTAGTGCACCGCCTCGGGCGGGCCCCAAAGAGCTCGCGCTCATCTGCCGTGCGCACGTCGATAAGGGCCGCGGGCGCGCGAGCGGTGAGACCGACGCCGCGTGCCGCGGGCTGATTTCCAACTCATGTCTTACGTCCGACAAATAGCCTCCTTGCCCGATGGGCCAAGCAACGCCGACGGATGTCGTACCCGCGGCGCTTACCGTGGCTTATAGGCTGGGCGCAAAATTCCAGCCTGCATTGCCGGCCTATGGCGGTTACGCACCAACCAGTTTCCGGGTGTACAGGTTCATCAGGTCGCCTTGGAAGAAATCATGGAAAATGAAGCGCACGGGTCGCCGGGCGCGGGGGGACTTGCGTGAGCGGTGCTGTGGATGCGGAAGCAATTGTTGCCTTCTTGCGCAAGAGCCGAAGGTCGGAAAAACCCGCAGCTTTATGGGATGTCGTTGTCCACAGATTCTGTGGACAAGATTGTGGATGAAAGTTTGGTATCGCTACGGCGGGCAAGACGGATGGGACGTTTGTTGGATTGCCTGGCAGACGAGCAGGGGGTGTCAGACTGTCGTGCCGGTCGGCTTTTCGACCGCTGGTGATGCGGAGACAGCCTTTTGTGGGCGCGTCGCGTCATCCGGCCACGCCATGCGGTCGACCAGTCGCCGGGTCTTGATGTGTGTGTATCGCTTCAGCTGCAGTGTTTCGTGGCCGGTGATGGCTGCGACTTCCATGGTGTCGAGGCCCATCTCGAAAAAGCGGCTTGTCGCCTCGTGGCGCAGGTCGTGAAAATGAAGGTCCTCAATGTGGGCGCGCTTCAGGGTGCGCTGCCACGAGAGCTTTGCCGCGTTCGGCGTTATCGGAAACACACGCGCCTTACAAGCGGTCGCGTATTTTGTCCCCGCACTCCCGGATTTCAGGTCGGGCGGCGTCAGGCCCTCCAGGTACCCTCTTGCGCGCGGGCTTAATGGGACCGTGCGGGCTTTGCTGGTTTTTGTATTCACGGCCGGGATGAAAATGTGGCCGTCGGCGAGGTTCACGTCCGACCAGGTCATGAGCAGAATCTCACCTTTGCGCATGCCCGTGTCGATAGCCAGATAGATGAGCGGTTTGAGCCACGGCGTACGTGTCGCATCGCACGCCGCATCGAGGGCCTCGAGCTCTCCTTCGCGCAGACGTCTATCGCGCGGAATCGGTGGTTTGGGCCGTCGCGCAATATGTGCGGGATTGTCCACCGCCAAACCCCATTCGCGGCGCGCAACTTCGAACAGATGGTGCAGGAGATTCCAGGCGCGCAGCACTGTGCCCGACTGGACTTTCTTGAGACGCCGATTGCGCCACGCCGTGACATCGACCGCCGTGATTTTGCCGATAGGCAGGTCTGCGATGGGGTCTTTGAGGAGTCCGCGGATGATGTAGTGCTCGATGCGCGCGCCGCGTTTACGCGGAGTGATTTCGTCCTGGTAGCGAAGGAGGCCCTGGCGTAGCAGGACGGCGCCCGCGAGCTGTTTGGCTTCGGTCTCGCCGGGGGGCTCCGTGCTCAGGGTCTGCTCGGTGGCTCGCGCCCACGCGAGGGCCTCCGCGCGCGTGGTGAAGGTCTTGGTTTTTGTGTCGTGGCCATTCAGGCGCACGCGCGCCTGCCAGCCGCCCGACGGCCGTTTTGTGATGGATGCCACCGTCGCACTGCCTAACGTCGAATATGGGTCAGTCGCAGATTGCCACCCCGGCGCAAGGAAGGCAACGAAACGCAGGGTGAGCGACGCCCACTGGAGCGGAAGTGGAGCGGAGCGGCGTTCGGCGAGGAGGAGGCTTGCGTAAGTGCTTGATTTATATGGTTGGCGATAGTGGGATCGAACCACTGACCCCTGCCGTGTGAAGACAGATATGCCCCTTTATGAATCAAGACCTTATAACGTAACCCCTTCATATTACAACTTTAGTTATCCAAGTCTTTCCTTGGGGGCGACCTCATTTTTGATGCTAGGTGTACCAAAATTGTACCAAGACCACCCACGACCACCTAAGTTGCGCCACATAAAAGACGTTTTTCTGTGACCTTTCAATGTATTGCGAAAGAACCGGTGTTCCGCGCCCTGCCTACACGGCGAGGGGCGTCGATCAGATCCATCGCGCGGCGCTGGAGCGGGTTTGATTGCGTCGTCACCGTAAAGGTCGGGGCATCCTCTTCGGCGGAGGTGCGGCAGGTGTTGCGCACGATGGTGGCGAACTCCGCAAGAAGAGCGTGGAAGCTGAGAGCGGTCACACTACTTGATGGCGCATTTTTCACGATTTGTGATGGGCAGGCGGCGTGTCACTGCGCACCTTAACGGCGCCACCGCACATCGTTGTGTTTCCGATTGCTAACGAACCGATCAATCCGCGTCTTTGTGCCAAAAAGACCCGGATCTTGATGACCGTCCCCCGATGGCCACTTCAATTTCCCCCATCCGTGGCCAGGTCAAATTCCCCCAGCTGACTGACAGGACGAGCGGGATTGTTACGCGTCCGCCGCGGATTTGGCAAGGCGGTGGGCGGCGTCCTTCAGG
>JAKARW010000005.1 GCA_021819125.1 Pseudomonadota bacterium | reverse complement strand
ATGCCCAATGTCTGCAACCAGGCCATCATCCCGACCAACGTCTGTCCCGACGGCGTCAATGCGGTAAGTCCCGGAGAGGGAACGGGGCCTGTGGCCAACGCCGTGTTGATCAGCGGCGGCAGCGTAAGCTACCCCTATAGCGGTGGCGGGACCGTCTATGTCGCCGGAGCGCCATCGACCGACGTGCCGGCCATCAACGACACCACCGAGACCGAGGCGAGCGATACCACTGAGCCAAGCGGGACGGTCACGGGTTATCTCTGCGCGGGCACCGGGAGCGCGGCCGCCTGCGGGACCGGCGTGGCCACGAGCGGCATCATTACCGGCGGCGGCGTGACCTTGCTTGGTAGCTCCGACCTCACCGGCGTGGTCGCCGCCGGCGAGTCGCTGACCGCGATTGGAAACGGCACCATTATGGGCATGATCGACACCGCCAATATGAACAATATGTCGATGTCGATGTTGGGGAATAACTCGAGCCTCAATGACGTCAATGGCAACTTGAAGATCCGGTATGCCCCCGGGGTGTCCAATGCCACCAACTTCGGGGGCGGCGGCAATACCCCGGAGCTCGCCTTCGTGCCACTCTGGCAGCGTTTCGTGTACTGAGCGCGGGCGGCCCGGCGCGACTTGGGCCAGAGGGTCGCGCCGAGGGCGGCCGGTGACCGGGCCCGGCCGTCGCACGACACCCCGCGACCCGGCCCGCAGGCGGCCTGTGGCATACCCCCTCGTCACCCCGCCGTACCCGGGGTTGCGGCCGTTCGCGCGGAAACTGCTGAAATCGGCCCCGGCCCCCACGCTCGCGGATACGCGGCGCAAGCGCTTGGTCGAGCACGAGCACCACGAATCGCGCGCGCCTCATGTGGGCAAGAACCGTGCGGCTGCCCGTCACCGGGCGCTCGCGCCCCGGTCTTTGGTTCTTCGGGGCGGGGGCGCGAACTCCGGTCGCGACGCCCTCGTGTTGGCGCAAGGGGAGGAGGACCCCTATGATCGCCTGCGGTGGGGACTGCGGGTGCGCGCGGCGACCGACAGGCATGACGCCGTCGACATCCGGCTCTTACCCCTTGCGGACGACGCGCCCACGCGCCTCAAGGGCTAGGCGAGCGCAACGGAACGACCACGGCCTTATCCCCCCAAGGCCGGTTGCCGCTCATGTTATCATCTCCCCTTCGCGGGAGGTCTGCGGCGTGGAGCACGAAGAGCGTTATGAGGTCATTGTCGTGGGCGGCGGCCATGCCGGTACGGAGGCCGCGCTCGCCGCGGCGCGCATGGGGCGCAAGACCCTGCTGCTCACCCATAACATCGAGACCCTGGGCCAGATGTCCTGCAACCCGGCGATCGGCGGGATCGGCAAGGGGCATCTGGTGCGCGAGATCGATGCCCTGGGCGGGGCCATGGGATACTGCGCCGATGCCGCCGCCATCCAGTGCCGCACCCTGAATGCACGCAAGGGCCCGGCGGTGCGCGCCACACGCGTGCAGGCCGACCGGGTGCTCTACAAGGCCGCCGTGCGCCGCGTCCTCGAACATCAGCCAAACCTCCACATCTTCCAGCAGGCGGTCGATGATCTCTTGGTCGAGGGCCGCGCGGTGGCCGGCGTCGTCACCCAGATGGGTCTTGTCATGCGCGCGCACACCGTCGTCTTGACCACCGGGACCTTTCTCGCCGGACTCATCCATGTAGGTCTGAGCCACTACGCGGGGGGGCGGGCCGGCGAACCCCCGGCGCGCGCCCTCGCCGACCGGCTACGCGCCCTGCCGTTTCGCGTGGGGCGCTTAAAGACCGGCACCCCGCCGCGCATCGACGGCCGCACCATCGATTTTTCGGTTTTGGAGGCGCAGGCGGGCGATGATCCGGCGCCGTATTTCTCCTACGACGAGCCGGCGCGGCCGGATCAGGTCGTTTGCCATATCGCGCACACGACCGAAGAGACCCATGCGATCGTGCGCGCCGCCCTTGATAGGTCTCCCCTCTATACGGGCGCCATCGAGGGGACGGGCCCGCGCTACTGTCCGTCGCTCGAGGACAAGGTCGTGCGTTTCGCCGACAAGACCTCGCATCAGATCTTTCTCGAGCCAGAAGGCCTGGATACCCCCGAGATCTACCCCAACGGCATCTCCACCAGCCTGCCGTTCGATGCCCAGTGGCGCCTGGTCCGTTCCATACCGGGCCTTGGTAGGGCGGTGCTGACCCGCCCCGGCTACGCCATCGAATACGATTATTTCGATCCGCGCGACCTGAAACCTTCGCTAGAGACCCAGGCCGTGGATGGGCTGTTCTTCGCAGGCCAAATCAACGGAACGACCGGGTATGAGGAGGCCGCCGCGCAGGGCCTCCTGGCCGGCATCAACGCCGCCCTCGCGGCGCGCGCCGAGGGTGCCTGGTGGCCTGGGCGCCACGAGGCCTATCTCGGGGTGCTGGTAGACGACCTCATTACTCAAGGCCTCACCGAGCCTTACCGTATGTTCACCTCGCGCGCCGAACACCGGCTTTTGCTGCGCGAAGACAACGCCGACGAGCGGCTGGCCCCCGTGGCGCATCGGTTGGGGCTCATCAGTGACACCCGCTATCGGGAGATCGCCCGGCGCGAGCAGGCCGTCTCTTGTGAGCAGGCGCGCCTGCGCTCGGTGTTCGTGCGCCCCGGAGACCCGGCGGTCGTCGCGCGCCTCGGCCAAGACCTGGCGCGCGAAAGTTCGCTATTTGACCTCCTCAAGCGCCCCGGCGTGGGCTATAACGACATCATCGAGATGGCGCCCTCCGAGGCGGCGCTCAGCGACGCCAAGGCCGCGCGCCAGCTCGAAGTCTCGGTCAAGTACGCGGGCTATATCGCGCGCCAGGGCGACGAGATCGCGCGCCGCGCCCACCATGAGGAAATGGTTTTGCCAGAGGATCTGGATTATCTGGGCATACGCGGCCTATCCACCGAGGTCCGCCAGCGTCTGGCGCGCCACCGGCCGGCGACCTTGGGTCAGGCGGCGCGCCTACCGGGGGTCACGCCGGCCGCCGTCTCGCTGCTGCTCGTGCATCTCAAGCGGGTGCGGGCCTGATATGGGCCGCGCGCAGCCGATGGGCGCGGCCCCGTGGGGGCGGGCGGCAAAGCGCCTGCATACCGGTCTGCAGGCGTTGGGTCTGGCCGCCGATGCCGATACCGAGACGCGCCTTTTATCCTATCTCGAGACCCTGGCGCGCTGGAACCGGGTCTTCAATCTGACGGCGATCCACGACCCCGAGGATATGGTGGAGCGCCACATCCTAGACAGCCTTGCCATCCTGCCGCACCTGCCGACCGGCCGCCTGCTCGACATGGGCAGCGGCGCGGGTCTGCCGGGCATCCCGATTGCGGTGTTGCAGGCGCGCCGCTCGGTGACCCTGCTCGATCGGTCCCGTAAGCGCATGGATTTCCTGACGGAGGTGGTCGCGCGGCTCGCCCTTACGCAGGTCGCCCTGGCCCATGGACGGGTGGAGGACCATGCGCCAGAGGCGCCTTACGCGGTCATCACCGCGCGCGCGTTTGCGAGCCTGAACGACATCGCGCTATCCGCCGGCCGCCTGCTCGCGCAAGGCGGTGTCATCGCCGCCATGAAGGGGGCGCTCCCGACGGAGGAGCTCGCGACCGTGGCGCCGCCCTTCACCATTCAGGCCGTGCACGCCCTCGAGGTGCCGGGGCTTGCCGCCAAGCGCCACCTCGTTGTGCTCGCGCGCGACCCATGACGCGCATCGTTGCCATCGCCAATCAAAAAGGCGGGGTGGGCAAGACCACGACCGGCATCAACCTGGCGGCCGCGCTTGCCGAGCAGGGCCGGCGGGTCCTGCTCATCGACCTCGATCCGCAGGGCAACGCCACTATGGGCAGTGGCGCGGCGGCTACGCAACAGGGCCTCTATGATGTCTTGTTCGGCGAAGCTGAGCCCCGTAACGCGATCGCCGCCGTGGCATGTGGCTACGATGTGCTGGCCGCGCATGCCGATCTGTCGGGCGCCGAACTTGAGCTCATCCAGATCCCGCAGCGCGAGCGGCGTCTGCGCCAGGCGCTCGCGCCCCTTCAGGGCGGCTACGATTATATTTATATCGACTGTCCCCCGGCGTTGAGCCTTTTGACGGTAAACGCGCTCGTGGCTGCCGATGCCGTGCTGATCCCCATGCAGTGCGAATACTATGCCTTGGAGGGGCTGACGGCCCTGCTTGGCACCATACGCCGCGTGCGTGCCCAGCTGAACCCGGCGCTGACCATAGACGGCCTGCTGCGCACCATGTTCGACCCGCGCAACAGTCTGGCCCTCGAGGTCTCGGATCAGTTGACCCGCCATTTCGGCAACCAGCTCTTCCAGACCATCATTCCGCGCAATGTCCGGCTCGCCGAGGCCCCGAGCCACGGCATCCCGGTGATCCAGTATGATCGCGCGTCGCGCGGGGCCCAGGCCTATCTCGCCCTCGCCGCCGAGATTCTGGCGCGCGAACCCCCACCTGCCGCAGGAGACCTGCCCCCATGAAGGAGAAACGCCCCCGGCTCGGACGCGGCCTGGACGCCCTGTTCGGCGATGGCCCGCGCCCTGACGCCGCGCCCGCGTCGCCGGATACCATCCGCGCGCTGCCGATCGAACACCTGCGGCGGGGCCGTTACCAACCGCGCACGCACATGGAGCCCGAGGCCTTGAGCGCCCTTGCCGACTCCATCCGCGCCCAAGGCATCGTGCAACCCATCCTGGTGCGCGAGGTGACCGGCGGCTTCGAGATCATTGCCGGAGAGCGCCGTTGGCGCGCCGCCCAGATCGCGGGTCTTGCCGAGGTTCCGGTCATCGTGCGCAACATCCCGGACCGAGCGGTCATGGCCGTGGCCTTGATCGAAAACATCCAGCGCGAGGATCTCAATCCCCTCGAAGAGGCCGCCGGCTTAAAGCGCCTGCAAGAGGAGTTTGGGCTCACGCACGACGAGGTCGCCACCCAGGTTGGCCGGTCGCGGGCGGCCGTCACCAACCTCCTGCGGCTTCTCGGGTTGGCCCCCGAGGTGCGCGACCTGCTCGACGCCGGCCAACTCGAGATGGGGCATGGCCGCGCGCTGCTCGGTATCGCCGATCCCAAGGCCCAGGCCGCCTTGGCACGCGAGGTGGTCGCCAAGGCCTTAAGCGTCCGTGAGACCGAACGGCGTGTCCAACAACACGCGCGGCCGGCACCCCCCAAGGCCGTCCCCGACCCCGACGTCGCGGCGCTCGAGCGCCGCCTCACCGAAACCCTGGGGGCGCGCGTACGGATCCAGACACGGCGTGCCGGGGCAGGACGCATCACGATCGACTATCATAGTATGGACGAGCTCGAGGGCCTGCTCGGCCGATTTTCGTGACAGGAGGTGGGCGTGAAACGATGGACTCCCGGCATCGCCGGCCTTACTCTAGTGATCCTGTGTTGGCATCCGGCGTACGCGGGCCTGCGAAGCCTTAAGCGCGAGGCCCGAAGCGGGGCGCCCAATGCCGAGCTTAAGCTAGGCGAGCTGTATCAGTATGGGGTCGGCCAGCCGGACCATCTCGTCCATGCCCTGGCTTGGTACGAGCGTGCGGCCCCGAAACTGCCGCGCGCGGCCGAGCTTGCCCGCCAGGTCACGGCGAGGCTGACCCCGGCCGAGCGCCAGCAGGCGGCCGCCTGGGCCAAACCGCGGCTAGGCCCCCCGTAAGTCCTCGCCTGCGAGCCTACGGCCCCGTTTGACCCTGGCATAAAGAACACTTATACTGCGCCGCCGCGGGCGCCCCTAACGAGGCCGACCGGGTCGGGACCATCATGAGCCATGCCGCGCGGGTGTTACGCAAAGGATTGCGTCGCGTCCTTTGGGCACAAATTTCGCTAACCTTGGTAGTGGCGGCCGTGGCCGCGCTCGACGCCTCGCGCCACGATGCGCTGGAACGCTTGGGTGCGGCGCTGGCCGGGGGCGCGATTGCGATGCTGAGCGCCTCGTTGCTCGCCTATAGCGTGGGCCGCGCCGACGGGACCGGCGGCCCGGCGGGCGCCCAGCTGTGGTTATATGGCGGTGCCATCGCGCGCTTCGTATTGGCAATCACTCTTTTGGGTTTGGGGCTCGGGGTATTTCATGTGTCCCCGCTGCCGTTTTTGATCGCCTTTGTTTTGGGTCAGGCCGCTTTCCTGGTCCCGGGGATGTCGTCGACGTCATGAGTCACAACGCCGTAAGCTTCATGGAGAACCATTTAAAGAACCTGACCATGGGTCACGGGTTCTGGAGTCTTCAGGTCGACACCATCCTCATTGGCTGGATCCTGGCCGCGGCCATCGTCGGCACGGGCGTCGTCATAGGGCGCCGATTGCAGGAGGACGTCCCCCACGGGATCCAAAATGTCCTCGAGGCGCTCCTCGAGTTCGTCGACGACCAGGTGCGCGACATCTTTCCAGGCGCGGGTCCGATGGTGGGCGCGCTTGCCTTTACGGTGTTTCTCTGGGTCTTGCTCATGAATGCCATGGACCTCTTGCCGGTGTTGTTGCTGCCGAAGCTGGCACACGCCTTTTTTGGCATCCGCCATTTCCGGTCGACCCCGACGGCCGATCCCTACACGACCCTGGGCTTGGCCTTAAGCGTCTTTCTCTTGACCCTCTTCTACCACATCAAGCATAAAGGGCTCGGGGGCTACCTGAAGATGTTTTTGGTCCATCCGTTCGGGCCTTATTTGTTCCCGGTCAACATCCTGATGACCACCGTCGAAGAGATCGCCAAGCCCTTGAGTCTCGGCTTGCGTCTTTTCGGCAACATGTTTGCAGGCGAGCTCGTGTTTTTGCTCATCGCGCTCTTGCCCTGGTGGGTGGCGTGGGCCCCAGGCATACTGTGGTCGATCTTCCATTTGCTCATCATCACGCTGCAGGCGTTCATCTTCATGGTCCTCACCGTCATGTATCTGGCGATGGCTTCGGCCCACGAAGGCGACGCTCACTAAAGTCTGGGTGCTTTCATTTTTTATCTAAAGGAGTCGCTTTATGGTTGATCCGCAGCTTGCGCCGGTTATCGGCATGGTCTTTTCCTACACGGCCGTCGCGGTCGGCATCATCTTTGCGGGGGCGGCATTGGGTTCGGCCCTCGGCTGGGGCCTTATCTGTTCCAAATACATCGAGGGCATCGCGCGCCAGCCGGAGATGCTGCCGATCTTGCGCGTGCAGATGTTTGTTACCGCGGGCCTCATGGAGTCGTTCCCGTTCATTGCCGCGGCCTTCGCGATGTATTTCACGTTCGTGAATCCGTTCGAGGCGGCGGCCGTCGCCGCCATCACGCACGTCGCTCATTAAGGCCGGACAGGGACGCGCCCACACCATGCCGATATCCGTGACCCTCATCGTCCAGATGGTCACCTTCGCGGTGCTCATCGTCTTCGTCAAGCGCTACCTCTGGGGGCCGCTTACGGCCATCATGGAGCGCCGCCAGCAACGCATCGCCGACGGCCTGGCCGCGGCCGACCAAGGCCGCAAGGCGCTCGATCTGGCGCAACAACAGCAAGAAGAGATCCTGGCCGTGGCCCGCGAACGCGCGGCCGAGATCCTGGACCACGCCGAGCGGCGCTCCCGCGAGATCATCGAGGAGGCCCGCGAGCGCGCTCACGCCGAGAGTGAGCGCGCCGTAAAGTTGGCGCGCGCCGAGGCCGAGGCCGAGATGGCCCGCGTGCGCGAGCAGCTGCGCGCCGATGTCGCGCGGCTGGCCTTGGTGGGCGCGGAGCGTGTCGTGGAGCGCGAGATCGACTCCCGCCTGCATGACCGGCTTCTCGAAGAAGTCGCGGGGCAATTGTGATCGGCGACCAATTGACGGCCGTCGCGCGCCCCTATGCCCGGGCGCTCATGGCGGTGGATGGGATCGATCGCGCCGCACTGCTTGCGCGCCTTGAGGCCGCCGCCCGGGCGCTTTCTGATCCCGCGATCGCGGCCTTGGCCGAGAACCCCGAGGTTCCGCGCGCGCGCCTTGCCGCCGCGCTCGCGTCCGGCGAGCCCGACTCGCCTCCTTTGGCGCGCCTCATCGATCTGCTGTTGCAAAACGACCGGCTGGCCGTGCTGCCCGCTATTGCGACGGTCTTCGCCGCTTTAAAGGATGATGCCGAGAACCGGACCCACGCGACCATTACCACGGCCCTGCCGTTGAGCGAGCCCCAGCGCGAGCGGTTACGCGCGGCGCTGGCGCGGCGGACCGGCCGTCTTGTGGATCTGGTCGTGGAAACCGACGGCCGTCTCCTGGCCGGCGTCATCGTTCAATATGGGGATATGGTCCTCGATGGCTCGATCCGCGGCCGTCTGGCGGCACTCGCCCACGCGCTAAGCCCTTTCTAGAGGAATTTCTATGTCTTTGAAACCGAGCGAGATCTCGGATCTCATCAAGCAAAGAATCGAGGCGCTCGCGCCCCCGGCCCCGGCGTCGACTGGCACGATCATGAGTCTAAGCGACGGCATCGCGCGCATTTACGGCTTGGCCGACGTCATGCAGGGGGAGATGCTCGAGTTCCCCGGCGACACGATCGGGCTTGCGCTCAACCTCGAGCGCGACGCCGTGGGCGCGGTCATTCTGGGAGACTACGCACACCTCACCGAAGGCGATATCGTCAAGGGCACCGGCCGCATCCTCGAGGTCCCCGTGGGTCCCGAGCTCCTCGGGCGCGTGGTCGACGCGCTCGGCCGGCCGCTTGATGCGCGCGGCGACATCCCCGCCAAAACGACATCGCCGATGGAGAAGGTCGCCCCCGGCGTGATTGCGCGCCGGTCCGTGACCCAACCCCTGCAGACCGGGATCAAGGCCATCGATGCCATGGTGCCGATAGGGCGCGGCCAGCGCGAGCTCATCATAGGGGATCGCCAGACGGGCAAGACCGCGCTTGCCATAGACGCCATTTTGGCGCAGCGCACCACCGGCGTCTTATGCATCTATGTGGCGATCGGCCAGAAGGCCTCCAGTGTCGCGGGCGTCGTGCATCGTCTGACGGAAATGGGCGCCATGGAGCATACCATTGTGGTCGCGGCGACCGCCGCTGATCCGGCCGCCATGCAATACCTCGCGCCCTACGCGGGCTGTGCCATGGGCGAATATTTCCGTGACCGGGGACAGGATGCGCTCATTGTCTACGATGACCTTACCAAGCAAGCCTGGGCCTACCGCCAGATCTCGTTGCTCCTGCGCCGGCCGCCGGGACGCGAGGCCTATCCCGGCGATGTCTTTTATCTCCACTCCCGGCTCCTCGAGCGCGCCGCGCGCGTGACCGAGGAATATGTAGAGCGCCAGTCGGGGGTCAAGGGACGCACCGGCTCGCTCACCGCGTTGCCGATCATCGAGACCCAGGCAGGCGACGTCTCGGCCTTCGTGCCAACCAACGTGATCTCGATCACCGACGGCCAGATCTTCCTCGAGACCGATCTCTTCAATTCGGGCATCCGTCCGGCCATCAACGCCGGCTTGTCGGTCTCGCGCGTGGGCGGCGCGGCACAGACCAAGATCATGAAAAAGCTGGGCGGAGGGGTGCGCCTGGCGCTTGCCCAATATCGCGAGCTCGCGGCGTTCGCGCAATTCGCCTCCGACCTCGATCCGGCGACGCGCAAACAGATCGATCGCGGACAGCGACTTACCGAGCTCATGAAGCAGGTCCAATACCAGCCCTTGTCGGTGGCCGACATGGCGCTTACGCTGCTCGCCGCCAACAGCGGGGTGCTGGACGACCTGCCGGTGGAGAAGGTGTCAGTCTTCGATTCGGCGCTGCGCACGGCGGCCCGCGCCGAACAGGGCGAGGCGCTGACAGGCATCGACAACACCGGCGACTACAACGAGGATGTCATCGCCGCCCTGACGCGCTTCATTCAGCAATTCAAGGCCGAAGGCGGTTACTGATGGCGCGCGGAAAAGAGATCCGAACCAAGATCCGCAGCGTGCAGAGCACGCAGAAGATCACCCGCGCGATGCAGACGGTGGCGGCGGCCAAGATGCGCAAGGCCCAGGAGCGTATGCGCGCCGCCCGCCCGTACGTCGAGAGTCTGGTCGGCATCATGCGCCACATCCGCGCCGCGCACCCCGAATATCGCCACCCCTTGCTCGCCGTGCGGCCGGTGCGACGCGCAACCCTGCTGGTCGTGACCTCCGACCGGGGGTTGGCCGGCGCGCTCAACGTCAACGTCCTGCGGGCCGCCGTGGGCCTCCTAAAGGAGTGGGAGGGGGCGGGCATCCAGGGCGATGTCGCGGTACTCGGCAATAAGGGCGCGGCCTATTTTCGCAGGCTTGAGGCCCCCGTGGTCGCGCAACTCGCGCCCTTGGGCGATCACCCGTCCCTGCAATCGATCGCGGGCGTGGTCAAGGTCGTGGTCGATGCGTACCGTAAGGAGCGTGTCGACCGCATCGTGCTTGTCTACAATCGGTTCGAGAACACCATGAGCCAGGTGGCGGTGACCGAAGATTTGTTGCCACTACCCGAGCCCGGACCGGATGTCGACCGGCATCGTTGGGACTATCTCTACGAGCCGGAGGCCCAGGATGTCCTGTCCGACATCCTGGCGCGTTATTTGGAGACGCGCGTGCGCGGCGCCGTGATCGAGAACCTCGCGAGCGAACAGTCGGCGCGCATGGTTGCCATGCGCGCCGCGACCGATAATGCCGGGCGATTGATCGGCGATCTGAAACTCGCATACAACAAGGCGCGCCAAGCGGCGATCACGCAGGAAATCGCGGAGATCGTCGGCGGCGCGTCGGCGGTCTAGGGGGCTTTAAGGTGTCAGATGGAAAGATTGTGCAGGTGATAGGGGCGGTGGTCGATGTCGAGTTCCAGCGCGCGACCGTGCCGAAGATCTACGACGCCCTGAAGGTGGCGGGTAGCGATCTCGTGCTCGAGGTCCAGCAGCAGCTTGGCGATAGCGTCGTGCGCACGATCGCCATGGGGTCGAGCGATGGCTTAAAGCGCGGCCTGTCCTGCGTCAATACCGGCCGTCCCATCGAAGTGCCGGTGGGGGCGGCGACGCTGGGACGAATCATGGATGTGCTCGGCCGCCCGGTCGATGAACAAGGGCCGGTGACGAGCGCGACTGTGCGCAGCATCCATCGGGCCCCGCCGCCCTTCGAGGATTTGGCGGCCAGCACCGAGCTTCTCGAAACCGGCATCAAGGTGATCGACCTCATATGCCCGTTTGCCAAGGGCGGCAAGGTGGGGCTATTCGGCGGCGCCGGGGTCGGCAAGACCGTCAACATGATGGAGCTCATACGCAACATCGCCATAGAGCACAGCGGGTACTCCGTATTCGCGGGGGTTGGTGAGCGCACGCGCGAGGGCAACGACTTCTACCACGAGATGAAGGAAGGCGGGGTGCTCGACAAGGTCGCGCTGGTCTACGGCCAGATGAATGAGCCGGCGGGCAACCGCCTGCGCGTGGGGCTCACCGGCCTTACCATGGCCGAGCACTTCCGCGACGAGGGCCGCGATGTCCTCTTGTTCATCGACAACATCTACCGCTATACCCTGGCGGGCACGGAGGTCTCGGCGCTCCTCGGACGCATGCCCTCGGCGGTCGGTTATCAACCGACGCTGGCCGAAGAGATGGGCGTTCTCCAGGAGCGCATCGCCTCGACCAAGACCGGCTCCATCACATCCGTCCAGGCGGTCTATGTCCCGGCGGACGACCTCACCGATCCCTCGCCGGCGACCACGTTCGCGCATCTTGACGCCACGGTCGTGCTCTCGCGGCAGGTGGCCGAGCTCGGCATCTATCCGGCGGTCGACCCGCTCGACTCCACGAGCCGCCAGCTCGATCCGCAGATCATAGGCGAGAATCACTACGACACGACGCGCAAGGTCCAGTCGATTCTCCAGCGTTATAAGGAGCTTCAGGACATCATCGCCATTCTTGGCATGGATGAGCTGTCGGCCGATGATAAGCTCGTCGTGACGCGCGCGCGCAAGATCCAACGCTTTCTCTCGCAACCGTTCTTTGTGGCCGAGGTCTTTACGGGCATGCCCGGCACGTATGTGCCGCTGAAGGAGACCATCCGCGGATTCAAGGCGATCGCAGACGGTGAGCACGATGACCTGCCCGAGCAGGCGTTTTATATGGTGGGCACGATCGACGAAGCGCTCGCCAAGGCGCGGCGGCTCTGACCGGCCATGGACGATTTTCACGTCGACATCGTCAACGCCGAGCGCTCCTTGTTCTCGGGGGACGCGACCTTGGTCGTCGCGCCCTTGCGTGATGGCGAGGCGGGTTTCCTGCCCGGTCACTCGCCGCTGCTCGCCGCCCTCAAGGCCGGCGCTTTACGCGTGCAGGACGCAAGCGGCGACGAACAGGCCTTCTATGTGAGCGGTGGTTTCATCGAAGTCCAGCCGCACCATATCACGGTGCTTGCCGATGTCGGCGAGCGCGCCGCCGACATCGATGAGGCCCTGGCGGCGCGCGCGGTCGAGGAGGCCGCGCGGCGCGCCGAGGAGCAGGCCGGCAAGACCGATTACGCTCATGCCCAGGCAGAGTTGGCGCAGGCCTCGGCGCGGCTGGCGGTGGTGCGACGCTACCACCCACAAATACCCCATCGCGCACCAGGGCGCATCCGTTAGGAGGTTATTGTGGTTACCAAAGACAAGATTGTGTCATTGACCTACACGCTGCGTGACGGGCATGGCGAGATCTTTGAGCACACGGATGTCCCGATTTCCTACCTCCACGGATCGGGGGAGGGGTTGTTCGAGAAGATCGAAAGCGCCCTCGAGGGCCTTGAGGTCGGCGACTCAATCGACGTCGAGCTTTCGCCGGGCGAGGGCTTCGGCGAGCATGACCCGGCGCTGACATTTACAGACGACATCGCCCACGTCCCCCCGGAGTACCGGCACATCGGGGCCGAGGTCGAGGCCGAAAACGAGCGCGGCGAGGCGGTCCGCTTTGTGGTCACCGCCATTGCTGATGGCAAGCTTACGGTCGACGCCAATCACCCGCTCGCCGGACAGACGGTACGCTTCGCGGTGACCGTGCAGGCGATCCGCGATGCGACCCCCGAGGAACGCCGCCTCGGCCAGCCGGCGGCGGCCGTTCATTAGGCCATCGGCCCTTCGGGCATTGCCTTTAACCCATAAGGCCGCTCTAATAGCGACTTATGCAGGGCCCGGTTTCCTCTCTCGAGATCATTATTCTGGCGGCAGGCCAGGGACGGCGTATGGCGTCGGCCAAGCCCAAGGTCCTGCACACGCTCGCCGGGCGCCCGTTGTTGGCGCATGTCCTTGATACCGCCATGGCGCTTGCGCCGCGCGCCATTCATGTCGTCTACGGCCACGGCGGCGAGCAGGTCCGCGAGGCTTTCCCAGGGCCCGCGCTAAATTGGGTCTTGCAGGCCGAGCAGCGCGGTACCGGGGATGCGGTAGGCTGCGCGCTCCCACGGCTCGCCGAAGATACGCTCGCGCTGGTGCTTTTGGGCGACGTGCCGCTCATCACAAAAGACACCCTGAAGACCTTATGCGCCCGGGCCGCGGCCGGGGTCGCCCTGCTGACCTTCGAGGCGGCCCACGAGAACCAGTATGGCCGCATCGTGCGCGATGACGAGGGGCGCGTCATGCGTATCGTGGAATGGCGCGACGCCGACCGCGCGCAGCGCGCTCTGCGCGAGGTCAATAGCGGCGTGCTGGCGGCCCCCGCCGCGCATCTGCGCCGCTACATCCCGCGCTTGTCCGCGGCCAATGCCCAGGGCGAGATCTACCTCACGGACGTCATCGCGCTCGCGGTCGCAGACGGCCTGGCGGTCGCCACCACCTCTCCTCGCTGCGTAAGCGAGGTCGAGGGGGTCAATAGCCGCGCTGATCTGGCCGTGCTGGAGCGCGTCTTTCAGGAGCAGCAGGCCGCGGCGCAGATGGCCGCCGGCGTGCAGCTCATGGATCCGCGGCGCTTCGATGTCCGCGGCACGTTGACCGCCGGGCGCGACGTCCAGATCGACGTCAACTGCGTCTTCGAGGGCCGCGTGGAGCTTGCCGACGATGTGCGTATAGGCGCGCATTGCGTCATCCGCGACAGCCGCATCGCGCGCGGCGCGCGCATCGAGGCGCATACGGTCATCGATGGCGCGGAGGTGGGCCCGGATTGCGTGGTCGGCCCGTTTGCGAGGCTGCGTCCCGGCACCGTGCTCGGCGGCCGCGCGCGGGTCGGTAATTTTGTGGAGATCAAAGCCGCGCGCGTGGGCATGGGCACCAAGATCAACCATCTAAGTTACGTCGGAGACGCCATGATCGGCCAAGGCGTCAATATCGGCGCCGGCGTCATCACCTGTAATTACGACGGGGCGCAAAAGCATCGCACGGTCATCGGCGACCGCGCATTCATAGGGTCCGACAGCCAGCTCGTGGCGCCCGTCGAGATCGGGGCCGACGCCACCATAGGCGCGGGATCCACGGTCACGAGAGACGCGCCGGCAGGCGAGCTTACGCTCAGTCGGGCGGTCCAGAAAACCGTCAGCGGCTGGCGGCGCCCCGAGAAACCGCCGCGCCCGGACAAGGAGTGACCCATGTGTGGAATCGTAGGCGCGGTCGCGCAACGCAATGTGGTGCCTATCCTCATCGAGGGGCTCAAGCGTCTCGAGTACCGGGGTTATGACTCGGCCGGCGTGGCTGTCATAGATCACGACCACTGTCTGGCGCGCACCCGCTCGGTGGGCAAGGTCCGCGAGCTGGAAGGGCGGCTCGACGCCCATATGGAAGGCACGACCGGTATCGCCCATACCCGCTGGGCCACCCATGGCCGCCCGGCGACCGAGAACGCCCATCCGCATATCTGCCGCAACACCGTCGCGCTCGTTCATAACGGCATCATCGAGAACCACGCGACTTTGCGGCGCGCACAGATGCAACTCGGGTATGAGTTCACCTCCGAGACCGACACCGAAGTAATAGTCCACGAGATCTACCGGCGGCTCGAGGAGACCTCCGACCTGTTGGCGGCGGTGCGCATGGCCCTGCCGTCGCTGCGCGGCGCGTATGCCCTGGGCGTCATCACCAATCGCGAGCCCGATCGGCTCGTCGCCGCCCGCCGCGGCAGCCCGCTTGTGATCGGCGTAGGCATAGGCGAACACTTCATTGCCTCGGACGTTGCCGCGCTACTGCCCGTGACCCAGCGCTTCATATTTCTCGAAGAGGGCGACATCGCCGACATCACTTGCGATGCCGTCGCCATTTACGACGTGCACGGCGCGCGCGTGGAACGTCCCATAAAACATAGCGAGCTATCGGCTGATGCGGTCGCGCGCGGCGAGTACCGGCACTACATGCTAAAGGAGATCCACGAACAGCCGCGCGCGATTGCCGATACTCTGGAAAATCGCATCGGCCTGGAACGCGTCTACGAGGAGGCCTTCGGCCATGCCGCCGGCCTATTCGCGGATATCGAGGCGGTGCAGATCGTGGCCTGCGGCACGAGCTATCATGCCGGCCTCATCGGGCGTTATTGGCTCGAGGGCCTGGCGAGCCTCCCGTGCGCGGTCGAGGTCGCAAGCGAGTTTCGTTACCGTAAACCTCGTGTCGCCCCCCACACGCTATTTGTAACGCTCTCGCAGTCCGGCGAGACCGCGGACACCTTGGCGGCGCTCGCCTATGCGCGCGAGCTTGGCTTTGCCCACACACTTACGATCTGCAATGCCCCGGAAAGCTCACTCGTGCGCGGCTCCGAACTCGTGCTCATGACCCAGGCCGGTCCCGAGATCGGGGTGGCCTCGACCAAGGCCTTCACCACCCAGCTCGTGGCCCTGCTCCTGCTGGTCGTGGTGCTCGGCCGGCGCCGCGGCTTGGGACCCGAGGACGAGGCGCGTATCGTCCAGCTGCTGCGCGGCCTCCCAAGCCAGATCGAGCAAGTCCTTGGTCTCGATGCCGCAGTCCAGGCGTGGGTGCCGTTTTTCGCCGCAAAGCAGCACGCGTTGTTCCTCGGCCGCGGCACCCAGTACCCGGTGGCGATGGAGGGGGCGCTGAAGCTAAAGGAGATCTCCTACATCCACGCCGAGGCCTATCCGGCCGGTGAATTGAAGCACGGGCCGCTTGCGCTCGTGGACGCGGACATGCCGGTGGTGGCGGTGGCCCCGAACAACGCGCTTTTGGAAAAGCTGCAATCGAATCTGCAGGAGGTCCGCGCGCGCGGAGGGGAGCTGTTCGTGTTCGCGGATACCCGTAACGCGATCCGCGAGGACGCCCAGACGCACGTCATCAATGTGCCGCCAACCGATGATCTGCTGGCCCCGATCGTGTACACGGTGCTCTTGCAGCTGCTGGCCTATCATGTGGCGGTCTCGAAGGGCGCGGACATCGACCAGCCCCGCAATCTCGCCAAATCGGTGACGGTGGAGTAAGAGAGGGGCGGCGCGAAGCCCTGTTGTGGGATGATAATAAAGCTGTTGAACCTCCCCACGGCTCATGGGCCGTTCGGCCCACAATGAGCCTTGGGATTCCCTCTCGTTACGCGACCGCTCGCGCGGTCGTGTGACTTACCGGGCTCGGGGCCGGTTCAGGCGGCCCACCCGTTGGAACATGAGGACCCGTGGGCTGCATAACCCCTCCCAAATGGCGGCCTTCTTGAGCGCCCTCAAATCGACTGCGGAGCAGTTGACCGACCTCGAGCGCCTCACGCTCATCTTGCGGCGCGCGTTTGCGAAATTCCTCCAAGGACGAACCTATCCGGCCGCCTTATTGGCGCCCGGATAGAGGGGGACGGGAGCGGTCAACTGCCGTTTTAGGGTTATCGAATGCCGGCGCCATTCGCCGCCTTCCCGGCAGTCGTCCAGAGCAGCCCCCAGTTGTCCTGATGGCGGTCCGTATTGCCGATAAGTGCGTCGAAGATGGCTGTATCACACCACCATGTGCGCCACTCGCGGCCTATCTGTTCCTTGTCCTCGAGAACGCCCATATAGCGCCTGACAGCCGCGAAATTGTGTCGCCGCCCCCTTCGCCGATCGTATTTCGGGTCCATGCTCATCATGATGTCCCCGCCCGGCACGCAGTGTTCGCTCGCCCCGCCGGGGTAGTCCAGGAACCACTCGATAAGGGCCCCGCATTCTTCATTCCGGCTGTTCCAGGCCACGAATGCCGGAGGTACGACCACACCCAGAAAGCCGCCGATCCGGTAAGCCGCGACCTCTGCCCAAAATTGATCCGGATAGCGCCCAGGGGGGCTTTTTGAACAAATAGCGGTGGTCTGTGACCACGAAACTGTGCACCGCCTCTCGAGGCGAGTAAAGCCGTCTTTTGTCGCGGGCACCCTCGGGATAAACGGGGAACTCCTCGTCGGGGAACCAGCGGGCAATATCCACGGGTTCCGTCATGGGCTGTATCCACAACAGTCCGTCGCGCGCCACCGCGCACCCCGTTCATTCGTTGACTCGCCCAGTGTTTTCCCGGACGAGATCACCCATTCGTCCGCAAAATGGCCGCCGAATCCCCGATTTTCTGTCCCGACGGCGATCGTCCCCGGGCTCGCTGCCCCGCGTCCGGCGCTCGCTATTTCTTTATCTCGCCCTTGAGGCGCTCGAGTTCCGCGTCCACCGCCCCTCCCGAGCGCAGCTTCTCGAGTTCGCGCTCGGACGACGACCGGTCGTCGCCGTCATCTAGGACCCCGCTCTCGGCGAGCGTGTCGACCGCTTGGGCGCGGGCCTGCATCTGCTCGGTCTTGTCCTTGGCGCGGCGCACGCTCTCGCCCACGCCGCCTAGCTTTTTGCTCAGACCCGACAGCGATTCGTTGACCTTCACCTGGGCCTGGGCGCTACCGTACTGGCTCTTTAGGACCTCCTTCTGGGTGCGGAAGGCATCGATCCGATCCTGGAACTTGTGTTCGTACTCGATGAGTTTCTGGACCTGCGCGGCGACGTTGTCGTGGGCCTCGGTGAGCGACGCGAGCTTCGCGGTCGAAGCCTGCTTCTGGGTGAGCGCGGCACGCGCCAAGTCCTCGCGGTTTGACTGCAGGGCGAGCCGGGCGTCGCCGTCGTGGCGTGTGATCTCGGCCTGCGCCGCCGCCATCTGTTGCTCCAGGACCTTCTGCTCGGTCACGACATCGGCGAGATGGCGACGGGTCTCCTGGAGGCCCGCGAGCATCTTTTCGTAGGAGAGATCGAGGGTATCGTTCGGATCCTCGGCGGCATTGATGATCTTGTTGAACTTGGCCTCTATGACCTCGGTCGCGCGCTTGAAAAGACTCATGGGAAACCTCCCTACCTAATCGTTTACCGGTATGACAATCTGCGGGATCAGTCGTTCCGGGATGACGGCCGCGTCCTCTATCGGCTTGACCGCCGTGCCAATGGCGAAGAACTCGATCACGTGCGGCTGCCAGTTGTGCGAGCCCTCATGGAGCTGGACTGCGACCACGCCCTCGGCGCCGGCCTCCTTGGCCTCCTGCTGCATGCGCTCCATGGCGAGCTCGCGGGCGTCGTACATGGCCTGGGTGAAGAGCGGCATCTCGACGTTGCGGCCGACATTGCCCAGCGATTGCAGCATGCCCTGGTGGGCCACGTGGTACACGCAAGAGCCCATGACCAGGGCGAGCGGCCGGTAGCCGGATTGCAGCAACATCCAAAGATCCTGGCCGGAGAGGTCGGATGTGAAGGGCTTGCCCGAGGGGCCCTTGAAGCCCGGGTGGCCCTTGCTGTGCGCGATGGCCGTGCCGATGGCGAGAAACTCGAGGATATCCTTGTCCCAGTCCATGCGCTTGACCTCGAGGCGCACGCCGACCACGCCATCCGCCGACAACGACTGCGCCTCTTGCTCCATGCGCGTCATGGCGAGCTCCCGGGCTTCGTACATGGCCTGCGACAAGACCGCCATCTCCTGGTTCTTGGCCCAGCCCGCGTACTGGATGCCGGTATGGTAGATGCAGGAGCCCACCACCAAGCCAAGCGGTTCAAAACCGGCCTCGCCCACCATGAGAAATTCGTTGACCGAGAAGTCGGAGGTGAAGATGCCGCCCCGGCGGCTTGTGTCGCGCAGGCCTTCCAGGCGCTGGCGCGCGTGTTGCGGCAGATCGGGGACTGTATCGCTCATTGTTACAAAACCTCCCTTACGGTATCGGTGGCGGCCAGCAGCCGGGGATCGCGCACGCTCGTTACCAGTCGCAGCCCCAACGGGCGCCGCGTGCGGCTATCGTGGAGGATGGCGGTGCCGAGCGCGATATAGCGCGCGAGGAAGCGTGGATAGGGGTTGCTCTCGTCGGGCTCGACGCGATAGAGCTCGGTATGCTGGGTATGGGCGAGCACGCCCGAGCCCAGACGCACGCCATCATCGCGCAACTCCTGCAAGGCCTGGCGGCGCACACGCGTGAGGAAGCTCGAGAGCGGCGCGATCTCCTGGTTCCAGAAGGACGCCATGTTCGCCGCCTGGTAGCCGTCCGCCACGAACCAATCGTAATGCGCGCCGATGGCAAGACCTACGGGCACGACCCCGGATTCGAGCAGGCGCGCGAACTCGAGCGCGGAGACCGTGGCGACCGCCGGATTGGCCGACTCGCGCAGGCCATCCAGGCGCACCGCCGTGCCGACCACGCCGTAGTCCATGTGGCCTTCGTTCTCGGTTCCCGGCATGCGCCGCACGCGCAAAGTCACGTCGACGACCGCGTTTGCTCCCATGAGCCCGGCCTCCAGACGCAGGCGGTCAAGCGCCGTATGCCAGCCTTCGTAATGGCCGCGAGTCCAGGAGTAGCCGAACTGAAACCAGCAGTTGCCCGAGACGAGCCCAAGCGGGCGGATGCCGTGCGAGCGTTGCGCGAGGAGACCCGCGGGTGAGGCGGTGGTGACCCACGGCCGCTTGCCGCTCATGGTCTCGGCGAGCCGTTCCTTGACGAAGGCCGGTACCGTGCCGCGTGTAAGGGCCTCGTTCCAGGCCGTCTGCCGGGCAAGCGATCCCGCGTCATCTTGGGCGCGACTGCCGGGCGGACCGAATAGCGACATGGCGCCTCCTCTACGAGGTCAGAAAGTCTTGCAGGATTCCGCGCGCGCCTTCCAGGGTCCCCGAAAGTCGCCGCAGTTCGTCTTCGAGGTCTTGCAGCCAGCGGTCGAGCGGCAGTGATTCGGTCTTCAGTACCACGCCGCGCACCTCATGCTGACGGCTTGCCTGAATATCGTGGCCATGGGCGTCCAGAAGGTAGCGGCTGCCGTCGGCCCGAATGGTGATCGCGGTGACATGCCGGGTCCCGCTCAAAAGGCCGTTGCGTTTACGCTCCACCTCTACGTGTCCGGGGAGCGCGCCCTCGAGACGCACGGCGAGGGCCTCGAGGAAGGCATGCAGATCGCTTTGCGCCCGGCGAATCCAGGCGGCATGGAGATCGAAATCGCGGATCTCGTCCATGATGGGTCCAAAAAATATATAACCCCGCTAGTTGACACCACTTGCGCCGGCATTGCAATGCGCAAGGTCGAGGAGGCCGCGCGTCGCGGTTCCCCGCGCTTGGCCCGCGGGTTACACTCGCGCCATGGAATCTTCGTTTGTGGAGGGCCTAAACGAGGCCCAGCGCGAGGCGGTCACCGCCGCCTCCGGTCCGGTGCGTATCCTGGCGGGCGCGGGCAGCGGTAAGACGCGTGTCCTCACCCACAGGATTGCTTGGCTTGCGAACCAGGGGGCATCGCCGTTTTCGTTTCTCGCCGTGACCTTTACGAACAAGGCCGCCGCGGAGATGCGCCGGCGCATAGAAGGGCTCTTGCGTCAGGGGGTGTCCGGTCTCTGGATCGGGACCTTCCATGGCCTGTCGCACCGTTTTCTGCGCGCCCATTGGCGGGAGGCCGGGCTCCCGGAGGCGTTTCAGATCATCGACAGCGACGATCAGCAGCGCTTGGTAAAGCGCCTCATGCGCGCCCAGGAGCTAGACGAGGCGCGCTATCCACCGCGCATGGTCCAGGCGTTCATCAATGGCCACAAGGAGGGTGGGCGACGGGCGCGGAAGGTGGAGGCGAGCGCCGACCCGACGCAGCGCGCGCTGCTCCAGATCTACCAAACCTATGAAACATTGTGCCGCGAGCAGGGCCTCGTCGATTTCGCGGAGCTTTTGCTCGCGACGCTCGAAGTGATGCGCGGTCACGCGGCGATTCGCGAGCATTACCAGCGGCGATTCCGGCACACGCTGGTCGACGAGTTCCAGGATACCAACATCGTCCAGTATGAGTGGTTGCGGTTGTTCGGCGCCGGCGGACACCTGTTCGTGGTGGGCGACGACGACCAGTCGATTTACGGGTGGCGCGGCGCCGAGGTCGAGAACATTCTGCGTTTCGAGCGCGATTATCCCGGCACACGCACCATCCGGCTCGAGCAGAACTATCGGTCCACCGGACGCATCCTCGAGGTCGCCAACGCGGTCATTGCGCACAACGCCAAGCGCCTCGGCAAGACCTTGTGGACGGCCGGCCGCGAGGGGCGCCCGGTGGCGGTGTACGCCGCCTACAGCGGGGTGGACGAGGCGCAGTACATCATCGAGCGCATCCGCAGGCTGCTGTCCGAGGATGGCCGGCCGCGCGATGTCGCCATCCTCTATCGCTCCAACGCCCAGTCGCGCCTGTTCGAGGAGCTCCTTGTGCGCGCCGGCATACCCTATCGCGTCTACGGGGGTCTGCGGTTCTTCGACCGCGCCGAGATTAAGGATGCCTTGGCCTATCTGCGGCTTGCCTTGAATCGTGATGATGACACGGCCTTCGAGCGGGTCGTCAACGTGCCGACGCGCGGCATCGGGGCGCGCACCGTCGAGGTCCTGCGCGTCAAGGCCCGGGGCGAGGGGATGTCTCTGTGGGCGGCGGCGGTCGCGCTCATGGCGGACGGCGGCTTGAGCGGTCGGGCGGCGAGCGCCGTGCGGGGTTTCGTCAGTCTGATCGAGCGGCTGTCGGCGGGCGTGGCGGCCACGCCCCTGGACGCCCTGATCGAAACCATCGTCAAGGAGACCGGCCTGCTGGATTTCTACCGGGAAGAGGGCCGTGAGCGCGGCGAGGCCCGTGGCGAGAATCTCGAGGAGCTCGTGTCGGCGGCGCGGTTTTTCATGGCCGAGGAGCATGAAGGACAACCGGTCCTCGAGTTCCTGGCGCACGCCGCGCTCGAGGCCGGTGAGGGTCAGGCCGGCGAGGGTCAGGACTCAGTCCAGCTCATGACCCTGCATGCCGCCAAGGGTCTCGAATTCCCGGTGGTATTCCTGACGGGCCTCGAGGAGGGGTTGTTTCCGCATGAGCGCTCCGTTTATGACGAGGCGCGCCTGGAGGAGGAGCGCAGGCTCTGTTATGTCGGGATCACGCGCGCCATGCGCGAGCTCACCCTGAGCTACGCCGAGACCCGGCGCCTGCACGGCGAGGATCGCTATTCGCCGCCATCCCGTTTCCTGACCGAGATCCCCGATCACCTCCTGGACCATGTCCGCCCGCGGGCGGCGGGTGTCGCTTCGTCCGCGGCATCGCCGACCGCCGCGGGCGGGCCGTCGATCGGCGGCCGCGTGGCCCATGCGACCTTTGGCGAAGGGGTGATCGTCGACAGCGAGGGCCATGGCGCGCAGGCGCGCGTGCAGGTCCAGTTCGCGGGCTGTGGCGTGAAGTGGCTGGTCCTGGCCTATGCGGGTCTGAAAATTCTTTAGGGGCGGATTGGAAAGCGGCTTTGCGGACGCCTATAGTTCCTGACACACACCTTTGATCTCGGGATGGATCGTGAACCCATTGTTTTTTCTGACAAAGCAAGGTGGGTTGCGACGTAAACCGTTCGTAATCGTCACCGGCGCATTGGTTTTGGTGACGGGCGTCGCCGCCATTGCCCTGAGTCTCGCCTGGCCGGCATTATGGCCGGTGTTCGCGCTGTTACAGGCGGCGGGGCTTGCCATCGCCGTCTATGTGCTCGCCTCGCGCATCATGAACGTCAGGCGCCCGGCGGCTTCGGACTCCCTGGCGGCCCCGACGGGCCTGGTCGACGATATCACGCGGACATTGAACCGGCGCGGCATCACCTCGAGCCTGATCGAGGCCATGGCTCAATCCCAGCGTTACGGCACACCCCTGTCGCTTGTCAGTCTCGGCATCGATGGCGCGCAAGCCCTGGTCGAGCATCGAGGGTCCGAGGCCGAGGCGCCGGTGCTCGAGACGGTGTCTGCCGCCTTAAGCGAGGTCTTGCGGCTTCCCGATCGCTTGGGCCGCTATGAGGGATGGGAATTCCTTGTGGTCTTGCCGCAGACCCGCACCGCGCAGGCCATGCTCGTCGCCGAACGGCTACGCGAGGCCGTGGCCGGTGCCCCGCTGACCGTCAAGGGAGAGAAGGCGGCGGTGACCGTGAGCGGCGGCATCGCCGAGTTCGGGCGTGGCCAGGATCTGGAGCGGTTTTTGGCGAACGCCCACGAGGCCTTGTACAGGGCGCAAAAGGCCGGCGGCAACCAAGTGTATGCCTTCACGTCGGCGCCTTAAAGCCCAAGGGCGCCTCATGAACGGGGCTTGCTGGTTTGCCGCGACTCATGGCTCAGATAGACCGCGAGCGTAAGGGGTACGAAGATGACGAACGCCGCGAGGATATGGATCCACGGCCCAAAATAGGAAGCGAGGATGAGCGGCAGCACGAACGCGGCCCCGAGACCCGCGATCGTGAGCGGTTGCCGACGCCATAGCGCGAAGGTCTGCTCGAGGGCGTCCAGGGGGCGGCTGGCGCCGAGCACGGTCGCCGCAAGCACATAGAGCGCGGTCATGATCAGCGCCGCCTCCAGGCCCCAGAAAATGGCGAGCAGGACCCCGGTAAAGACGCGGGCCAAGAGGTCGCGGTGCGCGAACATCGACTCAAGGGAGGCCGCGTCGACACCCAGGACCATGGCCACCACCGTCAAGAAGACCCAGGCCCCCAACAGGATCGTGGCGACACTCATGACCGGTAGCGCGAGATCGGGGTCGCGCAAGACCCCCACGAAGATCTGGCGGGCGCGCCGCGCATAACCGCCACCGGCCGCGCGCGGATGCGCCGCCTCGCGCAGGACGCCTGCGACGACGATCGGGGTGAGAAAGATCAGCAACACGCCGCCCGCAAGCGGCAGATCCGAGACCGCGGCGGCCATTGCGAGGTAGGCCGCGGTTATGCCCGCCCATAATACGAGATCCGCGGCCGTGAGGGCGTAGGCGCCCATGATCCATGCCCGTGCCTGCGACAGATCCTTGTCCATGGCAAACCCCTTAATCCTAGAAGATTACGCCCGCGCGGCTAACCTAGCCCCGCCCAGAGGCTGCGCACGCGCGGCGTCTCGCGCCTGCGCGCCGTCAATATCCGCCGAAAGACAAGCGGGTCCTTAGTGTGCGTCAGTTCGCCAGCCCTTGGGAAGTGGAGATCGGTCAGGCGCGAGAGCCAAAAGCGCAGGGCCGCGGCGCGCAGCAGGACCGGCCATGCCCCGCGCTCGATACTGGTCAGCGGGCGAATCCGCTGGTAGGCCGCGACCAGCGCCTGGGCGCGTCGAAAGTCAAGCCGCCCATCCTCTTCGCTCGCCCAGTCGTTTACGGTAATAGCCAGGTCATAGAGCCAGGTATCGGTGCACGCGTAGTAGAAGTCGATGATGCCGGTGAGGCGGTCGCCGTCGAACAATGCGTTATCCCGGAAGAGATCGGCATGGATGATGCCGCGCGGCAGATCCGCGAAGCGATAGAGCCCCTGGAAGCGCAGTTCCTCGGTCAAGATATCGGCGTCCTCGGCCCCAAGATGACCCGCCAGCCGCTCGGCCGCCGCTTTCCACCAGCGGGGGCCTCGCGGATTCGGGCGGTCCTCGCCGAACGCAAACGCCGCACCCGCCACATGGAGTTGCGCCAGGGCCTCGCCTATGACCGAACACTGCGCCGCCGACGGGGCGACCACCGATCGCCCGTAGAGGCGCATGACGAGCGCCGCCTCCTTGCCATGAAGCATGCCGACATACTCGCCATCCATGCCCCGCACGGGGTGGGCACAGGGGATGGCGTGTTCCGCCAAAAACGCCGTCAGATTGAGAAAAAACGGCAGGTCGGCCGGATCGACTCGCTCAAATAGCGTCAGTACGTACTCACCTTCCGCCGTGGACACGAAATAGTTGGTATTCTCGATGCCGCTTTCGATCCCGGCAAAGGATCGCAGGGCGCCCACCGGATAACCCGCCAGGAATGCGGCGAGCTCCGCTTCTTCGATGCGCGTAAAGACCGACATACGAAACCAGGCCCTCCTCGTCAGAGGTTGAGCTGGATCTCCTTTTCCTCTTCGGAGGGCTCAAAACCGCTCAATTCGTAATAGCGGAATATGGCGTCGATGACATCTTCGGGTTTGTCGAGCACGACAAAAAGGTCGAGATCGGTCTCGCTGATCACGCCCTCATGCAACAGGACCGTGCGGAACCACTCCGTGAGGCCCGTCCAGAACGGGGTGTGGACCAGGATGATGGGGATGCGCCGGCTCTTGCCGGTCTGGATGAGCGTCAGGATTTCCAACATCTCATCCAGGGTGCCAAAACCGCCGGGCATGACCACATAGGCTGTGGCATACTTCACGAACATGACCTTGCGCGCGAAGAAGTGCTGAAAGGTCAGCCGGATGTCCTGGTAGGCATTGCCGGCCTGTTCGTGGGGCAGACGGATGTTCAGGCCGACGCTGGGCGAGGGCCCGGCATAGGCGCCCTTGTTGGCCGCTTCCATGATGCCGGGGCCGCCACCGCTCACGACGCTAAAGCCCGCGTCCGACAGTTTGCGCGCGATGTCTTCGGCAAGCGTGAAGTAGGGGTGGTCGGGCGCGATGCGGGCCGAACCGAAGATGCTCACCGATGGCCGGATCTGCGCCAAGGCCTCGAAGCCTTCGACGAATTCCG
This sequence comes from Pseudomonadota bacterium, assembly GCA_021819125.1. GTDB lineage: Bacteria > Pseudomonadota > Gammaproteobacteria > Acidiferrobacterales > Acidiferrobacteraceae > Acidiferrobacter. The sequence continues at coordinate 26,871 of JAKARW010000005.1, read as the reverse complement.
CCATGATCTGAAAGATCTTCCAAGCCTCCCGCGACAGGTCGCCATCGGGGGCGGGTCCGCCGACGTGTCTGGGCGCCGGGGCTTTTTTGATCAGAGGTTTTTGAGGTTTTGGGGCAGTCATGATACCAAGCGGGAATCCTGAACAACTCTTGCTGTTGGTGGACGGCTCATCCTATCTGTACCGGGCGTTTCACGCCATGCCCGACCTACGAAACACGCGCGGCGAGCCGACCGGCGCGATCTACGGCGTAGTCAACATGCTGCGCAAGTTGCGCGCGGATTACAAGCCGGGTCTCATCGCCATGGTCTTTGATGCCCCCGGCGGCACCTTTCGCGACGCCCTGTATGCCGATTATAAGGCGACGCGCACGGCCATGCCGGATGACCTCGTAGTCCAGATCCCGCGGCTGCACGCGCTGATCGGCGCGCTTGGCATCCCGCTGCTCATGGTGCCGGACGTCGAGGCCGACGATGTGATCGGCACGCTCGCCGCCCAAGGTCGCGCCCAGGGCCTGAAGGTCGTGATCTCCACGGGCGACAAAGACATGGCGCAGCTCGTGACCGCGGACGTGACCCTGATCAACACCATGACCGATCAGGCGCTGGACCGCGAGGGCGTCATCGCCCGCTTTGGCGTGCCACCCGAACGCATATCCGATTACCTCGCGATCGTCGGCGACAAGGTCGACAACGTCCCCGGCGTGACCGGCGCCGGGCCGAAGACCGCGGCGCGTTGGATCGAGACCTATGGCTCGCTCGATGGCCTCATGGCGCATGCCGATGATATCCCTGGGCGGTTGGGGGAGGCCTTGCGCGCGAGCCGATCGCAGCTTAGGTTGGCGCGTGAGCTTGTCACCATCCGCTGCGACGTGCCCTTGCCGGTCACGCTGGCCGACCTCGCGCCGCGACCCCCGGACCGGGACACGCTCCGGCAATTATATGGCGAACTGGAGTTCAAAAGCTGGCTTTCCGAGCTCGGTGCCGACGCGCGGGGCGTCTCGACCACCGCCGTGACCCTGACCGATCCCGAGGCCATGCGCGCTCAGGCCATGGTCTGGCGAGCGGCCCCGCTCGTGGCCCTCGACCTGTGGGATGATGGCGGACGCATCGTGGCGGTGGTCGTGGGAACGGTCGAAGGCGCGTGGATGATCCCGGCGGCGGATGCCCTCCTGGACGACCCCGCCGCCGGGGAATGGCTTGCCGCCTTGCGCCCGCTTTTCGAAAGCGGCGCGCCACCGCTCGTGGTCCACGACGCTAAGCGCTTGCTACGGTTCCTCATGGCAGCTGCCATCGGCGGCTTTGCCGGCTCGTGGGACGATGTCATGTTGGCTTCTTACGTCCTGGATAGCGGGGCGCCCAGTCATGATCTGGCCACCCTGGCCCTCAAATATTTGAGCCGCCCGATCGTGACCCGGACGACGCTGCAAGGCGAAGGCCGGGCGCGCCGAGAGCTCTCGGCGGCCGCCCCCGAGGAGCTCTCGGTGGCGGCCGGCGACACCGCCGCCACGCTCCTTGCCTTGCATGCCGAGCTCCGCGGGCGGCTTTCTGCGCAACCCAGGTTGTCGCATGTCTACGAGACGATAGAGCGGCCTTTGAGCCCGGTGCTCGCGCGTATCGAGGCCGCCGGTGTGCCTGTCGATACCGCCATGCTGAAAAAGCAAAGCGCCGAGCTCGGGCTCAAGCTCGCCACCCTCGAAAATCGGGCGCACGATTTCGCAGGCCGCGTGTTCAATCTCAATTCGCCGTCCCAGATCCAAGACATTCTCTTTACCGAACAAAAGCTTCCCATCAAAAAACGCACGCCCAAGGGGCAGCCGTCGACGGCCGAGGAGGTGCTCGCCGAGCTCGCCCTCGACTATCCCCTCCCGCGGCTCATCCTCGATTATCGCGCGGTCGGTAAACTGAAGAGCACCTACACCGACAAGCTGCCGTCGATGGTCAACCCGCGCACGGGGCGCATCCATACGACCTACCATCAGGCGGTGGCCGCCACCGGCCGGTTGTCCTCGAGCGACCCGAATCTCCAGAACATCCCGGTGCGCACCGAGGAGGGCCGACGCATCCGCCAGGCGTTCGTGGCCGGTCCCGGCCAATGCATCCTGTCGGCCGATTATTCCCAGATCGAGCTGCGTCTCATGGCTCATCTGTCCCAGGATCCGGGCCTGGTGCGCGCCTTCCGGGAGGGGCGGGACGTGCACCGCGCCACCGCCGCCGAGGTCTTTGGCATGACGCTGGAGACGGTCACAGACGATCAGCGGCGGGCGGCCAAGGCGATCAATTTCGGGCTCATGTACGGGATGTCGGCGTTCGGGCTTGCCCGCCAGCTGCGCATCGACCAGGGACGCGCCCAGGACTACTGCGATCTTTATTTCCGGCGGTATCCGGGGGTCCATCAGTATATGGAAGACATGCGCGCCACGGCCCGCCGTCAGGGCTATGTGGAGACCCTGTTTGGTCGTCGGCTCTATATCCCGGACATCAAGGCAAGCCATACCGCGCGCCGGCAATATGCCGAGCGCACCGCCATCAATGCGCCCCTCCAGGGTACCGCGGCCGACCTCATCAAGATGGCGATGCTGGCGGTGGACACCTACCTCACCGAAACGGGGCTTAAGGCGCGCATGATCATGCAGGTCCATGACGAGCTCGTCTTCGAGGCCCCCGAAGCGGAGATCCCCGTCCTGAAAGAGGCCGTGGTGGCGCGTATGGAGCAGGTGGCGAGCCTTTCCGTACCGCTCATCGCCGAATGTGGCGTGGGGAAAAACTGGGACGAGGCCCACTGAACTTCTCGCGGGGCCCGTGGTCTATGTATACGGGACGATTGAGTCCTTTATCCGCTTCTCCTCCCTGAGCGGGTAACCTGGGCCGCTGGGCCCAGGGTCTCGTTTATCCCCGGGCCCTCTCCCTTGTGCCCGGGGTTTTTTATGGGCCATCGTATACCCGTTATAGGCGCCCCCAAACCCCCGTCAAGACGGCGCGCCCAGGGTTTCGGTAATCGGGCCGGTCGCGGATTCGTGCAATCGGTCAGGTGGGCCCATCGGCTGCCGCCAAACCAAGCCACTGCAACACCGTGTCCCGGGTCTCTTCCAGACCATCTCCCGTGTGCGCCGAGAACGGCAAGAGGTAGGCGGTCTCGGGCGCGATCTTCGCCATCTCGCGAAGCGTGCGTTGGCGCTCGCCACGATTGATCTTGTCGGCCTTCGAGAGCAGCACGAGGATCGGGATATCGGTCCGGCTTTGGAGGAGCATGTGGTCTTCGGTCTTCAGGCCCTGGCGAATATCAGCGAGCAGCACGAGGCCCTTTAAGCTTTGGCGCCGCTCGAGATACTCGGTCGTGAGCGCGATGAAGGTGTGACGCAGGGCCTGTGGGACCCGGGCGTAGCCATAGCCCGGGAGATCGATCAGGCGACGGTCGTCTGCGAGCCCAAAGACATTGAGCTGCTGCGTGCGCCCCGGGGTCTTGCTTACGCGCGCAAGCCCGGTGTGTCCCGTGAGGGCGTTCAGCGCGCTCGACTTGCCGGCGTTGGAGCGGCCCGCGAAGGCCACCTCGGCGCCGATGTCCGGGGGGAGGTCGCGCACCCGCGGGGCTCCGAGCAGAAAGACCGCGTCACGCAGCGTCGGCATGACGTTCCGCGATCTCGGCGAGCAGCCGCTCGCCTTCTGTCCCGAGGACCGCACCGCGCCAGCCGCGCGCGAGGTTCCCGGGCGCGGCCCCCTGCACGATCTCTTTAAGCGTCCGGCGCGAGCCTATGACGCCCCCCTGGATGCCAAGGGCCTGGGCGCGCGCGTCGATCAGGGCCGCGAGCGCCTGATACAGCCGCTCCTCGTGGGGATCGAGGCGCGCCGCGGGCCAAGGATAGAGCGGACGGTCCGGGGCCTCCTGGACCACGCGCAACAGGCGATCGCCCAGGCGGCGGACTTGCCGGTCGTCCAGCCCGCGTCGCTGGGCGAGATCCGCATGGCTCTTCGGCGGGCGGGTGGCGAGATCGACCAAAACCGCGTCCGCCACCACCCAGGCGCGCGGCAGGTCGGCCTCGCGGGCGGTCTCCTCGCGCCACATGAGCAGCGCCTGAAACAAGGCCTGGGCGCCGGCCGTCAGGTTCGCGCCCTGACGATAGCGGCGCACCAGCTGTTCGGGCGAAAAGCGATAGAGCGCGGGGTCGTTCAGCGCGGCGCAGTCCTCGACAAGCCATGCGCTGCGTCCCAGGCGCTCGAGCTCCGTAAGCTGTGCCGCGCGCAGGGCCTCGAGGTAGCGCACGTCGTCTTGCGCATAGGCGAGCTGGCGATCACTCAAGGGACGCGCCGCCCAGTTGGTGCGCGTGGCGTCCTTGGCGAGATCCACCTTGAGCCGCTGCGCCACGAGGTTCGCGTAGCCGATCTGCTCGTCGTAGCCGATGAGCGCCGCCGCTATCTGGGTATCAAAGAGCGGCGCGGGCAGGACACCGGTCTCCTGCAAGAGCAACTCTAGATCCTGCCGGCCCGCGTGCAAGATCTTGATACCAGGCCCCGTGAGCGCCTGACCAAGAGGTGTCATGTCGAGGTGCAGGGGATCGACGAGCGCGATGGTGTCCGGGGTCGCGACCTGGATCAGACAGAGCTTGGCGTAGTAGGTGCGCTCGCGGACGAACTCGGTGTCGAGGCCCGTCCATGGGGATGTGGCAATCGCGGCGGCCAATGAAGCGAGTGACGCGCCGTCTGTCAGAAGTTCGGTCATGAGTCGGCCAGTGTAGAGGGATGCGGCGTTTTGTTCCAGCCACGAAGCGGTTTATCATCCGTCCTTATGTCCCAGCCCTCGTCCATGTCCCGCTCGCGTGCGCGCCCCTAAAAGATGCGGGCGCAGCTCAAGTTGTTTCTCGACATCGGGTTTTTGGCGGGCCGCCCGCAGGATCTTCCGGCCTCGCGCGCCCTGCTCGTGCTCACGGCGGTGCTGGCGCTCGCGACCAATTATGTCGTCGACACCGGCTTTTCCCATAACCTCCAGCGCCTCGGTTTCGCGGCCGCCCAGACCTTCCTGCTCGGCCTGTGGGTGGCGATTTTTCTCGCCCTACGCCGCTTGTGGGTCCGCTATGGGCAGACCATGACCGCGATCTACGGCAGCAACGTGCTCATCAATCTCGTCACCTGGCCATTGTCGCTCGGCCATGGCTTCGGCGCCCTCGGGTCCGAGGTGCTGGCCATCGCGCTTGCGGTCTGGTTTACGGCGGTTGTCACCAAGATCCTGTGGCACGCCCTGGAGCTCCCGCTGCCCTTGAGCGCGCTCGTGACCTTGACCGGGATTTTTGTAAGCGGCTGGATCCTTATTACCCTCTTTCCTTTGCCCAAGAGCTGATGCGCATCCATATTCTCGGAATCGGTGGGACATTCATGGGGGGGCTCGCCCTGTTGGCGCGCGCCTCGGGGTTCGATGTCACCGGGTCCGATCGCGGGGTCTATCCCCCGATGAGCGACCAGCTGCAAGCGAGCGGGATCATGGTCACCGAGGGCTATGACACCCTGCCTACGCCGGCCCCGGATCTGGTCGTCATCGGCAATGCCCTCTCGCGTGGCAATCCGGCAGTGGAGGAGGTCTTGAATGCCGGCATTCCCTACGTCTCGGGGCCACAGTGGCTTGCCGAGCAGGTGTTGCGCGACCGCTTCGTCATCGCCGTGGCCGGGACCCACGGCAAGACCACGGTCACGAGCCTCGTGGCCTGGATCCTGGAGCAGGCCTTGCTCGAGCCGGGATTTTTGATAGGCGGCGTCCCGCAGAACTTTGGGGTATCGGCGCGGCTCACCGCGTCACGCTTCTTCGTGGTCGAGGCCGATGAGTACGATACGGCCTTTTTCGACAAGCGCGCGAAGTTCGTCCATTACCGGCCGCGGGCCGTGATTTTAAACAACCTGGAATACGATCATGCCGACATCTATCCCGATCTCGCGTCGATCTCCCGGCAATTCCAGCATTTGTTGCGCATCGTCCCCGGTACGGGCCTCGTCGTCGCGAACGGCGCCGATCCGGCTATTGCCGAGGTGATCGCCGCCGGCGTCTGGACCCCGGTCGAATACTTCTCGAGGCCTGACGGTTGGGAGGCGCGGCTTTTGACGCCTGACGGCAGCGCGTTTGAGGTTAGTCTGCGCGGGCATAAGATCGGTCGCGTGCAATGGTCGTTGGTCGGCCGCCACAACGTCGCCAATGCCCTGGCGGCGGTGAGCGCGGCCCATTTCGCCGGGGTCCCGGCGGAGATCGCCTTGCAGGCGCTTGCGACCTTTCGTGGGGTGAAAAGGCGGCTCGAGGTGTACGGAAAAGCGCGGGACATCACGATTTATGATGATTTCGCCCATCACCCGACCGCCATTCAGGCCACGCTCGAGGCCTTGAAGGCGCAAGTCGCGCCGGCCCGAGTCCTCGCCGTACTGGAGCCGCGCTCCAATACCATGCGTCAGGGGGTGCACCGCGACACCCTGGGCCCGGCGCTTGCCCTGGCCGATGCAACCTATGTCTACGCCCCGCCGGATATCGGTTGGGACGTCGAGACGGCGCTCGCCGGACTCCATGGTCGCGCGCGCGTCTACCATAGTCATGAGGCCCTGATCGCGGATATGGTCGCCGACGCCCGCCCCGGCGACCATATCCTCATCATGAGTAACGGGGGGTTCGCGGGCCTCCATGGCCGCCTGCTCGCCGCCTTGGCGACTAGCGCTTGATGCCGGTTCCGTGGATGTACTGGGAGAAGCCGGCGACGTCGTTACTGACACGCCGAAACAGGTGGTCGAGGCTGATCACGGCGTGCTCGAGGAGATTCACCGCGATATAAGGGTGCTCGACCCGTATGCGTTTGTACTTGGCGCGCGATAGCAGCAGCACGCGCGTGTCATCGGACTTCGCGCGCATGCGCGCCGAACGCGGCTTGCGGTCAAAAAACGACATCTCGCCCATGAGCTCGCCCTCGGTCATGCGCCCGACCTCGTTTTCTTGCCCCCCGTCGTCATAATAGAGGGCGACCTCGCCCTTGACCACGAAATACAAGGCCTCGCCGACCTCGCCGATATCGGCGATCGTCTCGTTTTTGCGAAACTGCACGAGTTCCGTGTAGTCGAGCAGTATCTCGACCTCCTTGATGGTCAATGACTCGCACAGATACTGGTGCGTCAGAAATTCCGCTAATTCGACTTTGGACTTTGTCGCCATGCCCTATTCCTTGGTGCGCCGCACCTCTTCAAGCGCATAGGATAGTCGCTGTCATGGGGGAACACAAAAACGGCTACAATGAGCACGGTATCACCCATTATCGAGGAGATGGCGCAATGAGAAGACAGATGGCCCTGGTCCTGGGCCTGGTTCTGCCCTTGGCGATATCCGCGGCCCAAGCGAACGTGGTCGAGAGCATGGAGTATGTGCGCGTAAGTCCGGCGCAACCCGTGCCCCCGGGCCCCAGGATCCTCGTGCAGGAGGTGTTCTGGTACGGTTGCCCGCACTGCTTTCATCTGCAGCCGGTCTTGAATCGTTGGTTGGCCCATAAGCCGGCCGACATCGTCTTTGAGCGCCAGGCCGCGGCCATCAGCCCCTACTGGCTCCCACAGGCCCGCGCCTTCTTTGCCTTCAAGGACCTAGGCCTCGTGCCGGCCCTGCATGATAAGTTCTTTAACGCCATCCATATCCATCACGAGGTTTTAGACAATGCCGCCACCATCTCCGCGTGGGTGGCCCAGCATAGCCACGTGAGCGCGGCGCGCTTCAAGACCGTCTACCGCTCCTTTGCCGTGGGTCTTGCGGTACGCAAGGCCCGCCAACAGCAGACCGAAGAGGATATACACTCGGTGCCGACCTTCGTTGTCGACGGGCGCTACCGGACGAACCCCAGTCTCGCCGGCGGACGGCGCCAGATGCTGCGTGTGGTCGACTATCTCGTCCGCAAGGCGCAACGCCGGTCGGGACACTGATTGTGAATGCCGCCCAGCTCTTCGTCCGCGCGCTCGAAAACGAAGGGGTCGAGTACATCTTCGGGATCCCGGGCGAGGAGAACCTGGGCCTCATGGATGCCCTGCTCGAGTCGCGCATACGATTCGTCACGACACGCCATGAGCAGGGCGCGGCGTTCATGGCCGACGTCTATGGCCGGCTCACCCATCGCGCCGGCGTGTGTCTGGCGACACTCGGTCCGGGCGCCACCAATCTCGTCACCGGTGTGGCCGACGCCAACATGGATCGGGCGCCGCTCGTCGCCATCGCCGGGCAGGCCTCGACCTTGCGCCTGCACAAGGAGTCCCACCAAGTCTTAAACCTTGTGAATCTGTTCGCGCCGATCACCAAGTATGCCGTCCAGGTGCTGGAGCCGGAGACCGTGACCGAAGTGGTGCGCAAGGCCTTCAAGCTCGCGCAGATCGAGAAGCCCGGGGCCTGCTTCATAGACTTCCCGGAGAATGTAGCCGCGCGCGCGGCCACAGGCTCCCCCCTGAAGGTCCAGGCGGCCCCGGCGCCCTATCCGGCGGCCTCGCAGGTCGCGGAGGCCGCAAGCGTGATCGCCGCCGCGAGCTTTCCGATCATCATGGCCGGCAACGGCGTGATACGCGGACAGGGTTGCGATGCGCTCGTGCGTTTCGCCGAGCAGCTCAATGTCCCGGTCGCCACGACCTTCATGGCTAAAGGCGCGATACCGGCATCCCACCCTTTGTGTCTGGGCACTGTCGGACTCCAGGCCCACGACTACATCTCCTGCGGTTTCGACCGCGCCGACGTCATCATTTGCATAGGCTACGATATCGTCGAATACCCGCCCATGCTTTGGCATAAGACCGCCGACCGTCAGATCGTGCACATCGATCTGCGTGCCGCCGAGGTCGATGCCTACTACATCGTGACCGCGGGCGTCATAGGCGATTACGCGGTGACCCTGCCGGCCATTGCCGAGCAGGTGACAAGCCGCCCGCCCGACCGCTTCGCGAACCTGCGTGAGCTGATCCGGCGCGAATTGAACGGCTATCGCCATGACGCGGCCTTTCCGATCAAGCCCCAGCGCGTGGTCGGCGATCTGCGCGAGGCCTTGGGGCCCGAGGATATCGTCGTGTGCGATGTAGGCGCCCACAAGCTCTGGATGGCGCGGCTCTACGATGCCGAGCGCCCCAATACCTGCATTATATCGAACGGCTTTGCGAGCATGGGTATCGCCGTGCCTGGCGCCGTGGCCGCCGCGCTTGCCGTTCCAGGGAGGCGCGTCGTGGCGGTGACCGGGGACGCGGGATTCCTCATGAACTCCCAGGAGATCGAGACCGCCATGCGCCTTGGAATCGCATTTGTCGTGCTCATCTGGAACGACAGCTCTTATGGTCTCATCGAATGGAAGCAGCAGATGCATTATCAGAGAACCGGCAACGTGCGCTTCACAAACCCCGACTTCGTCCAATACGCCCGGGCCTTCGGGGCCGACGGCTATCGGATCGAGCGCGCCGAGGATCTGCTGCCCACGCTCAGCCGCGCCCTGGAGACGCCGACTGTGACGCTCATCGACTGTCCGGTCGATTATACCGAGAACATCCGTCTGACCGAAGAGTTGGGCCAGATGATCTGCCCAACCTGAGGGCCCTTCGTCAGCCGTTCTCCCGCGCCCCCTGGTATGGGCCTTCGGCTACGAGCAACAGCGCCCCGCCTACGACGACCGCCCCGACACCCACCCACAGCGGGACATTGATGTGGTGCGTGTGTTTCACGGATAAGGCGAACGGCCCGAGCCGGGCCTCGTCGGTCTTGTGCGTGTAGCTAAAGCCGCCGTAGGCCGCGCCCAGGATCCCTAGGACGACGAGCAGTACGCCGATGATCCTCACCGCATTCATTGATAAGCACCCTTGTATTCTCGCGCAAACGGCAAGCCTATGACATCCGTGTCCGGAGCACGACCGCCGAACGTCGGGGGTGGTGTGACGAAAGAAAATCCCGATCTAGGCCGCCCCGGCCGACTCCCTGATTTCTAGCGCTCGCGCGCGAGCGCCCGTCGCGCCCCTGGCACCCCTTCACGCCCATCACGCCCATCACGCGCCCGACGTCGCAGTCGTAGTCTAAGCCACGCCGGCCAACGATTCCCCGGGGGGCGGATGACGAGCGCTTGGCGCGCGGCGCGCTCGCGCCATCGGCGGGTCATGATCCCTCGCCGGCCGAGGGCGTAAGCGCAAGCCCGCGGGGCGCCCCTGAGGCAAAATGCCTCGGTATCGCAGGTAAACCCCCAGCGCTCGCAGTGGCGCCGCCACGTGGCGTGAAGGCCGGAGCGCCGTTCGCCGCGCGCCCCTGACCGGTCGCTTGTGGCTCGATTGACGACACCCGCCCAGGCGGGGCTTGCCAGGGCGTGCGCATGGAGATTGCCGGCCTTGTCATAATGGATATGCCAGTCGACGGCCTGTCCGCGCGTCACGAATGCCTCGACGACGAAGCCGCGCACGAAGGCGGCATGCATCGGCAGCGGCCGGCCTCGGGGGAGCCCCATAATAAGCTCGCAGGCCTGTCCCCCGACGCTGCGCGTGCGCGCGGTCTCGATGGCATTCCATAGCCGCTCCGGATCCGCCAGATAGGCGGGCAGCGCATCGGGGAGCGACAGCTCTGACCAGGCAAGCCCGGGGCGTTGTGAAAAGTCAAAGACCCGGCCGCGCCGTTCATCGTGCATCCGGCGTCTTGCGCAGTAGGCCGCGCGCGCCACGAGCCCCTCCTTCTGACCCGAACGCCGCCCCCGTATGGACAAAACGGGCATCATGGCAAGTCTCCCGGCATATTCCCGATAGGCGGGCAAGCGTAGCCCTTGTTAGGCTCGATTTTTATCGGGAGATTCCCTGATGCCGCCCGATCGCCATCAATGGACCCGCGCGCTTGGCGCGCGCGCGGCGCGTCGGCGCCTGCGCGCCTTGCTGGATGTCGGCGAACAGCTCGAGGCGCGCGGCCTGCTTAATGAGGCAGTCCGTCTGGCGGCAGCCCGCGATGCGGCGCCCCCGGGGGATCGGGAGCGTGACATCCCATGGCCCGCGCCCTGGGACAAGGTAGGCTGGCCCCGGCTCATGCGTCCCCACGCACGGCGCGGGTCTTTGTCGGGCGTCGTGGCCGCGGTGTTGATGGGCGGTGCCCCGATGGTTTGGCTTATGCACCGCTTGGCGAATATCCGCACGCCATGGCCCAAAATCCCGGCCGTGTCCGCCGATATTCGCTTGTGGCTTGGCGCCTCCGGTGGACTCTTGCGGCGCCGCGGCCTGTGGCCGGGTCGGGGAAGGCGGTCCCTGGTGTTGGGGGGCGATGATCTCGGCCAGAATCTTTTGGTCCTGGGCGGCATCGGTTCGGGTAAGACCACCTCGGTCATCCAGCCTGTCTTGTTGCAGTGTCTTGCCTTGGGCATGGGCGGACTCTTGTTTGACATCAAGGGGGACTTCGGGGTCGCCGCCGCGGGGCTTGCGCGCCGCGCCGGCCGAGAGCTTACGGTCGTGGGTCCTGGCCGGAGGGCGTTCAATCTCTTGCGCGGACTTACGCCCGAGGCCGCCGCCGGCTTTTTGAAATCGGTCCTGCTCCTAAACGGCGCGCCCGGAGACCCGTTCTGGACCGAGACCGCAGTCGAGCTTTGCCGCAACGCCCTGGGCGTGCTTTCGTTTCTGCCCGACCGCTATAGCCTCGCCGGTCTTTACGACTACCTCTTTCGCGACGATGTCCGCGCCGACTGCGATCGCCGATTACGCGATGAGGCCGCGGGCCTCAGCGCCGAAGCCTTGCGGCTCCTTCGCAGCTACCAGTCTTATCATGAAGGCGTGTTCACGCGGTTTGACGCCAAGGTGGTGGCCGGCGTGCTCGCGAGCGCAGCCCAGGTGCTGACGCCGTTCACCCACCCGGATCTCGTCGATGCCTTCTGCCCGCCCGCCGATGCCCTGGCGATTGAAGCCCTCGGGTCGGGCGCGGTCATCCTCGTCGATCTGCCGCTTGCCGTCTGGGGGGTGGGCGCCAAAGTGGTCTACACTTTTATCAAGCTACGATTCTTCCAGTACATGCAAAGGCGCCCCACCGCGGAACGAGCACGCCCGGTACTGTTTTTGTGCGACGAGTATCAGGAAATCGTGAGCGCCAACAAAGACGGACTTTCCGATCTCAACTTCTGGGACAAAGGGCGCGCCTTCGGTACGGTCGGTATCATATCCGCGCAGTCTATCGCAAGCTTCTACGCGGCCGTGGGTGACCGCGACCTTGCGGATACCCTGCTCCAAAACTTCCGCCAGAAGCTCTGCCTGCGCACCGAGGACTGGCACACCATTCAATTTTTCGAGCGCCTCCTCGGGCGACTCCCTGACCGCCGCCGCCGCGCGCGATCCCTCGTATCGGCCGCGCTCGTGCGCCGTCTCTACCATCGCCAGGCCCTCGCCGTGGTGTCGGTCGCCGGCGAGGCGGTAGAAGAGGTCATCGATCTGCCGACGGTGTTCGTGAATTCGACCGAAGGGGGAATGCCGGGCACGGGCATGGCAGGCCCGCAGCCCTCAGAAGAGGCGTGCCTTAATGATGATAAAGCGTGACGCCCACAAAGATCCGCGACCATCTCCTGTTCAGCGTCTCACGCAAGGCGCGCGACGCATGCGACGGGGCCACCCCTTTTTAAGAACGCCTTTGGTCCGGGCGGCGCGGCGCCATGACCCATGCCGGACTAAAACCGCCCCCTCGAGGGACCAAAAAGCGCAGCAGGCGCGTCAGGGGACAGACAAACCGCGCGCCCGGCTCAGGGCTTGACGCCCTCGACGATCAGAAAATTCGATCGCTCGAGGACGCCTATGTCGGGTATGCGGCTTACGCCAAACGCCTGGCGGCCGACATCCTTAAAGCCGGAGCGCGTGCAAAGGTCCACGAGCTGGACCTCGTCGTACTGCCATTTATGAAAATGACTGAAGGACTTGAGTCCCGGCGGCCGGGTGCATATATCGTCGAAATACATGCGCACATGGGAGCGCAGACGCTCGACATGGCGCTTCGCGGGCTCGAGGGCCTGTTCCTCCCGAAAAATCGTGAGATAGTTCTCCCAGAACTCCACGCCGTCCGGGACGCACAGACGCAGAACGCCGCCTTTCATCAAGACCCGGCGGCACTCGTTGGTAAGGCGCCTTGCATCCTCGTACTCGAGGTGTTCCCAGACCTCGCCTGCGTAGATGGCCGCCACCGAATCGTTCGCCCACGGCAGGGGTCTGCGCAGGTCGTGATGGACGATGCCCGGCCGAAAGGCCGTGGCGCGTAAAAGCTTGAGGCGCACAAGCAGCCGATCAAGCCCGGCGCCATGAGCCATAAGCCAGGCCCGGCGGCTGCCATCGACGTTCATCCAGTTTTTGGGCATGACGGGCCCACAGCCGAGATTCACGCGTAGCCCGCGCGGCAAAAGGTAAGACGCCGAACCGGCATCACGACCCAAGCCCTCCATTGCTGTCGACACACCACCTCCTCGATTCGCGCATGGGTCCCGCGCGGCGTGCGAAGCCCCCCACTATCCTAAAAACGAGCGAGCCGGTCCATGGGACTTTGGAAGGAGCCAAAAATGGGCCGCGACACCTCACGCCTCCCCGGCGTACGCCACGACGCGCTCCCCCACATGAGGCCTGCGGCGTGCCGGGAAAGGGGAGAGCCAGTGCGCCACGACGAGCGACGCCGAGCCGCCATGCGCCGCGTGGCCTAGAAGGCAAGGATGCCTGAATGTTTCGACCGGTACGCCTCGCCCGAGCAAACGGCGCCCGGCCGGGGATCGCGCGCCTTTTCGGTCCTCTCCGGCCACGATATAAAGCCGCCCCTACGGGGCCATGGGGCGTGTCTATACTGGAGGCAGGAGGCTATATGGGTCAGGGGCCGGAGGTATTGATCGTGGGCGCGGGACCGGCCGGCATCACCGCCGCCCTGAAGCTTGCGCGCGCCGGGGTGCGCGCCCTGGTACTCGAAGGCGCGGAATTCGCGGGCGCGGAAAACTGGTCGGGCGGCGTCTATCACGCCGAGACTCTGGCGCGCGAGGACGTCCTGGGGGCGGATGCCTGGGCGCGTGCCCCCCGCGAACGGCGGATCGTGGCGCGCTCGCTTTTCGTCCACGGGGGCGACGGATGCGCGGGTTTCGAGGCGCGCGCCGTGGCCGGCAACGACTACGGCGAGGCCTGGACGGTGTTGCGTCCCAAGCTCGACCGCTATCTCGCGGCGCGCGCGGTGGAGTACGGGGCCATCGTCCTACCACGCACGACGGTCACCGGACTGCGGTATAGGGGCGGACGGGTGGTGGGTGTCGATACCGCGCGCGGACCGATCGAGGCGCGGGTGGTATTCCTGGCCGAGGGCGATGCCGCCGGGGTGCTCACGCGTGCCGGGCTCGAGCGTCCCGCGGTCGGCTACGCGCAAGGCATCAAGGCCGTGTTCGCGCTACCGGCCGCGACCATAGAAGCGCGTTTCGGGGTCGGCGCCCACGAGGGCATCGCGCAGGAGTGGCTGCTGCGCAACGGTTCGTTCAAGGGCCGAACCGCAGCCCTCGACATGAGCGGCTTTTTGTATACGAATCACGATACCCTGTCAGTCGGGCTCGTGCTGCCGCTGATGGCGCTTGCCGATTACGGCCCGGTGGCGCACCCCCAGCTCATGCGTCGCTTTCTGGCCCTGCCGGAGGTTGCAGTACTCCTCGAAGGGGCCGTGCAGATCGCCTACGGGGCCAAGGTGATCCGCGCCGGCGGCCTGCGCGAGGGGGTGGTGTGCGCCTATGATGGGCTCGCGATCGGGGGGGCATCCTTGGGGCTCGGGCTCGAATTTCCCTACCCGAACTTCATGGGGCCGGCGGCGATGTCGGGGGCGGCATTCGCCGACGCGGTCCTCGATCTGCGGCCGCGCCATGATTATTCGGCGGCGGCCCTTGCCGAGGCCTATGGCGGGCGTTTGCGCGAGAGCCCCGAGTATGACAACGCGCGTCTGGCCGCCGCTTGGCCCGAGGCCCTGCACGCAAGCCCCCTGATCTTCGAACACCTCCCGGCACTGATCGGCGGGCTGACCGCCGATCCCAAGGTTCGCGCCCGGGCGTGCGCGCGCGCCGCGTTTTCCTTCATGCGCGATCGCGCCACCCTCAACGTCGTAGCCTCTCTGCCGCGCCAGGCCTTTGTGCCCGATTGTCCGCCGCTTGGTGTCACTTTTCTCGTGTCGCGCGCAGGGAAACTTACGCCGGTATCCGCGCCGTCCCCGGGCCTTGCGGGGGTTGCCCGCGGGATCGGGTATTTCTACGGCCGTGGTTTGCCACGACTTAAGACCCGTCTGGCCGCGGCGTTTTCGGAGCGCGTGCGCGGGCTTGCCGCGCGTATGCTGGCGCGCGCGACCGGGCTTTCCGCCTCCGGGGCGCTTCGGTTTGCCGCAGACGGCGTGCAGCTTTTGGTCGCGGGCCGTTCGGCGGTCATGCGCACCCCTTTTTACCGCCGTGAACGGGCGGTCCGCGCGCGTCTCTCGTGGGATAGGAGCCCCCCTGACTCGCCCACCGATTGGTTGGCCCCGCTCGGCCGCCCAGGGCCCGACCTGTGTCATATCCGAGTCCCTCGCGATCTTACCGTGGCGGATGCCCGGCGCCTGCAGCGCGTATGCCCGGCGGCGGTCTACGGACCGGGTAGTTCGGCGGGTGGGGTGTCGGTGGTCTTCGAAAATTGCATCAAGTGCGAATCGTGCCGATTGGTGGCCCCGGCCATCGATTGGCGGCGGACGAGCACGCATCGCCTCATCTACGAGCTGCCGGATGCGCATCGCACCGGCCAAGACGCAGGCGCGCGCGGTGTGCTGGATGAGGCCGGCGCCGGGTCCCCAGATGGGCCCCGGGGGTCTCGGGCCGACCGGCGGCCCCGTGGGGCGCGGTGCGCGGCCGACGAATCCGAGGCCTTCGCGCGACGCCAATGGCACGGCTTGGCGGCAGCGGTTTTTCCATCATCGCGCCTCACAAGACTCGTCCGCGGATGGACCGCTGACGATCGCCAGGATTTGATGCGTCTCCTGCATGGCCGCGACGCGCGCCCCGAGGATGTCATCGCGGCGCTTGCCGAACACGACAGCGGACTGGGATTTGTGGCCCTGCATCACCTGTTGGCCGAGGCCCGGTGCACGCGGCGCCTGGCGCACCTCACCGTGTGTCTTACCCCCGAGGCCGACGGCCTGTCGGCGTGGGTTCCCGATGTCGGCGCCCATGGCATCGACGGCCAAAGTCTCATCGTCGCCACCGGCGCCTTGCGTGCCGCCGGTCTTGACACCGCGCGTTGCGTGCGCGTGCCGGCATCGGGCGAGAAGGCGTTGGTTATCGACACGACCTTCGTCCGCTACTACGCGGCCTTTCTGGAAGGGTATGGCGAGGCGCTGCTCGCGCGCGCCGATGCCCATGCCCGGGCGCGCGTGCAGTTCGCCGGGGCGTTTCGTGATCGCGCAGGGTCCGATGCAATATATAAGTTCGGCGCCGTCAAACGGTTGCTGGCGGTCATCGCCTACGCGCTGGCGCTCGCCCGGCGCCTGCGCACGGCGTGTGACTGCGAGCCGCGCATGGCCGTGGCGCTCCTCCAGGAACGCTTCGGGGTGTCCCTGGACGGCCTTGCCTGGTGCGCGGGCCAGATCTTCGGGGGCATCGCCTATTCCGAGGACGACATTCTAAGCCGCCGCTATCGCGACGCCATGGTTTTGTCGCAATGGCCGGCGGCAAAGCCCGTGCGTCTTTCGGCGCACGAAGAGCGCGCCTTGTGGAAGCGGCCGGGTGATAGTGCCGAGGCGGTGTTCGTAAGTCACGGCTTCCCCGTGGACCCAAGTCCTGCGTCGCGGCTTGTGATCTCCCACCGCCTCCCCATCGCCCCTCGACCGACTGCGCCGATTGCCTACCAGAGCGGAAGTTTTCTGTTCGGACAACTGTTGGCCGCAGACGAGGCCTTTGTGCCCGAGGACTTCCGCGCCGATCCCACATTGCGGCGCATGCGCGCGCAGGTCCTGCGTTTCGTGCGCGCCGGGTTTCGCGCCCCCGGCGGCGGCGCTTATGGCCGTTATATCGAGGACCGCCATGGGGTCCCGGAATCCGATATCGCGCGCCTCAAGGCCTTTCATGCCTTCGCCACGGTGATCCCCCGGGATCTGGGGGGGCCTGGCATGAGCAAGGCCGAGTATGCCGTGCTCGCGGAGTTGCTCATGGGGCGTGTCGATCCCTCGGTGGGCCTTTTGGTCATGGCCTCCACCAGCATCGGCACCATGCCCGTGCTGCTCGCCCTGCAAAAAGATCTCCCGCGGCTCGATGCAGACCTCGCCGGCCTTTCCAGCGAGTCCTTTGCCGGTCTGCGCCGGGGCGTGGGCCGTGTGCGCGCGTTGTGCGAGCGTCCGCGCCCAAAAGCCCTGCGCAAGACCCTCGAGGCGATGGCCGCGATCATCAAGGACCGCTTCCTGAAACCCGGGTCGGCGCTGAAGTATCTCGCCCGCGACCTGCTCGATGGGTTCGAGGCGCTGGTGGCCGCCGCCCGGACTCGGGATCTGGATACGTTGGCCGAGCGCGCCCAGGTCTTCGGCGAGGGACTTACGGCGCTTGTCTTGCGCGTGGCCGAGGAGCGCGCGCGCCTGCCGGAGCGCGTGGCGGCCCATGAACGCTTTCTGCGCTTTCTGGCGCGCGGGCAGATCAGCGCGTTTGCCCTTACCGAACCCTCCGCCGGGTCCGATACCGGGGCGCTTACCACCCGCGCCCATCCCGTGCGCGCCGCGCTGAGCCCGGACGCGGCCGGGTTGTGGCGATTTGTCACCGCCCATGGGCCGCGTGTGCTCCTTGATGAACGGCGCCTTGACTTCACGGCCTCCGAGGTCCGCTACCGCCTGCCGGATGGCCAGTGGGCGCGCTTAGACGACAGCGCCTGGGACGCCACCGGGGGGCGCGCGCGCCGTCGAATACTTTGCGATTCCGGAAAGGCCCATGACTACGATGATATGGGGGTCTTGCGCGATACCCCCGACGGCCCGGTCTATGAGTATTTCGAGCTGTCCGGCAGCAAGATGTGGATCAGTAACGGCTCGCTTGCCGACCGCTATTGTCTCTATGCAAAGACCGCGCACGGCCCAACCGGATTTATGGTCGAGCGCCGTTGCGAGGGGCTTGCCGTGGGCCGCGATGAGCATAAGCTCGGGCAGCGCGCCTCACCCACCAACGAGATTGCGTTGTCGGCGGTACGCGTGTGCGCAAGCCGTGTCATCGGGTTCGAGGGCCACGGTCAGGTCAATGCCCTGGAGACTTTGAGCGTGGGGCGCGGGGGGCTTGTGGTCGGTGCCGGGGCCCTGCTCGAGCGGCTGGTGGCAGACTATGCGCCGCGCCTCGACCCGGCGTCGCCCGCGCTCGCGCGCGCCCGCTATGAGTATGAACGCCTGCGGACCTTGGGCGCGCGTCTCGTCGGTCTCATGGATCGTGCCGATCTGCGCCGCGGGGACTTCCGCATCGAAGCGGCGCTATCCAAATTTCTGGCCTCGGAGGGGCTTCACCGCGTCCTGCGGGCCCTTGAGATCGAGTGCGGCCCGTCGGCCGCGGCAATGTCCGAGCCTATCGAAAAGTGGCGACGCGACGCGCGTATCCTCAATATTTATGAAGGCACCAACGAGGTTCAGCGCTTCCTCGTGCTCAAGGATCTTCCGGCATTGTTCGCACGGTTCGCCGCGATCAAGGCCACGGGAAGCGAGGCGCTCGATCGCGCTTTAGGCGCCTTCAGCGCATTTCTGCGGCCGCGCCTTACGGATCTGAAGGCGCGCGAAGGCGACGACGGCGACGGCCAGATCCTATGGTTCCCGGTGGTCGATTGGGTGGCCGAGCTCTACGCTTGGGCGGCGCAAGTCGAGCGCCGCCAGGCGCTTGGCGCCCGCGGGGCGGCGGCTGAAACAATGGCCGCTCTCAGTGCGCTCGAGGCGGTCCACGAACAGGCGGTGACAGCGCGTGCGCGCGCCGTCTGCGCGCTGTTTGCCGAGGCGTCCGTCTATGAGCAGGCGGTGGTGGGGCTTGCCCACCGCCGTGCCGCCGCGACCGCCCAACCGGCTATGGCCGTGGGTCCTGGGCTACGCGGGCATGTGCTGGTCCTGGTGCGCGATTGGCAGCATCCAGATGCGCGTGACGTGCGCCTAAGCGGCGAGGATCTGGCGGTCCTGGATCAGATCCTTGCGGCGTGTGATCGCAATGTGGCGCTCGATGTCACGGCTTTGATCGTAACCGCCGCCCCGTGCCCGGACCTTGCGCAGCGGTTGGGGGCCGCTGGGGCGCGGGTGCGGGCGGTCGTCACCGGGGGGGTTGCCGACCCCGCGGCCCTGGCTATGGTCGTCGCGGGGCTGCGCCCCGATCTGATCCTCGCGGGCTCGCCGGAGCCCCTGTTTCTCGCGGCATTGGCCGGTGCCCTGAATACCGTCATGGTGGATGGCGTCACGGCGCTCGCCGGGGCCGGCGCGCGCGGCTATCAACTGACGCGCGGTCCTGGCCGGCGGGTCTATGTGGCTTATCGCAGACCCCTGGTGATCTGCGCGCGCCTGCCGGCCACCGGGCGCAGCGACGAGTTTACGGCCGGGGAGTGGTTCGAGGCGCTCACGACCGCGCCCCCCGAAGAGCGGCTGTCCGGGGCCGTGGCCACGGCCTGCCCGGCGGCCGTAGTCCCGCAGGCTCCACCGACGGACATGGGGTCCCCCGAGGCGCTGGCCGCGTGGCTACTGACGGCCATCGGGGGGGCGCCGCCGGCGGCAAGGGCGGTTGCGTCCGGAACCGCGCGCCAGGCCGCAGTCATGGCGGTGGCCGGGGCGGGCGCGCGCGGCCGCGCCTGCGCCGACCTGGCGCGCGGTCTCGGTCTGCCCGTGGCGGGCGTATGGCTTGCGCGCGACCCAGGAGAGCCGCCTCCCGAGGGCCTGGACGGGCCGCTTTTTCGGATCTTTGCGCCCGATGCCGCCGCGCCCCTGGCCAAGGCCCTGGCGCCCCACCTTGCAAGCGCCTCCTTTATTGTCTTGGGCCCCGAGGAGGCGATCCTCGCCGGGGCGCTCGGCGCGCGTCTTGCGCGCCCCCTCTATACGGATATCGTGGCGCGCCAGGGGGATGAGCTCGTGCGCGCGTGCGGTGGGCGAAGATGGCGGATGCGTTGCCCGGACCGTGCGGTGCTGGTGGCCGCGGCCGGGACCGGGAGGATCGGATCCATGGGCTCGGCTATGACCGGCGCGGTGGAGGACTGGGTGGCCCCGGAGGGTCGCTCCGGGAGGTTTGCGCGCGTCTTGCATGCGGTCCGCGCCACCGGGCTTGCCGGCGCCGAGGTGGTGATCGACGTCGGGCAGGGGGTGGCCGATGGAGCGTTTTTCCAAAGGGGGCTCATGAGGCTTAAGTCGCGGCTATCGGCTATGATGGGGTGCGAGGTCGCGTTGGGCGCGACGCGTAAGGTCGTGCAGGAGAGCGGGCTCTTGCCGTTCGAACACCAGATCGGGCAGACCGGCCTTTATGTGGCGCCGCGATTGCTGCTCGCGCTCGGGGTATCGGGGGCGCCGCAGCATCTGGCCGGGATCGCCCCTGATACGCAGATCATCGCGATCAACCACGATGCCGCAGCGCCGATCTTCGCCACGCGCGAAGGTGGCCGACCGGTGGTGCGCTGTGTCGGCGACGCCCGCGCATGGGTCGAGGCCTTGTTGGCACTATTGCCAAAGGCCGGGGGCAAGGAGGCGACATGAGTGGCAGGGTATTTATCGTTGACGGCGCGCGAACGCCGTTTCTGAAGGCCCGCGACGAGCCAGGACCGTTTAGCGCCGCCGATCTTGCGATCATGGCCGGCCGCGCCCTGCTGGCGCGTCAGCCGTTCGCCGCCGAGGACCTCGATGAGGTCATTCTGGGCTGCGTCATCGCCGCCCCCGACGAGGCCAATATCGCGCGGATCGTCGGCCTGCGCCTGGGGACGGGTTTCGCGGTCCCGGCCCATACCGTCCAGAGAAACTGCGCCTCGGGCCTACAGGCGGTAGCGAGCGCCTATGATCGCATCAGTGCCGGCCGCGCCCACCTGGTGCTGGCCGGGGGCACGGAGGCCATGAGCCGCGCGCCCATTCAGTGGAACATGGCGATGAGCCGATGGCTGGCGCGCCTGTACCGCGCCCGGGGCCTCGGACCACGGTTGCGGACCCTGGCAAGCCTTCGGCCCGGCTACCTAAAGCCGGTCTTCTCGCTTTTGCGCGGACTGCGCGACCCGGTGGTCGGCCTTTCCATGGGGCAGACCGCCGAGATCGTGGCCTATCGTTTCGGTATCGGGCGACTGGCTCAGGACAGCTATGCCCTGCAAAGCCACCAGCGGGCCGCGCGCGCGCAGGCCGACGGCCTCTTCAAAGACGAGATCGAGCCCATCTACGGGTCGCAGGCGGATTACTACGGGCAAGACAACGGCGTGCGTACCGACACCGATCTCGAGAAGCTCGCGCGGCTGCGCCCGGTGTTCGATCGGCCGTTCGGTGACGTGACTTCGGGCAACAGCTCACAGATCACAGACGGGGCGGCGCTGGTGGTGCTGGCGAGCGCGGCCGCCGTCAAGCGCTGGCACCTGCCGGTGTTGGGCGAGATCGTCGATCATGCCTGGGCGGGGGTCGACCCGGCGCAGATGGGTCTTGGGCCGGTGCATGCGACCGCGCGGTTGCTGGCCGCAAACAGACTCGGTATCGAAGACTTGCATCAGGTCGAGCTCAATGAGGCCTTTAGCGCCCAGGTCCTGGCCTGTCAGGCGGCGTGGGCCAGTCCCAGCTATGCCCGTGACGAACTTGGTCTCGATGCCCCGCCGGGGGCCGTCGATGCCGCGCGCCTGAACCCTCATGGGGGGGCGGTGGCGATCGGACACCCGGTGGGCGCCACCGGCGCGCGATTGGTCTTGCACCTGGCGCTATCCCTCAAAGACACGCCGGGGGCGCTTGGGCTTGCCACGCTGTGCATAGGCGGGGGGCAGGGCGGGGCCATGCTGATACGGGGAGGGGACACATCATGACCGCGAGCTGGACGTTGGCGGAGGCCGACGATATCGCCGAGCTTGTCCTGGACGTCCCGGACAAGCGCCATAACGTCCTGTCGCGGGAGGTTTTGGGCGAACTCGATCAGATGCTTACCGTCCTCGAGACCCGCCCCTTGCGCGGCCTTGTGATCCGCTCGGGCAAGCCCCAGGGATTTGCCGTTGGCGCCGATGTCCACGAATTTCGCCGGGTCCTCGACGCGGCGCGCGCCGCCGAGCTTACGCGCGCCGGACAGATGGTGCTCACGCGTCTTGCAAACCTCCCCTACCCATCGGTCGCGATCATCCATGGTCATTGCCTGGGCGGCGGTCTCGAGCTCGTGCTCGCGTGCAGCTACCGGGTGGCATGCGATGATGAACGCACGAGCCTTGCCCTGCCCGAGGTCAAGCTCGGCATCCATCCCGGCTTTGGCGGGACGATCCGGTTACCGGCCCTGATCGGGGCGCTGCCGGCCTTGTCCCTGATGCTAGGCGGGCGTGGTCTGTCGGCACGCAAGGCGCGCAAGCTCGGTCTCGTCGACGAGTGCGTGCCGCAGCGTCATTTGGAGGCCGCGGCGCGCGCGTTGTTGCGTGACGTGCCGCCCAAGCGGCGCCCGCCGTGGTACCAGGGATTGCTCGCGGCACCATTCCTGCGCCCCTATGTCGGCGCGTTTGTGCAGCGCCGCCTGAAGTCCAAGGTCGAATGCCGTCACTATCCGGCCCCGTGTCGCATCGTGTCATTATGGGCCCGGCAGGCCTCATTCGAGGCCGAGGCGCTGTCGTGCGCCGAACTGCTCGTGACCCCCGTGAGCCGGCATCTCGTCCATTTGTTCGAAATCTCCGAGGAGATGAAAGGGCGCGCCCGTGCGCAGGCCCATGGAATTCGGCGCATCCACGTCGTCGGGGCCGGGGTGATGGGCGCCGACATCGCCGCGTGGGCGGTGCTCAAAGGTTTCCATGTCAGTCTCCAGGATCGCGCGCCGGAGGTGTTGGCGCGCGCGATCAAGCGCGCCCACGCGCTGTTTGCCGAGCGCCTCAAGGGCCGCGCCGCGGAGGCCGCCCGCGACCGCCTGATGCCGGACATGCGCGGCGGGGCGCTGCCTGGGGCCGACCTCGTCATCGAGGCGATCATCGAAAACCGCGACGCCAAGCACGCGCTATTTGCGCAGATCGAGGCGCAGGTGCCGGCGCGCACGATCATAGCCACCAACACATCCAGCATCCCGCTCGACGATCTCGCCGCGGGTCTTTCGGTCCCCGGGCGTCTGGTGGGGCTGCACTTCTTCAACCCCGTGGCCAAGATGCCGCTGATCGAGGTCATAGGCGGGGCGGTCAGCGACCCGGCGGCGCTTGGTGTCATGCGCAGTTTCGCAGTCGCCCTCGATCGTTTGCCGGTGGACGTCAAAAGCTCGCCCGGCTTTCTTGTCAACCGCGCATTGATGCCCTACCTGCTGGAGGCCGTGACCCTCGCCGAGGAGGGCGTGGCACTTCACGATATTGACGCGGCGGCGGTCGATTTCGGCATGCCCATG
Source organism: Pseudomonadota bacterium (assembly GCA_021819125.1). Taxonomy (GTDB): domain Bacteria; phylum Pseudomonadota; class Gammaproteobacteria; order Acidiferrobacterales; family Acidiferrobacteraceae; genus Acidiferrobacter. Next base: position 3,397 of record JAKARW010000005.1, on the reverse strand, counting down.
GGCCCGATCGCGCTCGCCGACACGGTCGGGCTCGATATCTGTCTTGCGGTGGCGCAGACCTTGAGCGCGCCTTTGGATCTGCCGGTACCGGACCTGCTTTTGCGCAAGGTCGAGGCGGGCCACCTCGGCAAAAAGTCCGGCGAGGGCTTTTATCGGTATCCGCGGCCACGCGGGTTCTTGTCGGCGCGCGCGCCATCCGATCCGGTCATCGCCGAACGGCTCATCATGCGACTCGTCAATGAGGCCGCACGCTGTCTGCGGCTTGGTGTCGTGGCCGATTCCGACATGGTGGACATCGGCCTCGTGTATGGAACCGGTTTCGCGCCGTTTCGCGGCGGGCCGCTCGGCTACGCCGAGGCCCTGGGGACAGGCGAGGTGATCAGTCGCTTGACCGAACTGGCCGAGCGTTACGGGCCGCGTTTCACGCCCGATCCGGCCTGGTCACAAGACGGCGTGCTCGCGCGCCGCCCGCTGGATCCATGAGCGCCCTGAAAGGACAAGGTCCGGCGACCCTTGGGGGCCTGTTGGCCCATCGTGTCGCGGCCACCGGGGACGAGCCCGCCTATCGGGGCTATGACGGCGTCCGCTGGCGGACGTGGACTTGGCGCGCGGCCGGCCGCGAGGTGGCGGGGCTGCGCGCGGCGTTCACGGCAAGCGGCCTGCGCCCTGGGGATCGTGTGGGCATTTGCGCCTACAATGCCCCCGAGTGGGTGTTCTGCGATCTCGCGGCGTTGTCCCTGGGTCTTACGGTCGTACCTTTGTTTTTCAACGATCGCCCGGAAAACATCGCCTACTGCCTGAAGGATGCCGGGGTGCGCTGGCTATTCGTGGACCGTCCGCCGGCCACCGAGATCCAAGACTGCGGGCTCCAGGGCATCGTGAGCTTCAAGGAGGCGCGCGGCGTGGTCTCGTTTCGCGACTGGCTGGCGGCCGCCGACGGCCGGCAGGCGGCCCCCGCCGATCATGATCCGGAGGATCTGGCGACGATCGTCTATACCTCCGGGACCACCGGGCGGCCCAAGGGGGTGATGTTAAGCCACCGGAACATCCTCGCCAATGTCGGTGCCTTGCTCACGGCCCTTCCCGAGGTCGCCGTGGAGACACACCGCTTCCTGTCGTTTCTGCCCCTGTCGCACATGCTCGAGCGCACGGTCGGAGAATATGTGGCGATCGCCATGGGCGCCGAGACGGTGTTCTCGCGCGGCATCGCGGAGCTTGGCGAGGACCTAAGAATCGTGCGCCCCACGATCCTCGTGAGCGTGCCCAAGGTCTTCGAGCGCACCTACGGCAAGATGCAGGAGGAGCTCAAGGCATCACCGCGCCGTCAGCGTCTCGTGGCGCGCGCCTCGGCGCTGGGCCTTGCGGTCTATGAGGGCCGCGCGCGTCGTCTCGAGCGTCTGTCGGCGCGGTTCACCGATGCCCTGGTGGGGCGCGCCGTGCGGCGCCGCCTGGGCGGCAAGCTCCGCTATGTGTTCCTGGGAGGGGCGCCGGTCGCGCCGCGCCTGCTGCGCTTTTTTACAGGCCTTGGCCTGCGTTTCGTGCAAGGTTACGGCCTGACCGAGACCGCCCCCGTGATCAGTTGCAACCGCCTTGCTGATCGCGATCTCGCCTCCGTGGGCCGGCCGCTTGCCAATCTCACCTTGCGTTTCGTAAAAGACGAGATCTGCGTCAAAGGCCCGAGCGTGATGCGCGGGTACTGGAATCTTCCGGAGGCGACCGCCCAGGCGATCGACGCCGAGGGGTATTTCCATACCGGAGATCTGGGACGGCTCGAAGGCGGGCTTTTGTATCTGACCGGGCGCGCCAAGGACATCATCGTCTTATCGAACGGCGAAAAGGTGGCGCCAGCCGATGTCGAGCAGGCGATCCTCCAGGACCCGGCGTTCGAGCAGGCGTTGGTGGTGGGTGAAGGGCGCGGCGCGCTGGCCCTGCTCGCGGTGAGCGATATCGTAGATGAAAAGCAGCTTCAGGATCGCGCCAATGACCAGCTGCACGCCTTCCCCGGATATACCCGTATCTGCCATGTACTGCGCGTAAGTGGCCCCTGGACGACCGAAAACGGCTTTCTCACGCCGACCTTGAAGGTCCGGCGTCAATGGATAGAGGAGCGCTATGCGGCGGCCATCGAGGCCCTTTACACGGCCCCGCGCGTAGCCTCCGACGGCGAGGTCGCGCGTTAGGGCGTGACGGGTGGCCCCCCACGCCGCCTGCGGACTTGACAGCAGCCCGGCGCGGGCCCCTAATCCCAGGTATCTCCCCATGGCGACGAGATATGGTGATGGTAAGACACATAGCCTTTGGCATCGGGGCCCTGACATGGGCCGCGGTATCGGCCGCCCAGCCGCCGCGCATAGCTCCCGGCGAATGGCGGATGACCGCGGACACCCCAGCGGGTCCCACGCATTACTCGACCTGTCTCAAGGGCGGGCGCATAACCCCGCAAAAGATTCTGCGCAATGAGGGCAACCGTTGCCGGATGGTCAGTCCAGTCGTCATCCGCGGGACCATGGTCACGGTGAGCGAGGTATGCCGCATCAATCAGGCGGGGGGTCAAGGCACGATCCTTGTCCATGTGTCGGCGCAACTGCATTTGGGCCCCGGGGGGCGCAGCTTCTCGGGCCGCACCAGCGCTATCATCACGACGCGGTTTGGTAATGTGACCGAACACCAGCGCATTCAGGGCGTACGCACGGGCAGCTGCGCGGGCGGCTGAAGACCTATCCGCCGCGCGTCATGCGCCCGGGGTCTCACTCGCGTTTGCGCAAGATCCGGGTCGTGGGTGGGCGGCCCATCGCATGCTCCGCTCGTTCGAGATGGCCGCGCGTTCGGTCACGAATTCGCAGATGCGGACAGGCATCGAACGGTTCAGCCTGCTATTTTGTATTTTTGGAACACCGGTCGTCTTGATCGGTGCGGTGAATAGCGACGGGACCCCCCATCTCGTGCCCCTGTCCTCGGTATTCTGGTTGGGGTGGCGGGGCTTGCTCGTGGGCCGCCTCATCCCAAACTGCCCCAAACCTCACCTGACAGGGCGAGACCCGCAAGCGGACGATTCATGCCGAGAAGGCCGCGCAAAGCAAGATGCGAAGGCCGCGAGCCCGCATCCCGGCGTTCGCAATGTCCGGGGATCAGTCGTCCACCCAGCCCGCGAGGTCTTCCCTGTGCCAGTACCCCACGCATTCATCGGCGGCGGAGGCCAGCCATAAGAAAGGCTCATCGGGAAAGCGCGCCTCGAGGGCCACGCGGCTCGCCCCGACCTCCAGGACCAGACGCCCGTCGTCGGTGAGGTGTCGCGGGGCCTCGCGGAGCAACGGCAGGATCAGATCGAGGCCGTCGACGCCGCCCGCGAGCGCCAGCGCCGGCTCTTGACGGTATTCGCGGGGCAGGTTTGCCATCT
>JAKARW010000057.1 GCA_021819125.1 Pseudomonadota bacterium | reverse complement strand
CGGTATTCACGACTCGCGCCCACCGTGAGCGCCCCAAAGAGCGGCACAAGCCCAATGGGGTCGACCACGACGAAAAACGTCAAAAAGATGTCATACACCTTCATGAAAGCGGCCATCCCGCCAAGACGTCGTACGACCCAGGCCGGTCGGTCCGCGAGCGACACAGGACATAGTCGGCGACCGCCCACCGGACCGGTTCGGGCGGCCGCGAGGACCATCCACGATCCCCCGCGCTCGGACGCGCGAGCGTGACATGGGGATGGTAGCGGTACCGCGCCACATGGCCTGTGGCAGCAGCCACCAGCCGCTGCAGGCGATCCGCAAGCCCCAGAAGCGCAGGCGGCGGGCGCGAGGGCGCAAGCGCCTCGATATCACCCGCCCCGAGCCAGACGATCTCATCCAAGACACACACAAACGCCTCCCCGGACACGCTTGCGGCCCCCGCCTCGAGGGTCCGCCGCACATCGGCGCGGACCAGACCTGCGAACGCCGCCGTCATGTGGTAGCTGTCGACCGCCACCTTTCTGCCGGCCGACCCATCGGCCCACGCAGCAATTCCCGCGCGCACCTCGTCGTCGGGCCATAGCGCGAAAAACAACCGCTCCTCGCTAGAAGACAAACCGCAGCCCACCCTCCTAGTCAGCCATCACTGTATGACTTTGGGGCTCCATGATAACAAGATTACCAGACTCCTGCGGCGCGCTCTGTCCATACGAGAAACGCGTGTAGCGGACCGCGGCATAAAGTCCCAACCGGCGCGATAGCCACAGGTCCCGGGACGCCCCCGCCTTGATGAGTGCCGACGCACCAAGACTCTGCGAAAAGCCAAGCGACGCAACCGCAATCGACGGATTCAAAGTCCGCCCCGCAGCCGCATAGATGCTGCCCACCAGGGTACGCGTCAATGCCACCTGGATGAGCGCGCCAAGTGCCACATAATCATGGCGATAGTCTTCTTCATAGGCCTGCGCCGTCCCAACCCCGATCAGTCGCCGCCAGGCATGATGCCCATACTCGAGAAACGGCACGGCCATGATCGGCCCATCCGGAAACGTCGCGCCCAAGCGTATCCCATAGCCTGAAATCATTGCGCCCGACACCCCATCTGGGATCGCTGCGCCACTTTGCGAATATCCTTGATAGCGGACATGTCCGCTCACCCGATCATAGGCCAGATGCGTATACACCCGGTCGTCAAAAAGCAATCCCAAGGCGCTTGCACGAAGGCCGCTTATAAAGCCGAATTCGCGATCCAAATAAGGGGACTGCGCAGTACTCGCGCCTACCGCAGGCACGCAGGTGTTGCCTGGCTCGACATAGTAGAAATCCGTTAAGCGGTAGCCGATCGACACATTGTCGTCGAGGCCCCAGGTGGCCCGTTCATGCGCGCACACCGTCCCTCGCAGAACGCCCTCGGTCAGCGCTGCCAACAACCGTTTTTCAAGAACCGGACCTCGGGGCGAGTCTGCCCCATGGAAGACACGCGGGGACTAGGGCGCGGTATCCGTTAGCAAGCGATCCGGAAGATGCTCCATGGTTATGCGCCCAGCACTCGCCAAAATGACACACCGTTCTATAACGTTCTGAAGCTCCCGGACGTTACCTGGCCAATTGTAGCGGGCAATACGCGACTTTACCTCATCCTCCATTACTGGAATCGACGAAAGGCCGTTGCGGGCCGCCGCCTGCGCAAGAAACCGTTCGGCAAGAAGCGGGATGTCCTCGGGCCGCGACCGCAGTGGCGGCATCAATACCTCGGCCACGTTGAGCCTGTAGTACAGATCCTCCCGGAAACCCTCGCTGCCAACCAGATGGCAAAGATCGCGATTAGTCGCGGCGATGATGCGGGTGTCGACGGCGCGGGTCTTTATCTCACCGACACGCTCGAATACTTTGTCTTGCAGGAAACGCAAAAGCTTCGCCTGCCCTTCGGCTGATAGCTCGCTCACTTCATCCAAAAACAAGGTTCCTCCGTCGGCGGATTCGAGCCGCCCGACCTTGTCCTTCACGGCTCCGGTGAACGCCCCCTTGCAGTGGCCGAAGAGCTCGCTTTCAAGGAGCGTGGGCGAAAGACTCGCGCAGTTGACCTCGACAAACGGGCCTTTACTGCGCGCGCTCGCGACATGAATGCGGCGGGCGATCATGCTTTTTCCGGTGCCGCTCTCGCCCAATATCAGCACGGTCGCTTCACTATGAGCAAAGCGCTCGGCCATCGCCAAGGTCCGCCGCAGCATCTCCGAGCGTGTCACGAGGTCCTCCTGGCCGAGGACCGCGCGCAGGTTGCGGTTTTCGGCCTCGAGACTCTGGATGTGGATGTTACGGCTCAATACCTGCTCGATCTCGGCTGGCGCAAACGGCTTTACGATGAAATCGACGGCTCCGAGCTTGATGGCCTCCACGGCCTTCTCGACACTGGCGAAGGCCGTCATGATGATGACCGGCAAAGACGGGTATTCACTTTTTATGGCGGCCAAAAGCTCGATCCCGCCTGCGCCCTCCATCTTGAGATCCGAGAGCACGATATCGGTGCGAAACTCTTTGAGCGCCGTCAGCGCCGCCTTCACGGACGCCACGTCGCGCACGCGATACCCGCGCCGCTCAAGAAATATCCCGAGCGTCAGGCGGATCTTGCGGTCGTCGTCGACAATGAGGACCGAGGCCATATCTTACGGTTTCACGGGAAGCGGCACGACCGGCTGCAGCGGCAGGTCACTCGTCGTCATGCGCCGGGGAAGCGTAATCCGAAACTGCGTTCCTTCATTCAGTTTCGAGGTGACGGCGATACGCCCGCCATGCGCCTCGACCATTTCGCGCACGATGGCAAGGCCCATGCCGGCGGATCCGTGGCGATCGGCCGCCCCTTGCGTAAACCAGTCGAAGATATGCGGCAGCTCCTCGGGAGGTATGCCGCGGCCGGTATCGGCTACCTCCACCAGGACCTCCTCCTCGCCTGGCATCTGGACCGATACGGTGATCTGGCCATGAAGGGGGGTATGCCGCAGGGCATTGGATAGCAGGTTATTGAACACCCAGCCTAGCTTTACCGGGTCTGCATTTACCGTCACATCCGGCACGCATCTTACGACCAGGTCGACGTCCTGGAGATCCGCCTGGAGGCGAAAGGAATGCGCCTGACGCCGCAAAAATTCGCACAGCTCCAACGACTTTAGCTCGATACTCGTACGGATGGCATCGGGACGCGACACGTCCAGGAGATCCTCCACCAGCATCGTAAGCCGACCCACCTCTTCCCGGCCGACCTCGAGCAGCTGACGGACCTGATGCGGGTAACCCTCCTGATTCGCGGTCTCGTAGAGCGTCCCTATACTAAGGCTCAAGCTCGTAAGCGGGGTCTTCAGCTCGTGCGAAAGCGTGGCCAAAAGCTGTGTCCTCTGGTGCTCGGCGTGGCGCAATTCGGTCACATCCTGCAATACCACGATGACACCGATTATGCTGCGGCCTTTGTCGCGAAATGGCACCGTCTTCAAAATATAGGAATGGAGACGGCCACGTATCGTCAAGGAAAACTCGTTTCGGCTGTACTGCGGCTCATCCTGGTCTTGCCGTCGCAGCGACACGAGCGCGTTGCGCAGATTCATGTAAAAGCGCGTGGCGATATTTAGGTCGTTGATATTACGCCCAAGCAACTCTCCGGGTTCCGTCTGAAGCAGCATCCCGGCCATGAAGTTCACATGCAGGATCTTGTCCTGCCGATCCAGAAGAATGAGGCCGTCATCTATGGAGTTTATAAGGGCGTCGATCTTGGCGTTCTCGTAGACCAGCCTATCGGTAGTCCCGCGCTCGTGCTTATCGAGGCGCCGCAGAAGGCCATTGAACTCCCGCGTCAGATCATCGAACTCAGAAAGCCCGTAGCGCTCGAGCTCGCGGTGAGCGCCAGAGGGGTTTAAGTCGTGGATGCCACGGGCGAGCTGGCGCATAGGCCGCAAAATGAGTTGCACCATCCACACCGATAGCACCAGGATCACAAGCAGCGAGGCGCCAAGGCCGAGGGATGCGAAGATCGTAAGATTCTTGATGGCTACGATCGCGTGACGTTCGCGGGCGGTTATCGCGGTCCGGCTGACGATCTTTAGATCCTTTAGCGCGCCGTCGAGCGCCCGGAGATGAATGGCATCGGGGGCATGGTGGTAAGCCTTCCAGGTGACCTCAACCCGCGCCCGCTCGGCCGCCACGTGCAGCCCGCGACTGTCATCCTTGAAGCCCTGCCACGCCGCGACAAAGCGCGTCGCCACACGCGCCCGGGTCCGGGCATTCGTGGCAAGCCCATAGGCCTGCGCGGCATCGCGCATCTTGCTCATGGCCGCCGCCGAATGGGCGTTGGTATGAAGAATCTCCTGGGTGGTTTCACCCAGATCACTGATGCGGCTGACCAATAGCGCACCCAGGACACCAAGCAGCAAGACGACTGCGGAAATAGCGATTATGAGGCGGTTACTAAGTGATCGTAGCATGGCTTTTCCTAGTTACGGGCCGACGCGTCCCGCTCATCGGTGTCAACGATTTGCACATCAACCCCCTCCGTATGATTCAGAAACTCGAGCGTCAGCCACTTGAACATACGTAGGCGCCAACCCACATGCCGGTTTTTGCCAAAGATCGCCAAGGTGATGCCGTGCTCCTCGACGAAGCTCACCAGGGCATCGAGCACGCTGTGCGCCTCGAGAACCTCAAATCGCGCCCCAAGCTCCTCGGCCAAGCGCTCGAGTTTCAGAAATTCCTTGCGCACCGGGCTCAACGCCTTGCCGGGCGCGAGCTCGGGCCTGACCACGGTAACCGCGAACCAATCGGCATTCAAACGCCCGGCAACCCGCGCCCCGCGACGCAGCAATGCCACATTCGCGGCATGATCAGGCCCGAGACAGACGACCACGCGCTCCAGACGACGCAGAGGTCCCGCTTCGCGCAGCAGCCGCTGCTCCTCGGTCTGATACTCGACCTTGCTTGCCACCTCGCGCAACGCCATCTCGCGCATGGCCGCCAGGTTCTCAGGCGTGAAAAACCCGCGTAGCGCGCTCTCGACCTTCTCCGTGGGATAAATCTTCCCGCGCCGCAGCCGCTCCCTGTGGTCCTCGACCGACAGATCGATATTGATGATCTCGCTTGCAAGCGCGAGCACCCGATCCGGCACCGTCTCGCGCACCTTCACCCCGGTCAACCGTTCGACATAGGGGTTCAGGCTTTCAATATGCTGGATGTTGACGGCGGAGATGACGTTGATGCCCGCCTTCAGGATATCCTCGACGTCCTGATAACGCTTGGGGTGCTCGGTGCCCGGAATATTCGAATGGGCAAGCTCATCGACCACGACGATCTGCGGGCGCCGCTCAAGGATCGCCGGCAGGTTCATTTCGTCAAATAACCGGTCCTGATAGCGGATGCGCCGCAACGGGATCTTTTCGAGATCGCCCACGAGTGCCGCAGTCTCGGCGCGATTGTGCGTTTCGATATAGCCGAGCACGACGTCGACACCCTCACTGCGCAATCTTTGCGCCTCGAGCAACATCTGATAGGTCTTTCCGACCCCGGCCGCCGAGCCGATGTAGATCTTGAGACGCCCGGCCGGGCGCTCCTTCAGGGTACTTAAGATATCCTCTTGCGCAGAGGACGCCGTACTCCGTGGTTCGTTCATAGTGTCCGCCGGGGTCGCCGGTCGAAGCCCTCGCGGGCCCTCAGGGCGCCATCCTAGCATGGCGGGCCCGGGCGATGATGCGCTTTAGCCCGAGATTGAGCGACAGGACATCGACGCGCGCCTGCCCGAAAAGCCCAAGCCATGGCCCCCGTATATGGCGGGCCACGAGGTGGCGCACCATGGCAAGCGGCAATCCGCGGGCGCGCGCCACCCATGGTGCCTGCAAGTAGGCATTGGCAGGGGTAATGTCGGGGTCGAGACCGGACCCGGAACTTGTGATCATATCGGCGGGCAATTGCCGTCCGGCAAGATACGGGTGGCGGGCCACGAGTCGCGCGCGCCGTGCCGCAAGATGGCGCGCGAGCCTCACGCTCGAGGGGCCGAGATTGGAACCACCGGATAAACGCGGATTCATATGCACCGCCGAGGGCCGGCCATGAAACCACCCGTCCCCCGTGAATCGCTGCTCGATGAGGCGCGAACCGACCACTTGGCCATTGACGCGCACCAGGCTACCGTTCGCGGCCCCCGGAAATGCGAGTTGATTGATACCCACCTCGAGCAAGGGGTAACCGAGCCCGAACATCGCCCAGCTCAGCAAGGTCAAACGTAGGGCGGTCCCGAAAGTACGCGACACGGCACCTCCTTAATTAATGCAGAAACGGGCTCAAGAGGAGATCGATGGCCTTGATGCCGATGAACGGCACGATGAGGCCCCCGAGCCCATAGAGCAATACGTTGCGCGCCAGCATGTGGTTGGCGGTGGTTGGCTGAAAACGCACACCCCGCAGCGCCAATGGAATGAGAAGCGGAATGATGATCGCATTGAAAATAAGCGCCGACAGGACGGCGCTCTCCGGGGTGGCGAGATGCATGACGTTCAGGGCCGAGACCCCCGGCAACGCCAGCATGAACATGGCTGGCAACATCGCGAAATACTTAGCGACATCATTGGCGATTGAAAACGTGGTAAGCGCGCCGCGCGTGATCAATAGCTGCTTGCCGATTGCCACCACGTCGATCAGCTTGGTGGGGTCGGAATCGAGATCGATCATATTGGCGGCCTCCTTGGCGGGTACCGTCCCCGAATGCATGGCAAGTCCCACGTCCGCCTGGGCGAGCGCCGGCGCGTCATTCGTGCCGTCCCCGGTCATGGCCACAAGCCGCCCGCGGGCCTGCTCCGCACGGATGACCCGGATCTTGTCCTCGGGCTTGGCCTCGGCCACGAAATCGTCGACCCCGGCCTGCTCGGCTATGACGCGCGCGGTAATCGGGTTGTCGCCAGTCACCATGATCGTCTTTATCCCGAGGCTGCGCATGTGGGCGAAGCGCTCGCGCATGCCTGGTTTCAAGACGTCCGATAGACCGATCACCCCGACCAGATCCCCGTCGATGGCAAGCGCCAAGGGCGTCGCCCCTTTGCGCGCCACCAATTCCGCGGCTTTTTTCAGCTCCGCGGGCGCGATGGTCTTGAATCCCTCCTGCACATAACGGGCCACGGCCGCCACCGCACCCTTGCGCGTCTTGCGGCCATCTGGCAAATCGGTACCACTCATGCGCGTCTCGGCAGTGAACTCGATACCCTGCCCCTGCTCCCACGCGGGGTCGCGCTTGGCACCGCGCGCCACGGCGAGCGCTACGATGGATCGCCCCTCGGGGGTGGTGTCGTACCAGGAGGCGGCCAACGCGATCGTTGCCACATCGCCCTCATTATGGCCGGGCAGAGGCACGAATTCGGTCGCCTGGCGATTGCCCATGGTGATCGTGCCTGTCTTGTCCAGGATCAGTGTCTGCACGTCGCCTGCGGCCTCGACGGCGCGTCCGGACATCGCGAGCACGTTAAATCGCGTCGCCCGATCGATGCCGGCGATGCCGATCGCCGACAGCAGCGCCCCGATGGTGGTCGGCATCAAGGCCACCAGCAGCGCGATCAGGGTGGCGACATCGAGATCGATGTGAAGAAAGGCGGCGAGCGGCTTCAATGTGGCAACCACAATCAGGAAGATGAGACTTAGCACCGCGAGCAGTACCGTAAGCGCGATCTCGTTTGGCGTCTTCTGGCGGCGCGCGCCCTCCACGAGATGGATCATGCGATCGAGGAAGGTATAACCAGGATCGGCTGACACCCGAAAGACGAGCCAGTCGGACAGGATGCGCGTGCCGCCGGTCACCGTCGAAAACATATCGGTGCCCGGCTCCTTTAGCACCGGCGCGGACTCGCCTGTGATCGCCGACTCGTCAACCGACGCAATGCCCTCGAGAATCTCGCCGTCGGTCGGAATGATCTCCCCGCGCTCGACGCGTACGCGATCGCCCTTGCGCAGGGCGCCGGCCATGATCACCTCGAAGGTGTCGTCATCGACGATGCGCCGCGCCGTCACATCGGTCTTTGTCTGGCGCAGACTGTCGGCCTGCGCCTTGCCACGACCTTCCGCCATGGCTTCCGCAAAGTTGGCGAACCAAACCGTGAAAAACAAGATGACGGTCACAAAACCATCGTAGGCCGCGGTCGCGCGGGTCTTGCCGAAAAGTCCCGGATCAAAGGTCAAGGCCAGGGTCACGAACATCGACAGCCACACGATGAACATGACCGGATTGCGGATCTGCACCGCCGGGTGGAATTTCCGAAATGCATCGACGACTGCCTGGGCTACCAGTTCGCGCGTACTCTTTCGCCTTATCTCGGTATGGCCAGGCCCACCGGCCGCGGTCGCGCTCATCGCACCACCCCGGATAATGCGTGATGGGCGTAGAGCGCAAAAAACTCGGCGATCGGCCCGAGCACGAGACCTGGGAAGAAGGTCAGCGCGCCCACCACAACGATCGTGGCAAACCAAAATCCCCCGAACAGTGCGGTATCGGTCTTCAAGGTCCCTATGGTCTCCTGCACGCTCGGCTTGGCCGCCAACGACCCGGCGATGGCAAGCATGAAGATGATCGAGGCGTAGCGTCCAAACAGCATCACGAGGCCGAGCGAGACGTTATACCAGGGGGTATTGCCGTTCAACCCGGCGAACGCCGAACCGTTATTGGCGGCCGCCGAGGTAAAGGCGTAGAGGACTTCCGACAGGCCGTGCGAACCGCTGTTGCCAAGCGAGTGCGCCCCGTAGGGGGCCATCAACGACCACGCGGTCGGAATCAGTATGATGAGCGGATGAATAAGGAGCGCGAGCGATGCCAGCACGATCTCGCGCTTCTCGATCTTCTTGCCAAGAAACTCCGGTGTCCGCCCAACCATGAGGCCTGCAATGAACACCGCGAACACGCCGTACATCAGAAAATTGAGCACCCCGACACCCTTGCCGCCGAACACGCAGTTCAGCATCATCTGCACGAGCGAGACCATGCCGCCTAGGGGCGTATAGCTGTCGAGCGTGGAGTTCACGGCCCCGGTTGTAAACGCGGTGCTGACGGTATCGAAAATCGCGCTCTGGGTGATGCCAAAGCGCACTTCCTTACCAACCATGTTGCCGCCCATCTGGCCGCCACCGGCGTGCTGCATGAGACCGACGTGGGCCAGAAGTGGCGTGCCGCGCTGCTCTGCGATCACCGCAATAAAGAGCGCCACTACCAGCATGGACGCCATGATGCTGTACATGACGCGCGCAAGCTTACGGTTCCCGACCATGCGTCCAAAAGTGATGACGAGCGCCATCGGCGTCACCATCATAAGCAGGGTCTCGATGATGTTCGACAAGGGGGTGGGGTTCTCGAAGGGATGCGCGGAATTCGCGTTGAAAAACCCGCCACCATTCGTGCCGAAATGTTTTATGACCTCGAGATCGGCCACCGGCCCCATCGGTATATGCTGCACGCCGCCCTGGATGAGGTGCGCCGTGACCATGCCTGTGAGCGTCTCCGGCGACCCCGCCCATACCAGGATCGGGGTGATGAAAAGACAGGGCAGCAGAAAGACGCGCGTCAGTACACGCACGAAATCCCGATAGAAGTTGCCAAGCTTATAACCCTTGTCGCGAGCCGGCGCGAGCGCCCGGAAGAACGCGATGGCCACCACAAAACCGGTGGCGGCCGAAGTAAACATCGGAAAAGTGATGGCCGCCATCTGGCTAAAGAGCGACAGTGTCGACCCCCCGCCATAGTTTTGCCAGTTGGTGTTGGTGATGAAGCTCGCCGCGGTATTGAAGGCGAGAAACGGGTCGACATCCGGGAAATGCAGGGGATTCCCCGGTAGATGTCCCTGCCACGACAAGATCACGTAGATCAAAAGCCCCATCAGGAGATTGGTAAGCAGCATGTTGACCGCGTAGCCCTTCCAATCCATTGCCTGACTCACGACGTCTCGGCCTATGAGCCGATAGATCAGATCGTCGATCGGGTCGAGAATCGGGTCGAGCAAGGTCTTTTGGTCCTGAAAGACGCGCGCCAGGTAGTGGCCGAAGGGCACGCTGAGGGCGCCTGCCGCCAGGAGTTCTAGGACGATCTGCCAGAAAGCCGCTTGGCTCATCCCTCAGAACCGTTCCGGATACAAGATGGCATAAACGAGATAGGCCGCCACCGCGACGACGAGCGCAAGCAACACGTCCATCATCGGTTGCCCCCTTCCCGGGCCCGGATGACGGCTTCGGAAAACCGGACAAGCCCCCAAAGGAGCCCGTAGACCGCCACCAATAACCCTCCCATGATCCAAAACAATGTCGCACCCCTCTCGTTCCCGCCCCGAAAACCCGACCAGGGCCCACGCTCTGGACCGGCCGGATAACGGACCCGCATGCCCTTGAGGGACGGTGTTGGGGGCCCGATAAACGGCAAAATCTACCACGAACGGGCGAGCGGTCCTAGGGCCTAGCCCTTCGGCAGGCCGACCTCGCCATCCACCACCCCAAGTCCTTGCCGGTCAAGGCGTCGCCCCATGTGATGCGGCAGGTATCGCCGGCCCTATGGCCGGTATGGCGCGATCGTGGCAAGATCTATGAAAGAAAAACCTCCAAACGCTGCGGATCTTTAAGTTGCAGCCGGGTCGATCCTACGTGCCGTATGGTCATTATCCTTGCAAATGGCCTACCCCTCGCCTATTGACGGACGGCGCGGCAAGCCCCCCGTGGCCATCGTACCCTCGCGTCGCCCCGGCGCGGTGCCGACAGGGCCCCGCGCGCCAAAAGGCGCGTATTCCGAAACATGATGGATCTTTCAAGGTTTCCGATCGAAAGTAACCGCAGATGCCGACTTATCGCACACGATCGCCTGCCGGCTGGGCCCGGCCCCGCCAAGCAAGTCCGATAGAGCGCCCGGCAGGCCCCTACCTTAATCGCCCAAACGGGTGTGACGCTCTTAAAACCCTCCAAACCACAGAGGCGGCTCGCCAAGCCTTGCGGTTCATGAGGGTACTTTCATAGAAAACCCGCACAGGCCCGTCCATAGCAACGCCGGTCGCGCCTGAGGGTCTAAAAGCCGGCCATACCGCGCGACCTTAGAGCCACAGGTTTCGGTGCCATCCATATGGCATATCTTGCCCGATACATGAAGCACGATCGCCGGATCGCTCGTGTCGGCACCCTATGCCAAAGGACACGGGCCCCACAAGGCGGTGCATAGAGGATAGTGGATGACCATACCGTGAGCTCGCGGGGCCCATCCTCGCCCACCCAACCTAAAGCATTCCTTGAGATTGCTGATGCAGGGCCCACCATACGATGGGCCTTCTGATATGGGGGGTACCCTGGCGAGACGACCCACGACGACACCGCGCGGGCTTTTTTCCTGAACCCCAGTGGCCACTTGCACCCCTCAGGCGGTCTTCGACGTCGCGCCCTACGACCTAGGGTGTGCCACCGAGGATTCGGCGGCCGACAATGGCGTGGTCCGGACTATTCGCGCGCGTACCCACAGTCCACGCCGCAACATCCCGAAAGCCCGCGGCCCACCTTTTATTGGGCGCGTGAATTGCCCTTGTGATTATTGAGGATGTCATCCTGTCACGGTTTGCGTTGCCTAAAGCCGCGGCGCAAAAACACCGCCCATCCGCTCAATCGCACACTTTGCGCTATGTCAATATATGGCGAAGATCACATCCCCTAGAATCCGCGCGGCCGTTTTTCACAACAAAAGGAGTTTTGCGTCGTGCAACTGATAGCCAAACACAACCCAAAGGCCCTGGCCTTCGCCTTGGCGATTGCCGCCCTGCCTTTCACGGGCATTGCCACCGCCTTTGCCGCTACCACGCCGTCCCCTTGGTACGCCGGCATCAACGGCGAATTTTCCTCTGGGTTTTCCGGATTCGGTAGTTCCGCAGGATTCGGCATTTACGGCGGTTATCGTCTTCCGGTCCATCTGTGGCGTTTCCATACCGCAGTCGAGGTCGGGTACGACCATTTCGGGTCGATGAACCAGGATGGCCTCAGTGGCACAGGCTATACAGGTACGCTCACGGGACATGATGTCGCGGTTTCCGCGGTGTTTGCCTATCCCGTCATGCCGCGCTTGAGCGTGTATGCCCGCGCCGGCCTTGCGGTTACCAGCTTGACCTACACATTGACCGGCTACGGCTATTGGGGATCGGCGTCGGCATCGGGCACGAACGCAATCTTTGGCGTCGGCGCCCAATATCATGTCACCCGTCATATTGGCGTACGCGCCGAATACCGCTTCACGGGTGTCAATACCGTTGATGGGTTCTCGTCTGGGTCGATTGGTTCATTTGATATCGGCGGCACCTATTTCTTCTAGGCCCACCGTCTTTTCAGCCCTTTCCAATCTTTAAGCCGCCCCCCTTGGGGGCGGCGCCTTTCCCCCGCTTATCTGCCGGCCTCACTTGCTATGAGCCCCCACCGAACATTCTTACAAACGAGGTTGTCATTCGACCATCGCGTCTCGCCATTTTCAAAGACGGGGCTTGGTCTTTATGGTCGCCCGTCGCCCTGAACACTTTGCGTCCGCATGGTGCTGCGACGCAGGCCGCCTAGTCTGCGGACCATCCGCTGATCGTGCGCCACTAAGCCATTTGTCTCATCACGATCTTCGGCAAATGCGCGCCTTTTGTAACCAAGGCATTGCCCTAAAAACAGCAGTTGACCGCTCCCGTCCCCCTCTATCCGGGCGCCAATAAGGCCGCCGGATAGGTTCGTCCTCGGAGGAATTTCGCAAACGCGCGTCGCAAGATGCGCGTGAGGGGCTCGGTGTCCGTCAACTGTTTGTATGGTTCGTCTTGGCTGGTTTGTCGTAGTTCTTTAAAAAGAGGGCGAACAAGCAGAACATCTTGTGAAGAGGCGCGCGTGGTGGGTAAGGGTTATATTCTCATTCACGGAAAGCGTTTTAGATTGTGCGAATCGATGGTGTTTTCGGCCGCCCTCTGCAACGATGAAGCAGCCGGGATGGAGGAGCTTAAACCGTCATCCACCCTCTCCGGAGGGACAGACTTGCAGAGAACTCTCCCACCCACACGACCCAGCGTCGATGAAGAATCTAGCAGCTCGGACCGCCGATTTTCCTACAAGCTCACGCCCGTGTGTTCCGCCCCAGCAACGATCAGTATCCTGACAGGAGAGAGACCATGCAAACCTCACCCCCAGTGCTCCATATCGGTGCCGATATTGGCAAGAATGAGATTGCGGTGACGTTCGCTGAAGCCCGTTTTCCCCCGCGCATGATCGGCAACCAGTGCACCACCGTGCTTGGCTTTCTCAAGGAATTGCCAGCCGGCAGTCGCATCGGTGTCGAGTTGACCAGCAGCTACCATGAGCTGCTAGCCACGCTCCTCACTTTCGGTTGAGCTCAACCGAAATTGAGGAGGTGGGCTACCTCGCCTACGGCAACCACCATGCCGATCTGCTCTTCGAGGTCGTAAGCCGCCGCTACGAGGACAAAAGCCTGTTGCTGACCACGAACCGCCCGTTCTCCGAATGGTCCCAGGTCTTCCCCAATGCCGCTTGCGTGGTCTCTCTGATCGACCGCATCATCCACCACGCCGAGATCCTCGCCATCGACGGCGAATCGTATCGAGCCCGTGAGGCGCGGGAGCGCGCCGAGCAGCGTGCCGCGCAGAAGAAGAAGGGGCGACGTCCGTGAGCCCGCGCCAGGGCCCGACGCCTAGCCCCGATCCCGCGCCGACTCCAGACCTACTCGTCTTGCCTATCGACGGAACGCCTCCCGAGACCTGGGCCTTCGCCCAGTTCCTAAAGCGCGCGACCTGGGATCACTACCGAAGCCTCGCCGTCTCCGACGACGAGGCCCGCGCCATGCAGCGCCTCGCCGAACGTCTGCGTCTGGCGCTTGCGGAGCACGGCTATGCGCCCCGGTGATAATCCCCCCCCGCGCCCATGTGCCAAAAAAGCGCGGTTCTACATGATCGCCAACACATGCAAGCCGTTATGGTCAAATGACGCAGGTTTAGACGGATTAAACGCATGCGCCGGATCACCTTGGCCGCCGGCACCTTTGAGACCC
>JAKARW010000056.1 GCA_021819125.1 Pseudomonadota bacterium | reverse complement strand
CGCCTGAAGACACGGGGATCCCGAAGCGCTCGGGATAGTCCACCGCCTCGAGATAGAGGCCATGCGGGGATGCGGTAATGCCGCCTGCGGCACGCTCGCAAGACGCCAATACCTCGGCCGCCCACGCCACCGGACGCTCGCCTGCGCCGATCGCGGCCAGCACGCCTGCGATATTACGGACCATGTGGTGGAGAAAGGCATCGGCGTGAATCCCCATGACGATAAGCGGCCCGCGGCGCTCGATGGTCAGCGAATGGATCGTGCGCACGGGCGTTTTGGCCTGGCATTGGGCGGCCCGAAACGCGCTGAAATCGTGGCGGCCGATCAGCGCCGCGGCGGCCGCCTCCATGCGCGCGGTATCGAGCGGGCGATACTCAAAGCTCACCTGATCCCGAAACAAAGCCGGGCGCACGCGACGGTTCAACCAGAGGTAGCGGTAACGGCGCGCACGCGCCGAGAATCGCGCATGAAAGTCGTCGGGCACCACGCGCGCCCACAGCACCGCCACATCACAGCCGAGATGGGCATTGGTGCCGCGCACGAAGGCCTCGGGGCGGCGCTCGGCATCGCTATCGAAATGCACCACCTGGCCTAGCGCGTGGACTCCGGTATCGGTCCTCCCGGCGGCGACGACTCGTATCGGCGCGCACGCCACCTGCGCGAGCGCGCGCTCGAGGGCATCCTGCACGGTCGGTACGCCAGCCTGGCTCTGCCAGCCGCAAAACCGCGCGCCGTCGTATTCGACGCCGAGCGCCCAGCGGGTCACGGCCCGGCAAACAAATCGAT
Organism: Pseudomonadota bacterium; assembly: GCA_021819125.1. GTDB lineage: Bacteria > Pseudomonadota > Gammaproteobacteria > Acidiferrobacterales > Acidiferrobacteraceae > Acidiferrobacter. Next base: position 13,312 of record JAKARW010000056.1, on the reverse strand, counting down.
CAGACCGCGCGCCGCCTCCGGCAGGCTCTTGCCGCGCGTGGCCCGCGCCCCCTGGAAGCGGCGCCGATCAGCCGGTGTCAGCGCAAGCGACCGCCGCGCACCCACCAGCACCAAGGGTTGCGCGGCCTCACCTGAAGCCACCGCGATCACTTTTTCCCCGTGCGTATCCAGAAGTTTCACGCCACGCCCCTTAGGCATCACCGGCAGATCCGCCTCGGCCAGCACCAGCAGGCGGCTTGCGGTCGCGCAGGCCACCCAGCCGCCCTTGACCACCAGCACGGGCTTTAGGAGCGACGCCCCCGCCTCGAGCCGGACCACCGCCTTGCCGGCCTTGGCGCGCGTCTGGAGGTCGGCAAGCACAACCTTGAACCCCTGGCCGCTATCGGCCACCAGCAGGGCCTCGTCTGTGTCTTCGCCCATCAACACGCCCTGGAACGTGACCCCGGCCTCCGGCTCCAAGGTCTTTGACAGCGGCTCCCCAAAACCGCGCGCCGACGGCAACTTGTGCGCCGGCACCGCGTAGCTGCGCCCGGCGCTGTCGAGAAAGATCGCGGGCTGCGTACTTCGGCCCCGCGCCGCCTGACGGAAACCGTCACCCGTACGATACGACAACGCCGCCCCATCGATCTCGTGGCCGCGCGCTTGGCGCACCCAGCCATTGGTCGAGAGCACCACGGTCACGGGCTCGGCGGCAAGCTCACCGGGCGCGATCGGGCGCGCCACCGGCCGCTCGCGCAACGGCGAACGGCGTTCATCGCCGTAATCCTTGGCGTCGCGCTCGATCTCGTCTTTCACGAAGCGCTTCAATCGCGCCTGTGAACCGAGCAACCGCTCGAGGCCGGCCCGCTCACGCGACAGCCGATCATGCTCCTCCTTAAGCTTGATCTCCTCGAGACGGGCGAGCTGGCGCAGGCGTATCTCGAGGACCGCGTCGGCCTGACGCTCGCTTAAGGAAAATCGCGCCATCAGCGCCTCGCGCGGCTCGTCCTCGCTGCGAATGAGGCGTATGACCTCGTCTAGGTGGTCGAAGATGGTGAGCAGCCCCTCTAGGATATGCAGGCGGTCATTGATCTTATCGAGCCGAAAGGCGAGCCTCTTGCGGACGGTCTCCACGCGAAACACGAGCCACTCCGAAAGCAGCTCGCGCAGACCATAGACGCGCGGCCGCCCATCCGACCCTATGAGGTTGAGATTGACGCGATAACTCTTCTCGAGATCGGTGGTTGCGAACAGGTGGCCCATGAGCGCCTCGGCGTCCACGCGATTCGAGCGGGGAACGATGACAAGCCGCGTCGGATTCTCGTGATCGGATTCATCGCGCAGATCCTCCACCATGGGCAACTTTTTGTTGCGCATCTGTTCTGCGATCTGCTCTAGGATCCGCGACCCCGACGCCTGGTAGGGCAGGGCGGTCACGACAATCGCGCCGTCCTCCTGCTCCCAGGTGGCACGGGCGCGCACGGAGCCGCTGCCCGTACGATAGAAGGCGATGATATCCGCGCGTGGCGTCACGATCTCGGCGCCCGTCGGATAATCAGGTCCCAGCACATGTTCGCAGAGCGCCTCTACGGTCGCCTTGGGATCCTCCAGAAGCCGCACGCACGCCGCCGCCATCTCGCGCGCATTGTGCGGCGGGATGTCGGTGGCCATGCCCACGGCGATACCAGTCGCGCCGTTTAACAGCACATGCGGCAGGCGCGCCGGCAAGACGCGCGGCTCCTCGAGCGTGCCGTCGAAATTCGGTGCCCAGTCGACGGTGCCCTGCCCGAGTTCCGCGAGCAGCACGTCGGCAAACCGCGACAATCGCGCCTCCGTGTAACGCATCGCCGCAAACGACTTGGGGTCATCCGGCGACCCCCAGTTACCCTGACCATCCACCAGCGGATAGCGATAGCTAAAGGGTTGGGCCATGAGCACCATGGCCTCGTAGCAGGCGGTATCGCCGTGTGGATGGAACTTGCCCAGGCAATCACCGACCGTGCGCGCCGACTTCTTGAACTTGGCGCCGGCGGCGAGCGCAAGTTCCGACATCGCGTAGATGATCCGCCGCTGCACAGGTTTTAAGCCATCGCCGATATGGGGCAGGGCCCGATCCAAAATGACGTACATCGAGTAATCGAGGTAGGCCTTTTCGGTGAACGCCACGACCGGCATGTGCTCGCTCAAAAGCTCGGCCTGCTCCATTACGCCACCTCCGCCTTGTCACCACTTATCTCAAGCCACCGCCTGCGATCGGCGGCGCGTTTCTTGCCAAGCAGCATGTCAAACGAGGCGTCGGTCCCGTCGCCGTCGGCAAGCAGCAGCCGCACGAGCCGGCGCGTGTCGGGATTCATGGTCGTCTCGCGCAACTGCACCGGGTTCATCTCGCCTAACCCCTTGAACCGCTGAACATTGGGTTTCACGCGCACGCGGCCGGCTTCGATCTTGTCGAGGATTCCCTGCTTTTCATTGTCATCCAGGGCGTAGTAGACATCCTTGCCGGCGTCGATCCGGTAGAGCGGCGGCATGGCCACATGCACGCGCCCGGCGCGGACCAAGGGACGGAAATGGCGCACGAAGAGCGCGCACAACAAGGTGGCGATATGCGCGCCATCGGAATCGGCATCGGCCAGGATACACACCTTGCCGTAGCGCAGGCCCTCCAGGGAATCGACACCCGGGTCGACGCCGAGGGCGACCGCAATGTCATGGACCTCCTGGGACGCAAGGATCTCTCCTGAATCCACCTCCCAGGTGTTCAATATCTTGCCGCGCAGGGGCATGATGGCCTGGAATATGCGGTCGCGCGCCTGCTTTGCCGATCCCCCCGCGGAATCGCCCTCGACGAGAAAAAGCTCGGTGCGGGCGAGATCCTGGCTCGTGCAATCCGCAAGCTTGCCCGGCAGCGCCGGCCCATTGACCGCCTTCTTGCGCTCGACCCGCTTGGCGCGCCGCTCGCGGGCCTGCGCGCACTCGATCGCGATCTTTGCGATCTCCGTACCCTCGGCGACATGCGCGTTCAACCACAGGGCAAAGCTGTCCTTCACGACCCCCGCCACGAATGAGGCCGCCTCGCGCGAGGTGAGACGCTCCTTGGTCTGGCCCGAAAACTGCGGCTCCTTTAGTTTTGCCGACAAGACAAAGGCGATCTTCTCCCACACATCCTCGCCCGCGAGCTTTAAGCCGCGAGGCAAAAGGCTGCGAAACTCGCAAAATTCCCGCAGCGCATCGGTCAGTCCGACCCGAAAGCCGTTGACATGCGTGCCTTCCTGCGAAGTCGGGATGAGATTCACATAGCTTTCGCGGATCGGCGTGGGCCCGTCATCGCCCTGCCATACCACCGCCCACTCCACCTGCTCGCCACCACCGGCCGTGGCCCCGATGAAGGGTGCGGCGGGCACCGCCGGACGGTCATCGAGGGCCTCCATCAGATATTGGCCGAGCCCGTCCTCGTAATACCATTCGGCGTCATCGCCGGGATCCTGCTCCGACCGGAATATCACGCGCAGACCCGGACACAACACCGCCTTGGCCTTCAGCAGGTGCTTTAGGCGCGCCGGCAAAAACTTGACGCTGTCGAAATACCGGGCCTCCGGCCAGAAGCGGATCGTGGTGCCGGTCTCCTTGCGCGCCACAGGCCCCGTAACGGTCAACTCGTCGACCTTGTCGCCGTGCGCAAACGCCATGCGATAGCGCTGCCCGCCGCGCTTGACCGTGACCTCGAGGCGCCGTGAAAGGGCATTGACCACCGACACCCCGACGCCGTGCAGCCCCCCCGAATAGGTGTAGTTTTTTCCCGAGAACTTGCCGCCGGCATGCAGGCGCGTCAGGATGACCTCCACGCCGCTCACCCCCTCCTCCGGATGGATATCGACTGGCATCCCGCGCCCGTCATCCTCCACCGACAAAGAGTCATCCTTATACAAGGTGACGGCAAGTCTATGGGCGTGCCCGCTTATGGCCTCGTCGACGGCGTTGTCGATGACCTCGTGCGCCAAGTGATGGGGCCGATCGGTCTCGGTATACATACCCGGCCGCCGCCGGACCGGCTCGAGACCCGTCAGGACCTCGATGTCGGATGCATCGTAGCGCGCCATCAAGCCAGATCCGCGAGCAGCGCCGCGCGCTTGGCCTCGGTAAGGACAGTCTCCCCCTGATAGGCGGGGTGATCTATGCCACAGGCGATCGCCGCCGCGCCGCGCGCCGCCGCCACAAGCCCGGGCCCGAGATCAAAGCGCAGGAAATGAACGGACGAGGTCTTGTCCTTACTCTCGCGCCCCATGTCCTCGTCGGCCACCGCGTAGACGCGCGGTCCATCGCCGACCCGGACATAGACCCGCGTCGCCACGCCCGACAGTCGCGAAAGTGCGGCCTGCCGTTCGGCCACGTCCTCATATTCCAGCATGAAGGTCGCCTTCCAATTGTGACCGTCCGGAATGAGGGGATTATAGGCCTTCAGTTCCTCCTCGATACCGTCGGCCTCAAAGATCTTCTCGATGCGCAACATCTCCTGGATCTGATACTGAATCGTAAGACGGTCTTCGAAATACAGCGTGGCATGCGCGCCTATGGCCACCTGCCGATCGCGCTTATGGGCCATGACGCGCGCGCGGAACGCCGGCCGCTCCTCGGCGTATCTCTCAAGGGACATAAGGTCTTTGCGTGTCAGTGTCTGCATAAAACCCTCATATTCAATCGGCCTTGCCATGCTCCGCCGCTATGCTGCCGTCCTTGAACAGGTACTTGCGCAGCTCACGATCGAATACCGGGTCATGGCGCCGAATCCACTCGAGCGCCATGGCCGCGTGCTCCTTTTCCTCGTCACGGTTATGGGCGAGGACCCCGCGTAACTCCGCATCCCGGCAGGCATCGACCCGCTGCTGGTACCAATCAACCGCCTCCAGCTCCTCCATGAGCGAAATGATCGCCCTATGCATCTCGCGGGTCGCTTCCGTGAGCTCCGATGCCGCCTCGTGCAAGTCCTCGTGTGCCATGATTGTTCTCCTTGAAGGCTTTGAGATCGATACTCGTCAATCGATGCCGTAGGCGCGGCGCAGCAGCGCGTAGCGCGAGATCGGCGCGGCCGACGGGCCCAGACCCTGGGCCAGATGATGGCCGGCTATCGGGCAATCGCTCATAAAGTAGTCCGCGTCGGATGCGCGGATGCGCGTCACCACCGGGCGCCCGATCTTGACTGCGTCCTCATAAAATTCCGTTTTCACGCCGTAGGTCCCGTCATGCCCGGAACAGCGTTCTATCACCTCGACCGTGGTCCCCGGCACCATCATCAAGAGATCGCGGGTCTTTAGACCGATGTTCTGCACGCGCTGATGACAGGGGACATGATAGGCGATCTTGCCGAGCGGTTTGTGAAAATCGGTCCTCATGCGTCCGGCCTTGTGCCGCAGGAGCAGATACTCAAAGGGGTCGAACATGGCCTTCTGGACCTTGGCCACCGCCTTATCGTCGGGAAAAAGGAGCGGGAGCTCCTGCTTGAACATGAGGACACAGGACGGCACCGGAGCAACGATATCGTAGCCCTCGTCGATTAACGCCGCAAGCCCCGGGATATTCGCCTCCTTGAGGGCGGCGACGCCATCGAGGTCGCCCACCTCGAGCTTTGGCATACCGCAACAGCGCTCGGAGGCATAGAGGCGCACACCGATCCCGTTGTGCTCGAAGACGCGCGCGAGGTCGGCGGCGAGATCGGGTTCATTATAGTTGCCATAGCACGTCGCGAACACAATGACCTGACCTCGGGTCTCGGGAGTCGGTTCCGGGGTCAAAGACGCGGATTGCCAGCTTTTGTGGAAGGTGCGGCTATGGTAGACGGGCAATCGCGCGCGCGCGTCGACGCCAAGCGTAGACTGCAAGAGGGTGCGCGCCGCGCGATTCCGATTGGCGGCGTTGACCGCCTGCGTGATAACCGGGATGCCAGCCAACCTCCCGACCGCATCGGTGTGGGTCAAGATGCGGTCGCGCATACGGGTCTTGCCGGCACGGAATTTCGCGGCCTTGGCGCGCAGCATGAGGTGCGGAAAATCGACGTTCCAGGGATGCGGCGGCACATAGGGGCATTTCGTCATATAGCACATATCGCACAGATAGCAGTGGTCGACGATCTTCGCGTAATCGCCGTGATCGACGCTCTGTAGCTCCATGTCCGCGGAGTTGTCTATGAGGTCAAAGAGCGTAGGAAACGCCTGACACAGGTTAAAGCACCGGCGGCAACCATGACAGATATCGAAAACCCGGGTGAGTTCGGCGTCGAGCGCGGCGGGATCGGTAAACAGCGGATCACGCCAAGCGATGGAATGGCGCGTGGGGGCCTCGAGATTCCCCTCGCGATGGACCGCGACCTCGTCGGTTTCTTTTTCCATATCCCCCTCCCTTGGAAAAAAGGCGGGCCGACAGTACCGGCCCGCCTCCCTGCCCTATTTGAGGACTACTTACCGAGGCCGTCTAGCGCCTTTTGGAACCGATTGGCGTGCGAACGCTCGGCCTTGGCGAGGGTCTCGAACCAATCGGCGATCTCATCGAACCCCTCGCTGCGCGCGGTCTTGGCCATGCCCGGGTACATGTCCGTGTACTCGTGGGTCTCGCCGGCGATGGCCGCCTTCAGGTTGTTCGCAGTGCTCCCGATCGGCAGACCGGTGGCCGGGTCTCCGACCGCCTCCATATACTCGAGATGGCCATGGGCATGGCCGGTTTCGCCTTCCGCGGTGGAACGAAACACCGCCGATACGTCATTGTAGCCTTCGACGTCGGCCTTGGCGGCAAAATAGAGATAGCGGCGGTTGGCTTGCGACTCGCCGGCGAAGGCGGCCTTGAGATTATCGTGGGTTTTGGTACCTTTCAGGTTCATCGTGATGCTCCATGTGGGTGTGTATTTAGAATTAGTCTAAATTATACCAGATATCCAGTCAAGCGCTGACCGGTCCGATGAACAAGACTGGCTAAGTACGCCAAGTCTACTACTATGATAACCATCGCGAGACAATATTAGGCTAGGTCGAATTTGCAGCTATGGCGACAGTCAATCCGATGGTAAATGACGGCGTGTTGCTGACAGGGCTTGCGGCTCGCCTGGTGCGTGATCAGCTGCTGACACCGGCCGAGGCCGAGCGCCTGAACGCCGAATCGGTGACCAACAAGGTCTCGTTCGTAACACGCCTAGTCGAGAGCAAAAAACTCGATTCCCTGACCATTGCCAAGGTCGCCTCCGAGGAATTCGGGATCCCTCTGCTTGATATCAGCGCCTTTGATAGCGAGACCTTCCCGATCAAGCTTGTCGACGCCAAGCTCATCAGGCGCCACCGCGCGCTCCCGATCTTCAAGCGGGGGAACCGCCTGTTCGTGGCCGTCGCCGACCCCACCAACCTGACGGCGCTAGACGAGATCAAGTTCAATACCGGGTTGCTGCCAGAACCCCTGCTGGTCGAGGAAGGCAAGCTTGCGCAGCTCATAGACCGCAACCTCGGTGGGGCCGGCGGTTCACTGGCCGACATGGCGGCGAGCGAGTCCCTGGAAAACATCGATACCGTCGGAGAATCAGCCGAACCCTCCGACGAAGCCGACGAAAGCGATATTAATGACAAGCCGATCGTGCGCTTCGTCAACAAAATTCTGATCGATGCCATCAACCGCGGGGCTTCGGACATCCATATAGAGCCGTATGAGCGAATCTACCGCGTCCGGTTCCGGACCGACGGCGTCTTGCAGGAGGTCGCCGCCCCGCCGATCGCGCTCGCCGCGCGCATCGCCGCGCGCGTCAAGATTTTGGCGCGCCTCGACATCTCGGAGCGCCGCATCCCACAGGACGGACGCATGAAGATCCGCGTGTCAAAGACACGCGCGATCGATTTCCGGGTCAGCACCCTGCCGACGCTGTTTGGGGAAAAGGTCGTGATGCGCCTCCTCGATCCGGCGTCGGCGTCGCTTGGCGTCGACAAGCTCGGCTTCGAGCCCGACCAGAAGGCCATCTACCTCGAGGCCATCGACCGGCCCTATGGCATGGTCCTCGTCACCGGGCCGACCGGCAGCGGCAAGACCGTCACGTTGTATACCGCGCTCAATATCCTAAACACCCCGGACCGCAACATCTCGACTGCCGAAGACCCTGTCGAAATCAACCTCGCCGGCATCAATCAGGTCAACATCAACGAGCGCGCCAAACTGACTTTCGCGACCGCGCTGCGTGCCTTCCTGCGTCAAGACCCGGATGTCATCATGGTCGGCGAGATTCGCGATCTCGAGACCGCGGAGATCGCGATCAAGGCCGCGCAGACCGGACATATGGTGATCTCGACCCTGCATACGAATGATGCGCCCCAGACTTTGGGGCGGCTCGTCAACATGGGAGTGGCGCCCTTCAATATCGCCTCGGCGGTCAATCTCATCATCGCCCAGCGCTTGGCGCGGCGGCTTTGCGTATACTGCCGCAAGCCCCTGAATCTTCCGGAAGCGGTGCTGCGCCGCGCGGGCTTTCCCGCCACGGATATCCCGGACCTTAAGATCTTCGGCCCCGGCGGCTGCGATCAATGCACGGGCGGCTACAAGGGCCGCGTCGGCATTTATCAGGTCATGCCGGTAACCCCGGCGATCGGCCAGATCATCATGAATGGCGGCAACGCCAATGACATCGCCAAACAGGCGCAAAAAGATGGGGTCCTCGACCTGCGCCAATCAGGCCTGAAAAAAGTGCGTGAAGGCATCACAAGTCTCGAGGAAGTAGAGCGCGTAACCAACGAATAAAGGCGCGGGCGCGAACAAAAGCCCCCGGTAGGCGGCACCGAACACAAACGACTCCCGCGCGCGGGTATGCCAAGGCCCTATAGGCCGGCGATTCCATGAGACGACACAAGGCCCGGACCATCGCACCGTCATGAATTTTACACTATTTGCATCCGAACCCGTCGCCGGCTACCTGTTCGTGGCCGCCATCGGCGCAGTCGTCGGAAGTTTCCTCAGTATGCTCGTCTATCGCCTGCCGATCATCCTGAAACGTCAATGGGAACGCGACTGTCGCGAGGCCTTGGCATTACCGGCGACCGAGGCCGCCGAGACTTTCAATATCGCCTGGCCCGCATCGCACTGCCCGCAATGCCGCGCGCCCCTCAAGATCCGCGACAACATCCCCCTTTTTGGGTACCTGCTGCTACGCGGCCGCTGCCGCCACTGTCAGGCGCCCATCCCGCGGCAATACATCCTGATAGAGGCTCTGACGACGGTCGCCGCACTTGTGTCCATCGCGCATTTCGGCCCCGACTTGCGCGGCGCGCTCGCCTTCCTGCTGACCGCCGCGCTGATCGCGCTCGCCTTCATCGACATGCGCGAGCAGATCCTGCCGGACGCCATCACCCTCCCGTTCCTCTGGCTTGGGCTGCTCGTCAACCGCGCGGGCTTGTATGCGTCGCTCGACTCGGCGGTGGTGGGCGCGGCCGGCGCCTATCTGTTCCTATGGCTTGTGTTTCATGTGTTTCGCCTGATCACGGGCAAGGAGGGCATGGGCCATGGCGACTTCAAGCTATTTGCCCTCGGCGGGGCGTGGCTTGGCTGGCCATTGCTGCCGCTCGTGCTGCTGTTTGCCTCTTTGACCGGCGCGCTCTACGGGGGCACATTGATCATCACGGGGCGCCAGGCACGCACGACGCCCATGCCGTTTGGCCCGTTTTTGTGCGCGGCGATCTGGCTTGCCCTTTTCTACGGCTGGCCGCTCACAACCTTCTATCTGCGTAGCGCCCATGGCTAGCTACCGTGTCGCCCTCACGGGCGGCGCGGGTTGCGGCAAGTCAGCCGCGGCTCAGGTCTTTGCGGAATGCGGTGCCGTGGTCGTAGATGCCGATCAGATCGCCCACGAGCTCCTCGAACCGGGGCACGCCGCCAATGCCGCCGTCCGCGCGGCCTTTGGCGACGATATCGCCGACAGCGAGGGGCGCATCCTGCGCGCGCCGCTCCGTGCGCGCGTATTTGCCGACACCCGCGCGCGCCAGACGTTGGAGGCCATCCTCCATCCCCCGATCCGGGAGCTCATGAAACAGAGATCCGAGGGTGCACGACCCTACGCCGTGCTTGTCATCCCGCTGCTCGCCGAGACCGGGCGCCCGCCCTGGGTCAACCGCGTCCTGGTCATCGATACGAAGCCTTCGGTGCAGCGGCGCAGACTGCAAGACCGGGGGCTCGATCCTGCGACCATAGAGCGCCTGCTTGCCATCCAGGCATCGCCCGCCCTACGGCGCGCGTGCGCCGACGATATCCTTGAAAACACGGGGTCGCTACAAGCCTTGGCGGAAGGCGTGCGCGCCCTCCACGCGCGCTACAGGGCGTTGGCGATGACACCCTGAACAAACCTTGAAAGCGTCACCATGGGTCATGCCTCGGCCTTTTGCATGGGACGCGGTAGGACGCGGGCGCACGCCTTTTGATGCGCCGTGGCTACCGCATCGCGGGCTTCCCTTTCGACCGGAACCTGAAAAACTGAGACCAGGGCGAGGCGGCCGGCGCAGGCGGGCCGACATCCCATCTAATCGGCGGGAAGGACCGGACGGCGGCGCTCCTTCACCGCGCCGCGGGCGTGCTTGTCGTCGAGTCGGCGGCGGCGCGCCGTCTGGCTTGGGCGGGTTGCGATCCGCCGCTTGGGGACCTCGAGCGCCCGGCGTATCCAATGAACCAGCCGCTCACGGGCCTCGCGGCGGTTGCGCTCACGGGTCCTGAAGGTATGGGCGCGAATCACGAGATATCCCTCGCGCGTGATGCGCCCGTGCGCCAAGCGCAACAGGCGTTCGCGGGCATCGGACGGCAAAGCCGCGCAGCCCGCGACATGAAAGCGCAACTGCACGGCGGTCGCGACCTTGTTCACGTTCTGTCCGCCGGGCCCCGGCGAATGGATAAAGCGCTCCTCGAGTTCACCCTCGGGAAGCGAAATATGGGGGGTGATAGCAATCATGGCCGCCACGATACGCGCGACACCCTACCCCTTCAAGGAGCATGGCGCACCCGGGGCATCGCGATCATTTCGCAAAACGCCAACACCGCACGTCAGGATACGATCGATCCGGCGACCTTAAGCCCGAAAATCCCGCTGCGCAACGCCACCCCCTGGGCGAGATGGGCCTCGGCCACGACCCGGTCAGCGGTGGTCATGCCTCCCAGCGCGTAGATCGGCAACAGGACCTCCGCGGCCAGCTCCCGAAAGCGCGCCCAGCCAAGCGGCGTCGCGTCGGGGTGGCTTGGCGTCGGTTTCACGGGCGAAAGCACCGCAAAATCGCAGCCCACAGCCGCCGCGCGCCGCAACTCCCCGACGTCATGACAAGAGGCCCCGACAAGCGCCGCCACCGGTCGAGTATCGATGCGCGCCAGGCGCGCGGCCGACAGGTGGATGCCGTCGGCCGCGCCCACCAGTTCGTCCGGGTCGCCATTGACGATCAAGCGCCCGCCGTAGGGGGCAAGAAGCGCCCGCAGATGCTGGGCGTAAGCGCGCAGACGCGAGGCCGGCCATGGTTCACGTAACTGCACAAGGAGGGCATCACGGGCCGCGGCTTCTACCAGCCGCTTTTCAAACAACGCCTCGCCGAACCGGTCGACATCGCTGATAAGATAGAAAGACGGCAAGCGCAGGCGCGCAAGAATCGGGCGATCAGCGGGCAAAAATGGCAAATCCGGCAGCGCATCCGGCAAGCCCCAGCGGATTTCCTGACCCTCGCGCCCCCGCGCCACGCCCTCGTAGGCATCGACTCGCCAGAACGCAAGATCGATCCCGGGCGGCGCGGCCGCCCGATAATGCGGCAGAAAGGTGCATGCGCCGACTGTGATATCGAGCTCCTCGTAAAGCTCGCGCCGCAAGGCCTCGCCCTGCGACTCTCCGGCACCGACCTTGCCACCCGGAAATTCCCAGAGCCCCGCGCCGACCTTGCCTGCGGGCCTGCGAGCCACGAGCACCCGCCCATCATCGTCGCGGATAATGGCGGCGACGACGCCTTCAGGTCCGGTAGGACCCGTTGATGCGGACATAGTCGTAGGAGAAGTCGCAGGTGTAGAGGACCGCCTGCCCGGTGCCCTGGCCGAGATGGACGCCAATCGTGATATCCGCGGCCGCCAAGGCCTGTTGGCCGGCCTCTTCGCGATAATCTGGATCGACGGTCCCATGACCGAACACCCGCACGCCATTTAGGCTCACGGTCACGCGATCCGGGTCGTCAATGGCGATGGGCGCGCGCCCCACGGCCATGAGGATACGACCCCAATTGGGGTCGCTTGCAAACAATGCGGTCTTCACAAGCGGGGAGGTCGCGATGGTATCGGCCACGATGCGCGCCTCCTCATCGGATTTGGCCCCGGAAATCTCCACCCGCACGAACTTGGTCGCGCCCTCGCCGTCGCGGACGATGGCCTGCGCGAGCTCGGCACAGACCTCCCTTAGGGCCTCGCAAAACTGCATGAACGCCGGACCTTCTGCGGTGAGACGCACGCCCGACCGACCCGTGGCCAGCACCACCAAGGCGTCGTTTGTCGAGGTATCCCCGTCCACGGAGATGGCATTAAAGGTGGTCTTCACGACTTGCGCGAGCGCCGCCTGCAGGACTGGACGCGCCGCCTCAAGGTCGGTCGCCACAAACGCGAGCATGGTCGCCATGTTGGGGTGGATCATGCCCGACCCCTTGGCGATACCCGTGATCCGTATGGGCTTGCCTCCCATCAAGATCTCGCGAGTCGCCCCCTTGGGCACGGTATCGGTCGTCATGATACCGTGCGCGGCGTCCGCCCAGCCGTCCTCGCAAGCCGCGCCCACGGCCGCCGGTATCCCGGCGATCACCGCTGCCGCGGGCAGGCGCTCGCCTATGACCCCCGTGGAAAACGGCAGGACCTCGTCGGCGCGGCATGAAAGCGCGCGCGCCACGGCCTGACAGCAGGCGCGAGCGTCATCGAGGCCCGCCTCGCCGGTCGCGGCATTGGCGTACCCTGTATTGATGATGAGCGCGCGTGGTTCGCTGTGCCGCCAATGGGCCTTGGCGACCACGACCGGCGCCGCCGCGAAATGGCTTTGGGTAAAGACCGTCGCGGCGGTGGTTCCGGGATCACACAAGATGACGACGAGATCGCGCCGATCGGCCTTACGGATCCCCGCGGCGACGGTGCCTAACCTCACGCCGGCGATGGCGCCAAGCGGCGGCATCGCCTTGAGTCCCACAGCCATAATCGCTCCTTACACGAGGCGCCCGTGGCATTGTTTGTATTTCTTCCCGGAGCCGCAGGGACACGGATCGTTGCGGCCGACCTTGGGCCCACCGCGCACCACGGTCTGCACCATGACATCCGTGTCCATGTCCGCTTCCGC
>JAKARW010000055.1 GCA_021819125.1 Pseudomonadota bacterium | reverse complement strand
CCTTTGGACCTGCCGATAATAAGGCACGCCATTTACGGATACACGGTACCGGGGATGTGTATGGTGTGCCGATGGAGCGGCCGGCACGTTTCCGGATCCTTGACTGATCGCATCGCGCAGCGCAATGGGCGCAGGCCGCGTATCCGTCTGTTCGTTTTGCGTGGAGGTTGACACTTATGTCAAAGCAACGGTTACACACCCGCTCCCTCGACTCCGAGGACCGGCGAACCCCCCTATGGGCAGGCCTCGCGTTGGCGACGCTCCTCGTCGCGGCCCCAGGCGCCTATGCGCGCGGCGCGGGCTGGCAACAGAGCGGGACGTTGCTTTACCAGCACATAAGCCAGCTCCACTGGATCGCGGAAGGCGACGGACGCAGAGTGCTGTACGACTTCATCGACCCGAATTCACGCCCCAACCACGCGCTCTTCGAGCGCCTGGCGCCCCTTATCGCGCGCGATCATCTGACGATCCGTCAGATCTTGGTGGCCTATCTGTCGCCTACGAGCACCGGCAAGGCCGCCGCCGTCCTGCAATCTGCGCAACCCATGCGCGTGCTCGATCAAGGTGAGGCGCGCTTTGCGCGTTCGGCCGGTGCCGCCATCACGCCTGTCCCCATAAAGCCCCAGACCCAACGCATCCTGCGTCAGGACTTCCAGGCCTTGACGGCAGTCGAGGGGAATCCGTGGATGCGCTTTGCACCGATTTTGATTTACCGCGCCCGGGATGGCCGTGTCCATGTCTTCCAAAGGCGTCTGACCAACGCGCGTCTTGCGGCGATCATCGGCTCTGTAGGCTAAAGAGCCTTCGCTTCGGTTTTGTATCCGAGACCACGGAAAAATGCTAGGCGACCCGTCGAGGCATGGACGCGCCAACGGTTGGCGCGTCAAGTACCGGGCGCCCGAAGTAGAAGCCCTGCGCCCAATCCATGCCGTGATCGCGGGCGATATGCATAAGCTCCTCGTCTTCGATACCTTCGGCTATGGTCAAGATATTGAGGTCCTTGGCGATCCCCTGAATGCCCTTCAGGATGCAGCGCACGCGCTCGCTCGTCCGAGCCGCCTTCAAAAGCTCCATTTCGATCTTCAGGAAGGACACGGGGAGCGCGGCCAAATAGAGAAATGACGAATACCCGCTGCCAAAATCGTCGATGGCAAGCCGCGCGCCGATATCGAGCAACGGCTGCAGGGCCTGCAAGGCCGCTGCCGGGTCGCGCAACAACTCGCGCTCGGTGATCTCGACCACCAGCGGGTTACGGCTACCCTTCAACTCGCCCAGGACGTCGCATCCACTAAACGCCGCGGCAATCCGCACTAGCAGCTGGCGTTCTTGTAAAAGGGCCGCCGAGACGTTGATGAACCGCAGACGCCGGTCCCCCTGAGGACTCTGAACCCGGCAGCGGTCGAGGGCCTGTTCGATAAGAACCCGGTCGATGCGGCTCACCAACCGAAGATCGGTGGCGGCCCCCATGAACTGGTCGGCGCCCAACACCTGCCCCTGCGGCAAGATGATGCGGGCAAGCCCCTCCTCGGCGACCAGCTGACCGGTCTGCAGATTGACGATGGGCTGGTAGGCGGCGTGCACCCGCCGATCACTCAGCGCCGATTCCACCTCGGCCCCCAACCGGCATAATCCGATCTTGTTCGGCCGCGCGGCGATTACCGTATCGCGCCCCCGATCCTTGGCCTCCTGAAGCGCCGACGTGGCCTGACTGATGGCGTCCCGCAGATCCTGGCTGGTCTCCGGGAACGAGGCCACGCCGACAGTCAAGGTGACATTGACCGGGTCTGCGCCGATAACGACGGGGCTCTGGGCCACACGATCGAGCGCCATGCGTGCCAAAAGAAGCGCCTCGGCGATGCCCCTGTCCGGCACGAACATGAGAAACTCGTCACTACCAAAGCGCGCCATGCGCGCCCCATGCGGCAACACCGATACCAGCCGGCCTTCGACATCGGCCAAAAGCGCGTCGGCCGCCTCCGCCCCGTGACGATCGTTGAGTATCCGAAAGCCGTCGATATCAAAAAGGATGAGGCTGTAGGGCCGATCGTCATGACGCGCGATGAGGCGCTCGAGGGTGCGCAGAAAGGTCGCGCGCGGGGCGCGGGCGCCCGCCGCGGCTTCGGGGCGCCGCCGGCGCCCCCGGCGCCATTGCCACACCGCGAGCGCGCTTCCGATCACGACCGCGCCGCCCTGAACGGCAAGCCCATGCCAAAACGCGATCTTCATCCCCAACCATTCGGTCCAGGGGAGTGCCAGCAGATCGTGTATGTCCGGCCAATTCGTGGCGAGCCTTGTCATATGCGCCGCGAGCGCGACCCCAAGCCCCGCGAGCGCCGCCAATCCCCCGACGAATGCCGGCGCCAAAGACTGATGAGTCCTGATCATAGGTCGTTCGCCCCCATGGAATATGCGCATTCGGATGGCGCAGACCTTCTACCGTGGTCTGTCCTTAAGCGCCCTCACCCTGCGACCTCTCCTGCACCCGCCCACCGATCCATGTCCTACTCCTTCAAGAACTGTGCCAGCGCCTCGCTCAGCTGCCGGGCCCCGAATACCGCGATGTCGCCCTGCGCCGCGCGCTTCGCCACGTTCGCGGCCGGGACGATGGCGTGCTTAAAGCCAAGCTTCGCCGCCTCCCGCAGCCGCTCCTGACCACGCGGCACCGGGCGCATCTCGCCGGCCAGTCCCACCTCCCCAAAAACCACGAGATCACGCGCTACCGGGCGATCCATGAGGCTTGAGGCACAAGCCAACAACACCGCAAGGTCGGAGGCCGTTTCGGTGACCCGTACACCGCCTGCGACATTCACAAAGACGTCATGACGCGCCGTGGCATGGCCGCCATGGCGATGCAACAGCGCCAGCAACATGCCGAGACGTTGGCCATCGAGCCCCAACGCGACACGTCGCGGATTGGCCCCCGGGCTTTCATCGATCAAGGCCTGGACCTCGACTAGTAACGGCCGGGTGCCCTCCTGCGTCACCAACGTGACACTCCCTGGGGCATTATGCGCATCCTGGCGGAGAAATAGCGCCGAGGGGTTAGTCACTTCGCGCAGGCCGCCTTCGGTCATCACGAACACGCCGATCTCGTTGACCGCCCCAAAGCGGTTCTTGATCGCCCGGATCAGGCGGTAGCGGCTGCCACTGTCACCCTCAAAGTATAAGACCGCATCGACCATGTGTTCGAGCACCCGGGGACCGGCCAGTTGACCGTCCTTGGTCACATGTCCGACCAGAAACAGCGCGGTATCGGTTTCCTTGGCATACCGAACGAGGGCGGCGGCCGCCTCCCGCACCTGGGCGACACTGCCCGGGGCCTGCGCCAGGTGAGGCAGATAGACGGTCTGGATCGAGTCGATAACGAGAACCCGCGGGGTCTCCAGACGCGCTTGGGCGATGATCGCGTCGATATTGGTCTCGGCCAACAATTTCATGCGCGGCGCCACAAGCCCCAGGCGCCGGCCCCGCAGGGCCACTTGCGCCGGCGATTCCTCGCCCGTCACATACAAAGCGCTCAAATTCGCGCTCATGGCCGCCAACGTCTGGATCAGAATGGTTGATTTGCCGATGCCAGGGTCCCCGCCCAACAACACCACCGAGCCCGGCACTACCCCTCCGCCGAGCACCCGGTCGAGCTCTTGAAGGCCGGACGGCCAGCGCGTCACGCTCTCGCAGCGTACCTCCGACAGCGACATTGCGCGCTTGGTGCCGGCCGGGATATCGGTCGTGGCGCCAGCGCCCATTTCCACCATCGTGTTCCATGCCGCGCAGGCATCGCATCGTCCGGCCCACTGGACCGAGCGCGCCCCGCATTCGCGGCACTGATAGTAGATGCGCGCCTTCATGGACGCTCGCGCCGTGGAAGCCGTTGGGTAAGACCGCAGAGCAGGGTGTAGGGGATGGTCCCGGCGGCGTGCGCGACCTCTTCGACCGGCAGGCCCTGCCCCCACAGGGTCACCTCGTCGCCGACTTGCGCCCCGGCCACCCCGCGCAGATCGATCGTCAGCATATCCATCGAAACCCGTCCTATGACGGGCGCGCGCCGGCCGCGCACGAGAACCGACACCCCCGTATGGAATTCGCGGGGATAACCGTCGCCGTAACCTACGCCCACGACCCCTACGGGCATGTCCTGAGGACACCGATAGGTGCCTCCATAACCGATCGCGTCCCCCGCCCTACGCCAGCGCACGCTGATCAAACGGCTGTGCAAGGTCATGACGGGCTTCAAGCGTACCGGTGCCGGCGTGTTCGGGGCCTTAAGCAACGCCCCATAGAGCATAAGACCGGGCCGTACAAAGTCGGCATGCGCCGCCCGCCAGTGCACGATGCCCGCGGAATTCGCAAGGCTGCGCCGAAAGCCCGGAAACACAAGCTTTTCGAATGTGTCGATCTGATGTTGCGTAGCCGCGGAATCGACCTCCTCGGCGCACGCCAGATGCGAGAGCAGGCCAAGGCGCGCGATGCATGGCAGAGCGTTAAGATCGGCCACCACGCGCGGTATCTCCGAGGGGTCGAAGCCCAGGCGATGCATGCCGGTATCGACCTTGATCCAGGCATCACAACGCTGCTCGGCGCGTACGGCCTTCAGGGCCTCGACCTGATAATGGTCATGGATTACCGGTGTAAGCCCGTGGTGCAGGATCACGGGGATTTCGCGTGCATCGAAAAAGCCTTCCAGGAGGCAGATCTCCTGTTGGATGCCGGCTGCGCGCAGCTCCAGCCCTTCCTCGAGGCTTGCCACCCCGAAGGCGTCCGCCTTTGTCAGTGTCTTGGCCACCCACACGAGGCCGTGGCCATAACCATTGGCCTTGACGATGGCCATGATTCGCGCCTTGGTGAGCGCCCGCACCTCGGCAAAATTATGGGCAAGCGCTACGGCGTCCAGTGAGGCGCACGCCGGTCTCATGCATAGGATCCATCGTAGGCATGGGCATCGGCGTGGTTTTCAAAGCGCGTGTACTCACCGAGATAAGTCAGCCTTGCCTTTCCGATCGGTCCGTTGCGCTGCTTACCGATGATGATCTCGGCGGTCCCTTTGTCCTCGCTCTCCTCGTTGTAGACCTCGTCGCGGTAAATGAAAAAAATCACATCCGCATCCTGCTCGATGGCCCCGGATTCCCGCAGGTCGGACATCACCGGCCGCTTGTTGGGGCGCTGTTCCAGCGACCGGTTCAGCTGGGACAGCGCCACAAGAGGAACATTAAGTTCCTTTGCCAACCCCTTGAGCGCCCTTGTAATTCCTGATATTTCCGTGGCCCGATTCTCGGTATTCTCCGAGGCCTGCATGAGCTGGAGGTAATCGACCACGATAAGCCCCAGGCCGTGTTCCCGCATCAGCCGCCGGGAACGTGCGCGCAGCTCCATGGGCGTAAGCGACGGGGTGTCGTCGATGTATACCGAGGCCTCGGCCAACATACCCACCGCCGATGTCAGCCGTGGCCAGTCCTCATCCTCGAGCTTTCCGGTGCGCAGCCTGTGGGCATTGATGCGCCCCAAAGACGACATGAGGCGCATGGCCAGTTGTTCGCCTGGCATCTCCAGGCTGAAGATCGCCACCGGAAGCTTCAAGCCCACGGCGGCATTCTCGGCGATATTGAGTGCAAACGCGGTCTTACCCATCGACGGGCGCCCGGCCACGATCACCAGGTCGCCGGGCTGCAGGCCCGAGGTCATATTGTCCAGATCCGTAAATCCGGTGGCCACCCCGGTAATGGTAGAGTTCGAGCGAAACAGGGCATCTATGCGGTCGACCGCGGCCGTCAACAACGTCTTCAGAGGCCGAAAGCCCCCGCGGCGGCTGCCGCTCTCAGTGACCGCGAACACCCCGCGCTCGGCATAATCGAGCAATTCGACGGCGCTGCGGCCCTCCGGCTGGTAGGCCTTTTCGCCGATATCATTGACGACCTCGATCAGGCGCCGCACCAAAGCCCGCTCGCGCACGATGTCGGCGTAGGCCTGGATGTTGTTGGCGCTCGGGGTGTTTTCCGCAAGCGACCCGAGATAGCTGAGCCCGCCCACCACCTCCAGGGGGCCTGCGCCGAGACGCTCGCTTACGGTCACGATGTCGACCGGCCGTCCCTCGCCGTGCAAAGCGGCCACGGCCGCAAAGATGGTCTGATGCTCGCGCCGATAGAAATCCGGTTCGGAGATGCGATCGGCAATACGGTCCCAGGCCCCGGCATCGAGCAAAAGCCCGCCCAGGACCGCCTGCTCGGCCTCCAGGGATTGCGGGGCGATGCGCATCCGCGGTTCCACGCGACCACGGGCGCGCGGCGCGCCTGCGGCCTTATCGGTCATGGCCTACCCTCTCGGCGACCGTATCCGCACCCTAGGATTCCGCAACCACCGAGACGATGATGGTGACTGTCACCTCGGGATGCAGGCTCACCGCAAGCTCGTGGTCGCCCACGGTCTTCAACGGCCCGTAGGGTAGCTCGATCTCGGCCTTGGCGATCTCGAAGCCGGCCGCGATCATGGCCTCGACGATATCGGACGTCCCCACCGATCCGAAGATGCGGTCCTCTTCCCCGGCCTTGCGCACGAGCTGCACCGTGACGCCGTTGAGTTGTTCGGCCCGTGCCCGGGCGCGCGCTAGATGATCCTGCTGAAGTCGTTCGCGTTCGGCACGTTCCGCCTCGAAACGCGCCTTGTTCTCAGGTGTGGCGCGCACCGCCTTACCCTTCGGGATCAAGAAGTTCCGCCCAAAGCCAGGCTTCACGGTGACCTGATCACCGAGGTCGCCGAGATTCCGGATTTTCTCAAGGAGAATGATCTGCATGGGCCCGTTCCTTAGTTGTGCGCGTCGCTATACGGCAAAAGCGCAAGGTGCCGGGCGAGCTTCACGGCCCGCGCCAGCTGACGCTGGTAGCGCGCCTTGGTGCCGGTATTGCGGCTCGGGATGATCTTGCCGGTCTCGGTGATATAGGCCTTCAGGGTCGTGAGGTCCTTATAGTCGATCTCGACGGTACCTTCGGCGGTAAATTTGCAAAATTTCTTACGGCGAAAAAAGCGTGACATGGGTTCTCTCCTTAGACCAGGGTCTCGGCGGCATCGCGCTCGGCCCCGTCTTCATCGGCGCGTGGGCGGACCGGCCGGGCCGGCGCTGCCTCCTGATTTTCCTTGGCGAGCAGCGACGGCGCGGTGACCGCCTCGTCGCGCGCGAGTGTGAGTGTCCGGATCACCGCGTCATTGAACTTGAACGCGGTCTCGAGTTCGGCCAGGATCGCGGCCGTACACTCGATATTCATGAGCACGTAATGGGCCTTGTGGACCTTGCTGATCGGATAGGCAAGCTGGCGCCGGCCCCAATCCTCGAGTCTGTGGATACGGCCGTTTCCGCCTTCTATGAGCGCGCGATAGCGCTCGATCATGGCAGGTACCTGCTCGCTCTGGTCTGGGTGGACCAGAAACACGATTTCATAATGACGCATGATGGCCCCTTATGGCTGTAAAGCCTGTGACCCGTTGCCACAGGCAAGGTGCGGGCGCCATTCTAGTGACTTATGGAGGGTAACGCAATTTCCGAGGAACCGACCGCGGCCGCGGCGCGCGCGCGCACGCTTTCGTATAGGCAAAGCCCGGTGGCCACGGAGACGTTCAAGCTCTCGACGTGCCCGAGCATGGGGATATGTACCAGGACATCGCAGGCCTCCCGCGTCAGGCGCCGCAGTCCCGACCCCTCCCCGCCCAATACCCATGCAGTCGGAGTCGGCGGCGCACAGTCGTGCAAGGAGGCCGGGGCGTCGGCCGCGGCACCCACTATCCATAACCCCGCATCTTTGAGCGTGCGCAAGGTGCGCGCGAGATTGGCCACCTCATAGAGCGGCAGGCGTTCGGCGGCCCCGCACGCGGCGCGCGCGGCGACCGCGGACAGCGGGGCGCGCGCATGCCGCGGCACGATCACAAGATGCACGCCGGCGGCCTCCGCGCTGCGTAAGCAGGCCCCGAGATTATGCGGATCCTGGACTTGGTCCAGGACCAGCACCAGGGGCTGCGTCAGTCGTGCGAGATGGGCCACCAGATCTTCTTCGCGCGGGCGTTCGACGCGCCGCCTTCGGGCCAGAACCCCCTGATGCGCAAGTCCCGGGGCCATGCGGTCGAGCGCCGTTCGCGGGCTCTGGCGCACGAGCACATGCGCCGCGCGCGCCAATGCCATAATGCCGTGCACGCGCTCATCGGACCGTTCCTTGGCAACCCATACGCAATCGACGGTATCGGGGTGGGTCTGGAGGGCGGCCGCTACCGCATGCGGGCCTGCGATCAGTTCCGTAATGCCGTCGTCAGCCACGACGCGATCTGCGCCGGCGCTTGGGGCGTGGCACGCCCTCGGGGCGCGATGGCTTTTCCGCAGCCTGCCCGATCAACTCGAAATCGAGCTTGCCCTCGTCTACATCGACGCGCAGTAACCGCACCCGCACCGCATCGCCGAGCCGGTAGTGCTGCCCGGTGCGCTCCCCCACCATGCGGTGATGGGCGGGATCGAAGTGATAGTAGTCGTGGCCCAGTGACGACACATGAACCAGTCCATCGACGTAAATGTCGGCGAGCTCGACGAAAAGCCCAAAGGCCATCACCCCGCTCACCACCGCGTCGAACTCCTGCGCGACCTTGTCGGCCATGTACTCGGTCTTAAGCGAGCGGATCACGTCTCGGGTGGCGTCGTCGGCGCGCCGTTCGGTCAGCGAGCAATGCTCGCCTACGGCCTTCATCGATATATCCGGGGCGCGCGCGGGCGTTTCCCCGATCGCCCCCTTGATGGCACGGTGCACGACGAGGTCTGGATAGCGACGGATGGGTGAGGTGAAATGGGTGTAATGCTCATAACCCAGGGCGAAGTGGCCTATATCCTCTGGGCCATACATCGCTTGGCTCAGACTGCGTAAAAGCAGCGTCTGCAAGAGCCGGCCCTCGGGCCCGGGCGCGGCCTTCGCCAATAACGCCGCGTAATCCTTCCCGCTCGGTTTGTCGCCGCCGGAAAGATCAAGCCCCATCTCAAACAGCATCACCCGCAGGTCCTTTAGTTTCTGGGGCGTGGGTCCGGCATGCACCCGAAAGAGTGCCGGCACACCTTTATCTATGAGAAATTCCGCGGCGCAGACATTGGCGGCCAGCATGCATTCCTCGATAAGCTTGTGGGCATCATTACGCATAAGTGGCTCTATGCGCTCGATCTTGCGGTTGGCATCAAAAACGATCCGGGTCTCCGGCAGCTCGAAGTCGACGGATCCACGCTTGGCGCGGGCGGCATGCAGGACCTTGTAAAGGCCGTATAGGGCTTCCAGGGCCGGCATGAGGGGCGCGCGATCCGGCGCGGCCTGCGCGCTGTCTGCAAGCAGTGCCGCGACCTCGGTATAGGTAAGACGCGCGCGCGAGCGCATGACCGCCTCGAAGAAACGGTACTTCTTGAACTTACCGTATCTGTCCAGTTGAATTTCGCAGGCCATGCATAGCCGATCGACGTCGGGATTCAACGAGCACAGGCCGTTTGAAAGCACCTCGGGGAGCATGGGGATCACGGCCTTCGGAAAATAGACCGAGTTCCCGCGTGCGCGCGCCTCTTCGTCGAGCGCAGTCCCAGGCCGCACGTAGTACGACACATCGGCGATGGCCACCACGAGCCGCCAGCCCCCGCGATTCTTCTCGCAGTACACCGCATCGTCAAAATCGCGCGCGTCCTCTCCATCTATGGTGACAAGCGGCAGGTCACGCAGATCCTCGCGGCGCGCCGCCTCCGCCGGATCTATGATGGGCGCAAGACCGGCCACCTCGTCTTGCACGGCGCGGCCGAACTCATGCGGCAGGTCGTATTTGCGCAGCGCAATCGCAATCTCCATCCCAGGCGCGTCACGCTCCCCTAGCACCTCGACGACGCGCCCGACAGGCGGGGTCTTGGCGGTCGGCTGCTCTAGTATCTCGCAGACCACGATCTCGCCTGCGCGCGCGGTCAAGGTCCCGGCGTCATTGCCGATCATGATGTCGCGCCCGATGCGCCGGTCGTCAGGGGTCACAAACGCCACTCCGCGCTCCTCGCGGTAACGTCCCACGACCTGCTTTTGGGCGCGCTCCAGCACCTCCACGATCTGGCATTCACCGCGCCCGCGCGCATCGAGGTTCGCGACGTGAGCGACCACCCGGTCGCCATGCAAGACCTTGCGCATCTCGCGTGCCGGGATAAAAAGATCGTCGTTGCCATCCTCGCGCGCCAGGAATCCGAAGCCATCCGCATGGCCGATCACGCGCCCCTGGATCAGATCCATGCGCTGCACGAGACCGTAGCGACCGCGACGATTCTTCAAGAGTTGGCCATCGCGCTCCATGGCGCGCAGGCGCCGCCCGAAGGACTCGACATCGCGTTCGCCGCGCACCCCCAGATCCTCAAGCAGCTGGCGCAACGGGACCGGCTCATCCTGTGACCCGAGGTAGGCCATGACGGCCTCGCGGCTTGGTACGGGAAACTCGTAATTCTGGGCCTCCCGTTTGGCCTCGGGGTCGTGGAATTGTGGGGGATCGTTTTGCGTTGACATCGTGTCCTGTTCTCGGTAGAGTCGCCGGCCTTGAAGTCATGCCGGGCCGGGGTGGCGGAATTGGTAGACGCGCTAGCTTCAGGTGCTAGTGGGGGTAACCCCGTGGAGGTTCAAGTCCTCTCCTCGGTACCAAGTCCGGCGTGTTTAAAACTCATGCTTCCTGGAACGGATCGCGCACCACGATAGTGTCCTCCCGGTCCGCGCCGGTCGATATGATGTCGATACGCGTCCCGGTCAGTTCCTGGAGCCGATCGAGGTAACGCCGGGCATTGGCCGGCAGCTTCTCGAGGCGGCGAATTCCGGCCGTCGATTCGCTCCATCCCGACATCTCCTCGTACACCGGCTGGCATCGCGCCAGGACTTCGGCTGCGGCCGGAGGCGTTCCGCGGCGCTTGCCATCGACCTCATAGGCCACGCAGATCTTCACCGTATCAAGGCCATCCAGGACGTCGAGCTTGGTGATGCAAAGCCCCGAAAACCCGTTGATCTGGCGCGCCCGGCGTACGGCCACGGCATCGAACCATCCGCAACGGCGTTTGCGGCCGGTGGTCGCGCCGAATTCCTGACCACGCTCGCCCAGCCGGTCACCGACGGCATCGAACAGTTCCGTCGGAAATGGACCGGCCCCGACGCGCGTGGCGTAGGCCTTGGTGATCCCGAGCACGTAATGAAGCGCATGCGGGCCGACACCAGACCCGGTGGCCGCGGCCCCGGCGCTGGTGTTCGAGGAGGTCACGAACGGATAGGTCCCGTGATCGATGTCGAGGAAGGTGCCCTGCGCCCCCTCAAAAAGCAAAGGCTCACCACGCGCCTGGTGACCGTCGAGGGCCTCCGGGACATCGCAACTGATTTTCGCGAGCCGGTCGCGATAGCCCATGATCTCGGCCAGCGTGTCCTTGTAGCTTACAGTCGGGGCATGAAAGAAGTGCTCAAGCGTGAAGTTGTGATAGTCCATCACATCCTTCAGTTTTGCGGCAAACGAGGTCTCATCAAAGATATCCCCGAGCCGCAGGCCACGCCGCGAGACCTTGTCTTCATAGGCCGGCCCGATGCCGCGCCCGGTGGTCCCTATCGCCGCCGCGCCGCGCGCGCGTTCGCGCGCGGCATCAAGCGCGATATGGTGTGGCAAAATGAGCGGGCAGGCATCGCTGATCTTCAGACGGTCGAGGACCGGGACTCCGGCGCGCTCGAGGGCTGCAATCTCGTCGAACAAAGGCCCCACGGCAAGGACCACGCCGTTACCTATGTAGCATTTGACACCGCGCCTCAGGATTCCTGAGGGTATGAGGTGCAAGACCGTCTTTTGCCCGGATATGACCAGCGTATGGCCGGCATTATGACCACCCTGAAAGCGCACGACAGCGGCGGCGCGCTCGGTCAGGAGATCAACGATCTTGCCCTTCCCTTCATCCCCCCATTGGGTTCCGATTACCACGATGTTCTTTGCCATGTCTCGCTTAATGCCTCGCTACGACCGTCCACCGGCCATTTTGTTGTATGAGCTCGCGATCGCAGCCCGTGTCCTTGTCCTGTTCCGCGCCCTCGCGCAGAACCTCGATGACCCTCTCGCCGCGCGCGCGCAGTGCGCGCACCTTGGCGCGCAAGGCCTCGTCATCGCGGCATGGCGCGAGGATCGCAGGCGGCGCCTGCGCCGCCTCGTTGCGCAGTTTGAGAAGCAACCGCAGATCGGCGCTGAATCCGACCGCAGGCCGCGCCCGCCCGAAGGCGTGCCCGATCTCATCGTAGCGTCCGCCCTGCGCAATCGCCTGTCCATAACCGGCCACGAAGGCCGAGAAAACGGCGCCCGTATGATAGCCGTAGCCGCTTAGCTCAGCGAGGTCGAAGTGCCACGTGATGCCTGGATGGGCCTGATCGACTGCCCGCCATACCGCCTTGAGATCCGCGAGCGCGTCCTGAACCTTCGGGCCGGCTTCGGCCAATAAGGCCTCCATCGCCGCAAATTCGGCTTGCGCCCCATGAAGATCGATCAACGCCCTCAGATGACGATCGACGCGCGCCGGTAACGTAAGGCCCGCCAGAATCGCGTCGACCTCCGCGTGCGACCGGCGCCGGAGCGCCTCGTGGAGCTCCTGCTCCACCGGCGCATCCATCCCCGCGTCGCGCGCCAGGGCACGATACACGCCTACGTGACCAATATCCACATGAAGACCGGAAAATCCCGCGCACTCAAGCAGCGCCAACATGAGCCGCAGGACCTCGGCATCGGCGCGCGGCCCCGATTGCCCAAAGAGCTCCGCGCCGATCTGCCAGGGCTCGCGCGCCCCGCCGAATTCGTCGGGCCGGGTCCGCACGACCGGCCCCAGATAGCAAAGCCGCACCGGCGTATCACGGCGCAGATAGTGGGCATCGATACGCGCCGCCTGCGGCGTCATGTCGGCGCGCAAACCCATGAGGCGACCTGTCAACTGATCCGTAAGTTTGTAGGTCTTCAGGTCGAGCTCATGTCCGACGCCCGTGAGCAAGGATTCCAGATACTCCACGAGCGGCGGCATGACAAGATCGTAGCCCCAGCTGTCGAGGAGATCGAGCAGCTGACGACGGACTTGCTCGGCATGGCGCGCCGCCGGCGGCAATATTTCTTCGACCCCGACAGGCAAAAGCCAGCGATCACGCCTCATGCGCGCACCTCCTGATGATTGGCCGTGATTGTCATTTTTCATAGGGCCCCTGATTTTTCAGGAAACGCAGAAACCCGCTGTCGGGGCCTATGACAAGCGTCGTCCGCCGATTGGCAAAGCTTTGCACATAGGCGCGCAGACTCTTGTAAAACAAGAAAAAGCGCGGGTTGTGATCGTAGGCCTTGGCGTAAATCGCGGCCGCGCGGGCCTGCGCGCGACCGTGGATGATCCCGGCCTTCTCGTAGGCCTCGGCCAGAATCTTGGCGCGTTTGCGGTCGGCCTGTCCGCGCGCCATCTGCGCCTTGGCCATGGCACGCGCTTCGATGCGCGCGGCGCGGATCAGCTGATCGGACGCCATGCGTTTGTCGATGGCGCCAACGACACGATCACCAAGTCCTATGCGCTGAATACGCAGATCGGCAATCACAAGTCCATAACGCGCAACTTGCGCGTTGAGTTGTTCTGTCAAAGACGCCAGATCCTTGCCGGTAAGAATTTGGGCGAGTGTCCGTTGTCCAAAAAACTGCCGAAATTCGGTCACTGCCGCCTCGCGAATGCGCTCCTCGGCCT
Source organism: Pseudomonadota bacterium (assembly GCA_021819125.1). Taxonomy (GTDB): domain Bacteria; phylum Pseudomonadota; class Gammaproteobacteria; order Acidiferrobacterales; family Acidiferrobacteraceae; genus Acidiferrobacter. The sequence continues at coordinate 519 of JAKARW010000055.1, read as the reverse complement.
TGTGTCTCGACCCCCCGGTACTGGTCAGGTAGCGGCGAAAACTTGCGATCCGGTACTCGACGAACGCATCCACCAGGACCTGCTTGCGACCCTTGGTCAGCAAGGCTTGCGGTTCCACCCGCAGGTTGAGGAGTCGCGCATTGAAGATATGCGCGTCCTGCGCAAAGGGTATCTTGGCGTGCAGCCCGGGCGCCACGCGGCTTTGAACGATGCGTCCGAAAGTCGTCACCACCGCATATTGCCCGGCGTCAACTTCGTAGAGCGTGGCATTAAGGAGCACGACCACGAACGCTACCGCTGCTGCAAACGGCCACAGTACACGCGCCTTCATCGCTTAGCCCCCGGGTTTGCGGGCGCGCGCGGTGGCACAACCGGTGCTGGCGGGGGCGCCGCCATCGGCACATTGACCACGGCGCGGCCGGCGTCCGACAACATCACCTTGCGTGCCTTTTGGTAGACATGTTCCATGGCATCTATCAAAAGCCGCTCGCGGGTTACGAGCGGCGCGCGCGCGTAGAT
>JAKARW010000054.1:8762-14296 GCA_021819125.1 Pseudomonadota bacterium | reverse complement strand
GAGTGGATGTTGTGAGAAAAGGCCCAGATCACGATCATCAGCATGACCACGATATAAAACCTTAGACCCCAGAACACCCACTGCTGCCACGCCTTCAAAGGGCGCGGAGTGACCTCCGGTAAAGGCCTATCCCAACCCTCTTCGCGTAATAAGCGGGCAAGCTCGGCATAATCCACTTGTTCAACACGCTTCACTTCGCACCCCCAAACGCATGCGGAAATACCGTGGTGATCCCATAAAGGGCGTTACAGATGATCAGTAACACCATGATCACGACCGCGCCGATATTGCGCTTGCGACTATTGACGAATGACCCCATGAGCTCGGCATCGTTTACGAGCATAAGAAGAAATAACATCGCCGCCGGCATGAAGATCGTGGCCACCACCTGCACGGTGATGTTCAAAAACCCCAACGGCACGTGCGGCAACATGACGACCCCCGCGGCCACCGCGGAACCCACGACCGCAGGGGCATAGAAGGCCCAAGCCCGGCGCGGGGCATCGTTCAAAGACCGTGGGAGGTTGAGCGCCTCTCCCATCGCCCAGGCCGTGCTGGCGGTGATCACGATAGACGAGATGAGACCGGCCTCTATCAGGCCAAGCCCAAAAAGGTCTGTCGCCCAGCCCCCAACGTGGGCCTTCAGGGCCGCGAGAATGCCCTGCACGTTCAGATCCCCGGCATTGGCCAGTCCATGGAGATGCTGCCCGGTCAGTATGATGATGGCGATGGCCACGATCACCATCCCGGCGACCCCCAGCATGAGGTCGCGCCGGCTGGCGTCGATGTCATGCGGCAGCAGGCCCTTGTCGACGACGCACGATTGCTGGAAGAAAAGCTGCCACGGAGCGATCGTGGTCCCGATATTGGCCGACAGCAGCACTAGAAACCCAGACGACAGCAACCCCCCGGGCACCAACCAATTACCGCCCACGAATGCCCGCCCCACCGCCGACCAATCCGGATGCGACAACAGCGCCAAAGGCACGAATATGAGGTTCAAGACGGCGATGAAAAGCGCAATCCGCTCCCAGGTCCAGTAACGCAGGAATACGAGCACGGAAGCCACGAAAACAAGAGTGATGGGGACTGTGAGCCAGTGGGACAAACCAAAGACATCGCCCCCCACGCGTACGCCGATGAACTCGGTCATGAGCGTCAGGATGTTGGCGATCACGAGATCGGCGAGCGAGAATATCCCCCAAAAGGCGCCGTAGCGCTTCCAGATCAGCTCGGCATGGCCCCGTCGCGTGACCGCCCCCAGGCGTATGGTCATCTCCTGCACGAAATAGGCCATGATGCCAAGCGGGATCATGAGCGGCAAAAACACCCCAAGACCGTAGACCGCGCCGGTCTGCGAGTAGGTGATGACGCCGCCTGCGTCATTATCCCCGAGCATGACAAGAAGACCTGGACCGATAAGCGCAAGCCACAAGGCGATCCGGCTACCGAGGGTCTTTGGCCCATTACGTAACCGCGCGATCCGCAGACGATCCTGTACGCGTATCAGCAGCGCCTCGGGCACCACGATGTCATCGGTCTCGCCTCCCGGCGGTCTGACCCTGGCGCGTCGCTCGGCTTGGCGCGCCTGCGCCGCCTTGGCGCGCAAAAGCGCCGCCCGTAACGCCTGAAGAACATGCACCTGCATGAGCGAATCCCCAAAAAATGTTCTTAAGACCAGGCCACGCGCGCGGCGGCGCGGAAGGCTTGGTCTCTCTCCGATGCGATTTTGGGTGGGGCGGGACTATGGTGGGGCCCGAACCCACGGTCTGCCCAAAGGCGACCGCGGTCCGGCGTCATGCGAAGCGGGGTCGACCTTCAGGCCTTGGCTGTATGGCTACTACTGCCCATTAGGTAGCGGGCCCTCCGAATAAGCGGTCGTGCCGCAATGGCGGCTTTGTAGCAGTCCTTTCCACGGCTGTCAACGTCTACCGAGCCTCGTTTACAAAAGACATCGCGGTCGGGCCTTACCCTGGCTTGCGTTCACGGTCTTACCGTGCGACCCCATCCGCCCGCCGCGCGAGCGCCTGTCATCGCAGCCCACGCCGGCATCGTCCCCGCCCTTGAAATCCACTCATGCGGCCCCGTCCCAAGGCATCGCCCACGCCTTTTTGGTCCGCGCCGCCCGATCCCGCTTTCGCAGTCCACCCCTTAGGGCCGCGATCCGGTCATAAGCCGCCATGCATCACGCAGGGTCTTATCTTGCCACGGTCCCGGTTGCAATCACCGGTCGGCCGCCACCTCGATGCCGGAAGGCCACACCTATTGCGCCCCCCAGTGCTTCGTGGCGATCGCCTCCCCCAGATCCAGATCCACCAAGCGCCGACGCACCTCAAAAAGCTTTTCCAGCAATGCCGGCTCGGCCCGCGCATAGGCATCGGCGTCCGGTACGCGCTTTACCACGACGCCTAGAAGCTCAGTGATCGCATTGCCGATCGAATTCTGGCTGATGGTGACAATAAGCTTGCCGGTATCATTACGGTAAATGAGCTGCTTGAACGCCGGCTGCCAGCGGATGGCATTCGCATAGCGCGCGTCGCGCATACAACGATCGCGCACCATCTTCGCCGTCTTCAGGAAGTCGCTGTTGAAAAGAAGCTTGTCCTCGACGAGCTCCGGGAAATAAATGTCACGCGGCATGGGCGCGTTGCGTGTCGATACCTGACCAAAGAAAGTCCTATAGAAATCTATGAACCCTTTGAGGATCGTGTCGTACTCCTTCCAGAACCGCACCTTCTTCAAGGATTCCACGCCCCCTTGCACCTCCCAGCTGGGCAGCCCTTGCGGATAGCCGGTCAACGCGATCTTGCAGGAACCGTGCTGACAGGTCTTTAGTATTTCAAGATCAAGCCCTGCAAAGAAATCGAGATAGACATTGCGCATGTGAGCCTGAAAAAGCGAGTTCTGGCCACCGTCTGTCAGATTTGGGTTCTCTGGATCCGCCATGTCCGCCTCACGCAGCCGCGCCTTATCAAACACAATGAAGTGGTTGTGCAGCATGCGAATGCTCGGTACCCCGGGCGATGTAAGCGGCCATGTGGCGTCAAGGCTCGCCTCGCCCGACAACACCAGGGCCTGCTCGGGATCCGGATAAAGCTCCAGCATATAGGCGATAATGACCTCGTTCATCCGGTTCCAGACATTCTTCACATTGTCAGGCACCTGAGTCCGGCGCGCGGGCCGTCCGAGCGGATCGAGAATACTTTGCGCGGTGTTATAAATGATCGATGTGTCGAACTCGTTGCTGTGGGCAATGGCCTTTCTGTAGAGCAGCAGGCCCTCCGGATTTCTGAGAAGGCCGTTGTTGTTGGTAAGATCGTTCAGATTTTCCGTGCTGTTGAAAAATTCGTTGGGCTTCATCCCTTCCGGCACTTCGAGCGGAATGGGACGATAGGGGTTACTGATTTCTCGGGGACCGACCTGCATCGTTCATCACCTTTATCTGTGAGAGGGTTCCAGCGCACAACTGACGCCCGCGCGGCCCCGCCACGGATAACTCGCGTCCTGCACGGGACCGCCTCTAAGTATAAGACTCGGCCGGGCCCCAATGACACTCCTATCGCACTCGAATGAGCTTTCAAAGGCTATGAAGACATCCCTTGCAAAGGCGCCATTTGCGCAATTTATCCCCCCATGCAGGGCGCTTTCGGTATCTTGCTAAAACCCCGTCCACGAGCAATCGCCCGCCCCAAGGCGCGCGCGCCGAAACATGGATGGCCCGCCATTCTCCCTGGGAAGGAATAGACCTCGGGAGGTAGGGGAAGAGAGCCCGAGAACACCCGGTGACGGCGTCAGAATGAGGGCGTCAGAGGGCCCCCATGCCGGGCGTTGGACGTTTATGGGCACACGCCAAGCTTTCGATGCCGATCCGCGGCCCCCCATGAGAATTGCGGATTGATGGCCACCCACTCTATCGCCTTTCGAGCCCCTCGTGTAGCATACGGGTATGATTGTCATCATTAATCAAAGGCTTTCCCTTCCCTTACGGCCCATGACGCGGTAACCCGTCTTTGCGCATCCCTAAGACCCTGGCGCCCCTGCTGGAAGAGGGGCTTATCGACCATGTCATCCAGCCCTTGCGTAGCGGCAAGGAGGCCGACCTCTTCGTCGTCGCCACTCGCGATGGGGTGCGCTGCGCCAAAGTCTACAAGGAGGCCCGGCAACGCAGCTTTCGTCAGGCCGGGCTCTATCAGGAAGGACGAACCGTCCGCGACAGCCGACGTGGACGGGCGATGGCCAGAAAATCGCGCTTTGGGCGTCACGAGCGGGAGGATATCTGGCAAAACGCCGAGGTCGATGCCCTTTTTCTGCTCGCCGATGCCGGTGTACGCGTGCCCACACCCTACCTCTGCATTGACGGCGTGCTGCTCATGGAGCTCATCGTGGATGCGGCCGGCAATCCTGCGCCACGGCTTTCCGACTTGATCCTGACGGCGACAGAGGCCTCCACCATTCATGCAGCCCTCATGCGCGATGTGGCGCGCATGTTGTGCGCGGGCGTCGTTCACGGCGACCTCAGCGAATACAACGTCCTTTTGGATGAGACGGGCCCCGTCATCATCGACCTGCCCCAGCATCTGAACGCCGCCGCCAACAACAATGCCGCGGCCTTCTTCGTGCGCGACATCGATCATCTGGCAGCCTTCTTCGGGCGCTTTGCCCCACCACTTGCCGCAACCGACTATGGACGCGAGATGTGGGCGCTTTTTAAAGCCCAGGCCCTGCAGCCAGACACGCCCTTGACCGGGATCTATCGTCCAGAGTCGACCCCGCCTGATGTCGCCCAGGTCTTGCGCGAGATCGACGCCGCGCGCCGTGAAGAGGAGCATCGCCGGGCGCGGCTTGCCTCGCAAGCCGAGGCGAATCACACCGATTGAGCGTAATCCACGGCGCGCCCGCACATCGAGCCGGCTTTGTCTCTTGGTACCGTTTCTCCGGAATCGTAAGAGGGATTGCGCGAACCATTCCGGTCACATCAACCACAAGGCATAGCCCCAAAGCCCCACACCGAAGATTGCCATGGTGCCGGCCGCAACGAACAACCACTTGCGGCCGGTCAAGGCCGTTATCGAGGCAAGCGAAATGGCGATCTGGATGAATATGAGACTCAAGGCCATGCCGTTATGAGGCCGATCGAGCCGCGCCGACTCCCGGTCTGCATGCTTCGAGCGACTCTCCAGGGCTCCGGCATGCGCCTTGATAGCCACCTTCTGCGCTGCGTACTTGACGATCTTCTTGCGAAAAGATATGGCTTTGGCAGGCGGCAGAAGGGCCAGGGCCAACTGCATGATATGCGCCTTGGTGCTGACCGCCTGATAGTAGTTCCATTGGTCGGCGGCATGGGTCTTTTGTAAGATGGCTTCGTTTTTATAAAGAAGCACCTCGTTCATGATGCGCGTGCCCTGATAACTGACCACGGCCCCTATCGAAGCGAGGATGGCGGTGAAGATCGCCACCCACTGATTCAAGCTATGGTGCTTGTGTGGGCCACGCGCGGCCTCTTGGACGAACTCCTCATGCGGTGCATGGGTGTG
>JAKARW010000054.1:0-8662 GCA_021819125.1 Pseudomonadota bacterium | reverse complement strand
AACTGACCACGGCCCCTATCGAAGCGAGGATGGCGGTGAAGATCGCCACCCACTGATTCAAGCTATGGTGCTTGTGTGGGCCACGCGCGGCCTCTTGGACGAACTCCTCATGCGGTGCATGGGTGTGGACTCCGTTCTCGGTCATACGATCTCCCGTGTATACATAGAGAAAGCCGCAAACGGCGCAAAGCCCCGTCACAGCAATCCTTTGGCCATACGACCCTTAAAGGTTGGGCGCGATACCCATGCGCGACTATGCCCAGACCTCATCCCGCGCACAGACGGAATCACGCTTATATTAAAGGTCTTTTCACGAACTTTAGAGCGTGCGTCGCATAGTATACAAGCCGCATCCGCGAGACATTGCCCCCGGCGGGCGGCGCAACGGGCATCTCGCCCATGGGCCTGACTCCCGCCCCACACCCCGTATACCAGACCCCACGCGAGGCGCAAAGGGCGCGCGGGCGCTTTGGCACCGACCCGATGGCCGACGCCCCAAGGTCGTCGCGATTTTGGGTCACGGCCCGCACGAACGGGGTTGATCATCCGGCCATCACCACGCCGACCGGCCGCACTGGAAGGCCCCGACCCCACCGTACGTCGCCTCGCTCGCCCCTGCCGCTTGCGATTTGTTGTGGCCTCGGAACAAAATGGCGGCGCCCGTGTCTCACGCGATGGTATTATAAGGTCCTTAAAGGGGCTTACAAAAACCGACCGATCATTTTTTCAAGGAATCACCCATGTCTGCCCGAAGATATGCCGCGGTCACCGCCGGGGTCGTTTTGCGTGCCCTCACGGCAAGCGCCCAGGCGCATGCCATTGCCGGCATGCGCGTCTTCCCCGGGACCCTCACCTTCCCCGATCCCGGGGTCACCGACGAGTTTGACTTAGGATTTGGCCGCGCGGCCCTCAGCACTACGCCAGGCAGCCCCTCCCCTTACGTCTCGGCGACCACCGCGACCGAATCAAAGACCATCACAAAGGATCTGGCTTTTAGTATCGGCGGCAGCTACCAGAGCGCCGCGGGCGACATCGCGCCGAGCGGTTTCGGAAACGCCGAGGTGGGCTTAAGCTACCTGCTTTGGAAGAGCGACAGCCAAGAGACGCTCATCACCGGCGCCCTGAACGAATCTCTCAACGATACCGGCAGTGCCGGGGTGGGTGAACCCTATTCGGTCTTGTCTCCCACGCTGCTGTTTGGGCGCGGTCTTGGCGATCTGCCGAGCAAGATCCGGCTGCTCCGGCCGTTTGCGCTCACCGGCATGGTCGCCGCCAATATCCCGTCGGCGGCCAATATCGCAAGATCCGTCAGCTGGGGCTTGTCGGTCCAGTACAGTCTCCCCTACCTTCAATCCTATGTTCGCGATATCGGGCTGCACGCCCCGTTTAACAATCTCGTGCCACTCGTGGAATTTCCGATGCAGACTTACACGAGCGGCCCGTATGCTGGACGGACGCTTGGCACCATCGACCCGGGCTTTGTCTGGATTGGACACTACGGACAGGTCGGCATAGAGGCCACGATTCCGGTGAATCGGGCGAGCGGCCGGGGTCTTGGGGTCATACTGGGGGTCGGCTTCTATCTTGATGATCTTTTCCCCCATACTCTGGGCGCACCGCTTTTCCCCGCAACGCCGAGGACTACCTAAATGACCACCAGAGCCCCCATGAGACGCGCCGCCTTGACCATGCTTCTCACCTTGCTGCTGCCCGCCGGCGCCTATGCCCACGCCTTTCCCGACCGGTCACGGCCACGCGTAGGCGCCACCGTAAAGGCCGCACCCCGCCATGTGCGCATCTGGTTCGACGCCGGGCTTGAGGCGCTTTTTTGTTCGCTCATTGTCAAAAATGCCGCCGGACAGGTTGTCAGTGAGGGACGCGGCCATGTGGTCTCCGGGAGCCATGATCGGCTGCTGGAGACCACCGTGAAGCCCCTGGCACCCGGTAAATATCGCGTCTATTGGAGCGTCGTGGCGGTCGATGGCCATCACACCGAGGGCCATTACATGTTTCGCATCGAGGGTTAATACCTATGCCATCCCATCTACCCTATATCGCCGTGAGCGCCTTTGACATCCTCGCGCTTGCCGCCGTCATCGGTGCCCTGGCCACCGGCCTCTGGATTATCCCCGAGGGCGCCCGCGAGTCCTTCCATCGCCGCCTGTGGCGCCTGACCGGATTTGGCCTGGTGGCGCTCACCGTAAGCAGCCTCGTGCTGCTTGTCGGGCGCACCCTCGAGATGAGCCGCCAATCGCTGCATCATGTCTTCCACTGGCTGCCGCTCGTCGTGCGCGAGACCTCATTTGGTCACATTTGGATGATACGGCCCATCATGCTGCTAGGAGCCTGGGTCGCGTGGCTCATAGGCCGCAGGCCCGCCCGCCATCGCGCCGCCTACGCCATCTTGCTTTGCACGGCTGTGATCGCCTTTACGCGCAGCGCCACCGGCCATCCCGCCGATCAAGGACAGTGGACAGCACCGGAATGGATGGATTTCGTGCACCTCATGGCGGCCTCGGTCTGGGCCGGGGGACTTTTTGCGATGTCGGTCGCGATATTCCCGTTTCTATCCCAGGCACGCCTATCGTCACCCGTCCGCCTCGCCCTCGTGCAGCGGCTCTCGTCGGTGGCGGCGATCGCGCTCGCGGCGATCCTCGTGACGGGTGTGCTATCCGCTTACCACTACCTGGGTGGCTTTGGCCCGCTCTTTTCTACGGCCTACGGGCACATACTGCTCGTAAAACTCGCGCTCGTCGCCATCGCCATTGCCCTGGGCGCTACCAACCGCTTCGTATTCGTGCCGAGGATTCGCGCCGCCCAGTCGGCGTCACGGCCGCTTACCGCGCCTGCGCACGACACCGACGAGCACGCGTTCTTTCGTCTGGCGCGCTCGGTGGCAGTCGAGACCGGCTTTCTCGGCGCGGCCCTGGTGGCCGCCGCCGTCCTCTTGCATGGCATGCCGCCAAGCGACATGGCGCACACCATGGCAGGTGGCGCCGTGGCGCAGGCCCACCAACCGCGGGCACGCTTTGAGCTTACGCGTTTCAAGGAGTCTTCCGGTCCATGCCTTGCGCCGGCCATCTCGACCATCCGCTATGGGGTCTTGCGCCGTAGCGCGTCCCAGATGAGCAGCCCCGGCACACTAAAGCCACGGTTCCATCACTTGTCGCTATGACAGCCTGCCAAGACGGCAAGAAAGTTGCCGCCCACAAGACGCGGGTAGTTATGTCTACGGCCCTGGCGCGTGCACGATCGTTCTTGGGTGCCGCCAGCGGCCGGTCACGACCGCGCCCCCACGCACCCCGGCAGGCAGACCCTTTTGCGCCTCTCAATAGCAGTCAGTTCAAATGCGTACGCTCCAAGGGCCGTGCTTTGCCACCCGGCGCCCACCGGCTTAATCGAGACGATGACGAAATAGCCACGTGGCAATCGTCATGCAAAAAAGCCCAATAAGCGCAAGGGGAATATACTGATTCCAGAGAACACCCACACCGTCCCCTTCCAGAAAGACGCCGCGCAAAATCACCAAAAAATATCGCAATGGATTTACATAGGTCAAATACTGCACGAGTCTCGGCATATTGGAGATCGGGGTCGCGAAACCAGAAAGGATAATGGCGGGAACAAGAAACAAAAACACACCCAGCAGGCCCTGCTGTTGGGTCGTAGATGCGGAGGAAATCGCAAGTCCTACGCCAATCGCTGCGAGCAAAAATAAAAACAATCCCAGATACAAAGCCGCGAGGCTTCCCATTAAAGGCACGTCAAACCAAAATACCGCGACCATAATGATAAGCGTCGCCTCAAACCCTCCTATCAAAAACCCTGGCACGGCCTTCCCCAACAGAATCTCGAAGGGCTTAAGTGGAGTCACGAGCAGCTGGTCAAAGGTCCCCGCCTCACGCTCCCGGGCCACGGACAGGCCTGTGACCAACATCGCCACCACCAGGGTGAGCAACCCTACAATTCCCGGGACTATGAACCAGCGTGAGTGCAGGTTGGGATTAAACCACGCCCGCATGACCATCACGGCTTTTGGAGGCGGCCACCCGTGATCCGCAGCCCAGCTGGTATTAAAAGATTGCGTGACGGCGTTGATATCGTTAAGCGCCAGTAAGGCCGTATTGGAATCACGGCCATCCACAAAAACCGCGACGTGCGCGCTTTGGTGTTGGGCTAGATCGCGACTGAATCGAGGACCGATTCGAATGACCGCAAGGGCATCCTTATCGCTTACAATATCGGCCAATCGGCGATCCGTGGTAAGAAATCCGACCAAACGGAAAGTGCGGGACCCTTGAAAGCGGGCAATCAGCTCTCGGGACGCGCCGCCCGGGTCTTGATTGTAGATCACAATAGGGATATGCACGAGGTTGAAGGTTGCGGCATAACCAAACACGATCAGTTGAAGAAGGGGCGGCCCAATCAACACCATCCGGCTTGCCTTATCCCGCAGCAGCGCAAGAAACTCCTTGATGACAAGCGCGCGCACCCGATACCATGCCATCAGTCCAACCTCTTGCGCGAGATGCGCGCGACAAGTATCAGGAAAAACGCGGCTATGACCACGAGCGCCGCGGCGTTTCGCAAAATGACCGGCCATACGTCTCCTGCCAAAAATACCGTCTGCAGAATGGCCACAAAATACCGGGCGGCGACAATATGCGTCAGGAACTGGATCGGCATGGGCATGGAGTGGATATCAAAAATAAAGCCAGAAAGAATAAAAGCCGGGAGATATGAAACGACAATGGCGATCATACCCGCCACGAATTGATTCTTCGCAATGGTGGATATCAGCAGACCCATACCAAGGGCCGCCAGAAGAAAAAGCGCCGCGCAAACAAAAATCACCCATAAAGAACCGACGAGCGGCACCGCAAAAAGCCATACCGCCATAGCCACCGACAAGGCCATTCCGCCCATTCCCATCAGAAAATAGGGAATCAGTTTGCCAAGTAAAATCTCATCCATCCCAGCCGGCGAGGCCATAAGGGCTTCCATGGTTCCGCGCTCCCATTCACGGGCCACGACGAGGGCCGTCAGTAGTGCCCCGATCAAGGTCATGATGATGGCAATCAGCCCTGGCACCAAGTAATCGTGACTGCGCAGGGCCGCGTTGAACCACACACGGCTTCGCACATCAACGGGTACCACAAGCGGCTGCCCTTTGTGCGCTACCGTTTGCGACAACCAGTTACCATAAACCCCCTGAATATACCCTTCGATGATGTTGGCATTGTTCGCGTTGACGCCGTTTACGACGACGTTTATCGATGCGGGTTTCTGAGTCTGCGTCGCGCGGCTAAAATCGGAACGTAACCAAATGATACCGTCGACCTTGCGTCTCATTAAAGCGCGACGTGCCGCGGGCATATTGGCGTAGAACATCGGGCGAAAGTAAGGCGAGTCTTCAAAGCCCGCCCAGAATGCATTGGTTTGGGCGGTAGGACGGCCTGCCACAAGCGCCACCGGAATATGCCGGGCGTCAAGGGACACGCCATAGCCAAACAACAAAAGCAAGAAAAGCGGCATCACAAAGGCGATCGCGATGGCCGACGGGTCGCGCAAGATCTGGAGAGCTTCTTTGCGAATCAGTCCCAGAATACGCCGGCTATTCAAGAGACCCTCCGCGTTTGGGCCTCATGGGCCTCGATCAAGGATACGAAGGCGTCATCCATGGTGGGATCCGGAATCTTTGGGCTACGCGCCTGCTCGCGAATCCCATCCGGGGTACCTGCCGCCAAAATGCTCCCAAGCGACATCAACACAAGCGCGTCACAGTACTCCGCCTCTTCCATGAAATGGGTGGTTACCATAATCGTGACGCCACTTTCGGCTAAAGCATTGATGCGCCCCCAAAATTCCCGGCGGGCCAAGGGATCGACGCCGGATGTGGGCTCATCTAGAAAAAGAATATCCGGCTCATGGATCAGTGCGCAGGCAAGCGCTAGCCGCTGCTTAAACCCTAGCGGCAGGTTGCCGGCATTGGTATCGAGATAGGGCTTAAGTTCAAAGGCCTGAGTCGCCCAAAGAAGACGGTCTTTGCGACGTACCCCCTGTAGACCATAGACCGAGGCGAAGAAGGCCAGGTTCTGGGCGACGCTCAGGTTTGTATAGAGCGAAAACCTCTGCGACATATACCCAATATGGCTACGCGCCTCGGCAGCGGCCTTACGCCCATCGACACCGGCGATGAGCAGACTGCCGGAAGATGGCGGCAACAAACCGCAAAGCATCCGGAAGGTCGTGGTTTTTCCGGCTCCATTGGCCCCCAAAAGACCAAAAATCTGGCCGCGCTCGACACGAAAACTAATGGCTTTCACGGCCTCGAACGCGCCGAAAAACCGCCGCAGTTCCCGCACCTCTATGATCGGTTGATCGGGCGAATGCGCGACCATTTTGTGTGGGGTGGCGGTGATCGAGAGGCTTTGCGCCCCTGCCGCCGGCGCCTCATAAAGGGTATCCATGAAAGCGTCTTCAAGGCGTGCGGCGACCGGCGCAAACGCGATCTCGGGCAACTCCGGGAGAGTTTTGTTTTTTTGAAGCACCACCCGCACGCCATCGCGCGAAACCACGGTATCGACGAATTCGTGCCGATCCTTCACTTTTGCGAGAATGGCGCGGCGATGCAGACTCTTCGATGTCGCCACGAAACTGCGTCCTGCCACACGGTCACGCAGGTCAGCGGGCGCCCCTTGATCTTGTATTCGGCCCTTTTGGATGATAAACACGTGCTGGCAACGCTCGGCCTCGTCTAAATAGGCGGTCGAAATCAAAGCCGTCATCCCTTCCTTCGAGACGAGATCGGTGACAATCACCCAGAGCTCGCGGCGCGATATAGGATCTACCCCCACGGTGGGCTCATCGAGAAGAAGCAAGCGCGGGGGGCGAATCAAGGTACAGGCAAGGCCGAGCTTTTGTTTCATGCCCCCGGAAAGATCGCCCGCAAGCCTCCGCCCAAACGGCCCAAGCCCCGTCAGGCGCAAAAGTTCGGCATAACGGGCCGGACGCGCCTCGTTTGGGAAGGCATGCAGGTCCGAAAAAAGGTCGAGATTTTCCTGGACCGTGAGATCCTCATAAAGCCCGAAACGCTGGGGCATATAACCCACGGATCCCTGGATCGTGCCTGCGGCCTTGCGACTATCCCAGCCAAGGGTCACCACGGAACCTGCATCCGGCACAAATAGGCCCGCCGCAAGCCGCATAAGGGTCGTTTTACCGGCCCCATCGGGTCCGAGCAGGCCTATAATGCCGCTTCCCGACAGGCTGAAGCTCACCTGAGAGAGGGCATTCACGCGCTGTGTGCCAGACCGAAACGACTTGGTCACGCCCTCCAGCACCAAAACGGGCGCTGTCATCTCATGGCCCGCAGCGGTGACCGGCTAAAGAGGTATGCGTGGCGGACTTGCGTAACGGAATCACGACAGTAACAGGCATCCCAAGCCGCAGAGCGCCCGTCGGATTGCAGGCGTACGCTCGCACCTGATAGACCAACTGACTGCGCAACTGCGTGGTCTCGACGGCCTTCGGGGTAAATTCCGCAGTAGGAGAAACATAACCGATCCAGCCCACGAAACGCTTGTGCGGAAAATCCTGATTTTCGAGATAAGCGCGCATACCGGGCACGACACGCGCCAGTTGCGTTTCCGGAACATAAGCGCGCGCCCATACCGGATTATTAAGGGCAATGGTAAAAACAGGCGCTTGCGGGGTGGCGATATCACCCGGCTCCAATATCCGATTCTCCACCACACCATCGGCCGTGGCGTATAGCTTGGTGTCGGCAAGCTCGCGCAGCGCCAATGCCAGGCTTCCCTGTGCCACCCCCAAGGCCGCGCGCGCCGCGGCAATGTCCTCTTTGCGGGGACCCTTGATGGCCAAAATCAAGGCCTGTCGGTCCGCACGCAAGACTGCGCGCGCCGCCTGCATCGCGCGTGCTGCATTGTCCACGGCCTGATGAGACACATAATGCGAGGCCAGCAGGGCCGCCAGCCGGTGATAGGTGAGTTGCGCGTTACGCCAATCCGTGGTCGCCCCTGCGACCTTGGCGCGCGCGGCGATGATCTCCTCGGGCCGACTGCCCGCAAGCAGGCGTGCTAAAATCTGTCGCTGCTGGGCGACTTGCGCGCGAGCCTTTAAAACCGCATCCTGAAATCGCACCGGATCCATCTCGGCCACCAAAAGGCCCGGGCGCACCCGGTCGCCCTCCTCCACCGTCAGTCTCTGGATCCGGCCCGTATCATCGAACGCAAGTTCCACCTGCCGAATATCGATGTTGCCGTAAATCTTGATGCTGCGGGCCGCGCTCTTGTGATGTCTTGCAAAAAACCAAATGCCAAGGCCGCCCACGAGAATCACGGCCACCCCTATCATAATGATTCGCTTACGCTTCATGGTCGCTCCAAACGGGAAGCCTGCGATTTCGTAAAACGCTGCGCTGCCCCGATGGAACCTTTATGTGGCCGGTCCGTAAGCAGTGCATTGATTGCCAAGACGTCTCGTGGTTTCAAAACTCCCACCGCCGCTTTCAGTTCCACGCGCGCCATAATCTGGTTATAAAGGGCCACCTCGTAGCTGCGTTCCGCGGCCGCGTATTGGGTTGCCACCGTCAGCACATCGATAAAGGAACGGGTCCCCACTTGATAGCCTTTGCGGGTCC
>JAKARW010000053.1:2029-14947 GCA_021819125.1 Pseudomonadota bacterium | reverse complement strand
CCCGCGGGCTCCTCGCCCTCGCTGCGCTCTCCATGGCTCGGTCGATGGTGAGAGACGGGTTTGGCGCCGGACTCGGGGACGGTGATCGGCTCGGCTATACTAAAGACAAAGAACGATTCGGGGGAAAGAGCCGCATGGGCGGTCCGGTAGGGGCATCGTGGAGCGCCCGTGGTTTGATAGCGGCCGGCGGTCAGGGTGGTCCGATGCGCGCCGTGGCCCGGCTTCGGGCGGACGCGAACGGCTCGCACGCCGTGCGCGACGGGGCCCGTCACGGCGGATCCGCGGCCACCCATGCGGCTCCGCCGCGCCTTATGTCTCATGACTGACGCGGGGCTAGGACGGCGGCGCGCGGTGGTATTCGCGGGCCTTGCGTTGCTGTCGGCGCTGGTCGCCGGGGGCTACGCGGCGGTCTCCTGGACGGGGGCGCGGCGTCACGCCTCCCGTGCCCTTTTTGGCGTGACGCGGCTCATGGCGACCGCAGTGCGCTGGCGTCTTGCGGACAATCATGCGGCGTTGGTATCCCTCGGCCGCGAGATCGCCCATCTGCCGCGGCTCGACCATGGAGGGGATTATGCCCGGATCGGCCAGCTCGGCCGGCAGTTTGTGGCGCATCGGCCGGCGATCACGGCCTTGGCCGTGCTCGGTCCTCACGGATCCGTTTGGTGGCGCACGCCGCCCCCGCCGGGTATTCCCCGAGCGCCGGGCGCCAGCGGCTTTGAAGCGGGCCCCTTAAAAAGCGTCTTTCGGGTGGAGCCGCCAACGCGCGGCCGGGGCATACCGATGTGGCTTACGGTGCAAAAGCCTTGTATCCGCTTCCACATCTGGGCCATGTGGTCGCCCGGCGCACGACCAGACACCGGACTTGGGGGAATCGTTCGAGGGCCCACCGTGATGGGCCTTTTTGCAGGCCGCGGCCCGATCGTTCCTATCGGATCGCGGGCGCCGATGGGACTTGCCGCAGTCCACCTCCCGATCATCGGGCCTCGGCCGGCCGGCCGCTTGACCGTCGACCTTAGAGGGCGCGATGGCCCATGGATCGGCGCCTATCGGCGGATTCCTGGATACCCGCTCACGGTATTGGCCTTGCGGCCGCTACGCGCGGTGTATGCGCGCGGCCGACAGGCCGCCTATGTGGCGGCCCTGTGGCTTGTCACGGTGCTGGCGGCGCTCGGACTTTTATACCGGACGATGGCGCGTGCCGAGGCGGCGCTTGCAGGCGAGCGGGCCGGGGCGCAGGGGCGGTGGGCGCAGGCCAAGATTCAGATCGAGGGGATCGTGCAGTCGCTTGCCTGGGGAGTGTTCGCCACCGATCACGACGGCCGCATCGAATACCTAAACCGCGCCGCCGAAAGGCTCACCGGCTGGACGAAAGCCGAGGTGCAAGGGCGGGTGTTGCACGAAGTCCTGCCGTGTCTTGATGAATATCGGGGAGACCCGTTCGATCCCCTGGCGGCGTGCCTTGACGCGTCGTCCCCGGTCTTTGGCGAGGCGCTCATGTTTCATCGCGATGGTCACGGTCTCGTAGTGGAATACGAGGCGGCCCCGTGTTTTTCTCCCGACGGCCGGATATCGGGCGCGGTGCTGTCGCTGCGGGATGCCGCGCAAAAGCGCGCATTGACCGAGCATCTGGCCCATCAGGCCACCCATGACCCCTTGACCGAGTTGCCCAATCGCATTTTGTTCCATGAGCGTCTCGAGCACGCCCTGGCCGAGGCCCGGGCGGGTGGTGGGGCGGCCGCACTTTTGTTTCTGGATGTCGACGGTTTCAAGCAGGTCAACGACACACTGGGCCACAGTACCGGTGACCATGTCCTGGTTCTCATAGGAGAACGCCTGCAACGCCTGGTGCGCGCCACCGACACCTTGGCGCGCTTAGGAGGGGATGAGTTTGCCGTGGTCCTGCCGGGGCTGCGGACGGGCCAGGATGCGCGGCCTGCGGTCCATAAGATCATCGCGGCATTTCGCGAGCCGCTTAAGGTGGCCTCAGGCGAGATCGTGCTCGGCATGAGTATCGGTATCGCAGTCTACCCCCAAGATAGCGGCGACAGCCGCGCGCTCGTGCGCGCCGCCGACGCCGCGATGTATGAGGCCAAGGCCGCCGGCAAGAACACCTACCGCTTCTTTGACGCCAGCCACCAAAGCCGGCCTGCGGCCTACCCGCGGGTGTCGGCCGCGCATCTGCGCCAGGCCTTCGAGCGCGATGAATTTTTCCTCGTCTACCAGCCGCAGCTGCGCGCCGCAAACCTTAAACTGGCGGCGATGGAGGCGCTGCTGCGCTGGACGCACCCGACCGAGGGAATCAAGTATCCTGGGGAATTTCTGGCGGCCTTGGAGGAGGCGGGGCTCATGACCGAGGTTGGCGCCTGGGTGCTGCGATCGGCCTGTCGTCAGAACCGGCGATGGCGGGATGCGGGTCTCAGTACCTTTCCGGTGGCCGTCAACATGTCCGGCCGGCAGTGCGCGCACGAAAGTCTGGTGGAGACCGTCGATAGGGCCTTAAGTGAATGGGGCCTGCGGCCCGATGATCTCGTCTTGGAGTTGGCGGAGGATCTCTTAGTCGACGTGCAAGATGAGGTGGCCGAGCGTCTGCGGGATCTGCAAAGGCGAGGGGTGCGGCTGGTTGTGCAAAATTTCGGGGGCGTCTCCTCGACCCTTGGCATGCTGCGACGGCTACATGTCGATGCCCTGAAGATCGAGTCGGCGTTTGTCGCCCAGATCGGCGAGGAGCATAACGATGCCGTGGTGGAGGCCATCATTGCGCTCGGGAGCGCGCTTGGCTTGAGGGTGATCGCAAGCGGGGTCGAGACCGCCGCCCAGTATCGCTTTCTGAAGGAGGCCGGCTGCGATGTTTTGCAGGGCCGTTACATCGCCGCCCCGCTCGATGTCGAGGCGGCGACTGCCTATTTGCAAGACCCGGGCCCTGCGAGCGGTTGAATTTCGCCGCGCGCGCCCCCAATGACCGGGCTGGCATTCCGGCACAGCAAGAGGTTACGAGTGGCGATGACAACGACCGAAAAACAGACCCTGGGCTTTCAGACCGAGGTGCGCCAGCTCCTCGATCTTATGATCCATTCGCTCTACAGCGACAAGGACATATTCCTGCGCGAGTTGATCTCGAACGCGTCCGACGCGGTCGACAAGCTGCGCTTCGAGGCGCTCCGTGACGAGTCGCTCTATGAGGGCGATTCCGATCTGAAGATCGGCGTGCAGGTCGACCGGGCATCGCGCACCATAACCATCACGGACAATGGTATCGGGATGACGCGTGACGAGGTCATTGAGAATATCGGCACGATCGCAAGTTCCGGCACACGCCGGTTTTTCGAGAGGCTGACCGGCGACGAGGCCAAGGACGCGCGCCTCATCGGGCAGTTCGGTGTGGGTTTCTACTCGGCGTTCATGGTCGCCGACCGGGTGACGCTTTTGACGCGCCGCGCTAAAACCCCGGCCGCCGATGGTGTCGCATGGGAGTCGGCGGGTACCGGCGAGTATACGGTGGAGACTGTGGAGCGTGCGCAGCGCGGCACCACGGTGGTGCTGCATTTGCGCGAGGGTGAGGACGAATTTCTCGACGATCACCGCCTCAAGGCCATCATACGGCGCTATTCCGACCACATTACCCTGCCGATCGTCATGCCTGGGGCCGACGGCGCGCAGGAGACCGTCAATAAGGCCGCGGCCCTATGGGCGCGGCCGCGCCACGAGATCACGGAGCTCGAATACGACGAATTCTACAAGCATGTGGCCCATGACTTCGAAGCGCCGCTTGCGCACATTCATAGCCGCGTGGAGGGCAAGCAGGAGTATACGGTGTTGCTTTTCGTCCCGCGCCGCGCGCCCTTCGACCTCTTCGACCGGGACCGCCGCTACGGCGTGAAGCTTTATGTGCGCCGGGTCTTTATCATGGACGACGCCGAGCAGTTGCTACCCAACTATCTGCGCTTTATGCGCGGCGTGATCGATGCCGCCGATCTGCCTTTGAATGTATCGCGTGAGATCCTGCAAAAGAGCCGCGACATCGATACGATACGCAGTGGCGCCACGCGCAAGGTCCTTGATCTCTTGGCCGAGCTTGCCGAGAAAGAGGCCGAGAAATACCGGACCTTCTGGACGGAGTTTGGGGTGGTATTGAAGGAAGGCGTGGTGGAGGATGCCGGCAATCGCGAGCGCATCGCCAAGCTTTTGCGTTTTCAGACCACCGCCGAGGCAGGTGACGGGGTATCGCTCGGTGACTATGTGGCGCGCATGGTCGAGGGTCAGAACAAGATCTACTATGTGACGGCAGAAAGCGCGGCCGCCGCCCGCCAAAGCCCGCACCTCGAGATCTTCCGCCGTAAGGGGATCGAGGTCTTGCTGCTGACCGATCGCATCGATGAGTGGCTGGTCACCCATCTGTCGGAGTTCGAAGGGCACGCGCTGCAATCGGTGGCCAAGGGTGATCTCGACCTCAAGGGGGTCGGCCGGGATGAGGACGGACCTGCCATGCCCGAAGTCGAGGAACCGGAATGGAAGGCGTTCACCGACCGCATGGCCCGAGCCTTGGGCGACAAGGTAAAAGAAGTGCGCGTGAGTCGCCGGCTCACGGAATCCCCGGTCTGTCTGGTGGCCGGTGAGCATGACCTTGGCATCCATCTCGAACGACTGTTGAAGGCCGCCGGCCAAAACACCCCCGCGAGTCGTCCGGTGCTCGAGATCAATCCGGGACACGCGCTCATCACGCGTCTGCGCGCCGAGTCCTCGGATGAGCGGTTCGCCGACTGGACCCAGGTGCTGTTTGATCAGGCGATCCTCGCCGAGGGTGGGACGCTGGAGAACGGGGCGGATTTCGTGCACCGCCTCAATGGCTTGTTATTGAGTCTCCAGGGCGCATAATTTACTCATGGGGCGACCGATGGCATGCGGCGACGCGAGGGGTGGCGATGATGGGGCGGGTTTGGTAGCGTGAGTACACTCTATGAGTCGCAATTGCACTTGCCGCTTTTGCATCGCGGCAAGGTGCGGGACATATATGATGCCGGTCCCCGGCACTTGTTGGTCGTGACCACCGATCGCCTGTCGGCGTTTGATTGCGTCTTGCCGGAGCCGATCCCGGGCAAGGGCCCTATCCTCAACGCCTTATCGCGATTTTGGTTCGAGCGGACCCAAAAGATCGTTGCCAACCACCTCTCCGACCGGCCGCTTGCATCCGTGTTACCGGACCCCGAGGAGCGGGCCTTGGTGGCCGACCGGGCGATGGTCGTGCGGCGCCTCAAGCCTTTGCCGATCGAGGCCATCGTGCGCGGTTATCTGGCCGGGTCCGGCTGGAAAGAGTACCGCCAAAGCGGGACCATAGGCGGCATGGCCTTGCCGCCGGGCCTGCGCGAGGCCGAGCGCCTGCCGGAGCCCATGTTTACACCCTCGACCAAGGCTCAGGCCGGTGCCCATGACGAAAATATCGATTACGCACAAGCCGAGGCCTTGCTCGGCGCGGGGCTTGCGCGGGATGTGCGTGATGCGAGTCTGCGGCTTTATACCGAGGCCGCGGCGTTCGCGGCCACGCGTGGCATCCTCATTGCCGACACCAAGTTCGAGTTTGCGGCCGATGAAGACGGCCGGCTGGTGCTGATCGATGAGGTCCTGACCCCGGATTCGTCGCGTTTCTGGCCGCAGGCCTCGTATCAGCCTGGAACCAACCCGCCGAGCTTCGACAAGCAATACGTCCGGGATTACCTGGAGACTTTAGCGTGGGATAAGCGCCCTCCGGCCCCTTCTTTACCGGCGGAGGTGGTGGCCCAGACCGTAGCACGGTACGAGGAGGCGCTGCGGGTATTGACCGCCACCGGCGTTTAAGGTCCCGGACCTACCGCCGTTGTCAATCTAGGGGGAACCCAGGAGAGGCCAAAAAGCCTGAGACGCTTTAAGGTCACGGCTTCTCATGGCGTTCGGGGCACCGCCTAGTTGGGCGCCAATGAGCCGATACCCTTGTAACCCTTTGGCTCGCGGCCAGTCGCCGCAGGGACTTGCGGCCGCCCAAGACCGAGACTGGCCCGAGTCACGCGCTTTATGCTAACGTGCCCCCCGGGGCCTGCGAAAGTGGCGAAATTGGTAGACGCGCTGGATTTAGGTTCCAGTGGGGAAACCCTTGGGGGTTCGAGTCCCCCCTTTCGCACCAGAACCCTTAGGATGTGACGGTATTTAAGCCAGGTTCGGGGACATCGTCTTGGCCGTTTGCGGGTAAGCCGGTATGATCAAGTGTAAAGACCGCGCGTCCCTTTTATCCCAATCTTTCGTGAGAAGGCGGTATGCAGGTATCCATAGAAGCAACAGGCGGGCTCGGCCGGCGGATGACGGTGGCGGTTCCCGCGGAACAGTTTGAGCGTGAGTTCACCGAACGCTTGAAGCGGTTATCGCGCACCGCGCGGCTTGCGGGATTTCGCCCGGGGCGCGCGCCGTTGAAGATCGTGGAGGCCCAGTATGGCGGCAAGCTCCTCGATGAGGTGGCCCAGGATCTCATGCGCGACAGCTTCTATGAGGCGTTGAACCGCGAGGGATTGAAGGCCGCGGGGGGGCCTATGATAGAGCCCAAGGCGCTTATCCGCGGGCAGGACATGCAGTATGTCGCGGTGTTCGAGGTCTACCCCCAGGTCCCGCGGCCGGATCTGAAGGGGGTTACGGTCGAGCGCCCTGGCTGCGAGATCACGGATGCCGATGTCGAGCGGACGATCGAGGTGATGCGCCGGCAGCGTCAGACCTTTACGGCGGTGGACCGGGCGGCAGCCGACGGCGACCGTCTGACGATAGATTTCGTGGGCACGCGAGACGGCGAAGAGTTTCCTGGCGGTCGTGCCCAGGGCCATACCCTGATCCTCGGGGCGGGAAATCTGTTGCCCGATTTCGAGGCCGGTCTAAGGGGCGCGCGCGCCGGTGCGGTGCTCGATATTCCGGTGGCGTTTCCGGCGGAATATGGGGCGCCGACTTTGGCGGGCAAGACCGCGCAGTTTCATGTGACCGTAGGTGAGGTGGGCGAGCCCGTGCTTCCGGCCCTAGACGAAGCCTTTGCCGTCTCCCTGGGGGTCGCCGAGGGTGGGGTCGAGGGGCTGCGCCGCGAGGTCCGGGAGAGTCTATCGCGCGAGGCCGATCGGCGGGTTCGCGAGCGTATCAAAGGCGAGGTGTTTCGGCGCTTGCGGGAGGTCAATCCCATGGATCTTCCCCGGGTGCTGGTTGACAATGAGGCGATGCGGTTACGCGACGCCGCCCAAAGCGAGCTTACCCGCCAGGGCCTGCGTGCCGAGGCGCTGCCGGCCGATACCAGCGCGTTTCGCGAGCGTGCCGCGGAGCGGGTGGCGCTTGGCATCATCCTGTCGGAGCTGATACGCGCGCGTGATCTCAAGGCCGATTCCGCGAAGGTGCGCGCGCGCATCGAGGAAATGGCCGCGGACTACGACGATCCGGCGCGTTTCGTCGATTGGTATTACAGCGACCGCGAGCGGGTGGCGGAGGCGGAATCCCTGGTGCTCGAGGATCAGGCCGTGGAACAGTTGTTGGCCGAGGCGGAGGTGACCGACAAGGTCCTGCGTTTCGAGGAGTTGACCTGAAAGTAACCGAGTGGTCCATGATGAAAACTGAATTCGCAGCCGACTTTGCGCCACAAGCACAGCTTGTGCCCATGGTGATCGAAACCACGGGCCGCGGTGAACGCGCCTACGACATCTATTCGCGGATGCTAAAGGAGCGTCTGATCTTCCTCGTGGGCCCGGTCGAGGATCACATGGCAAACCTTGTGGTCGCGCAGCTTTTGTTTCTCGAGTCGGAAAATCCGGACAAGGACATTCACATTTATATCAATTCCCCCGGGGGCGTCGTGACCGCGGGGCTTGCCATCTACGATACCATGCAGTTCATAAAGCCCGACGTCAGCACGGTATGTATCGGTCAGGCGGCGAGCATGGGCGCGCTGCTGCTCGCGGGCGGCGCCAAGGGTAAGCGCCATGCCCTCCCGCACGCGCGCATGATGGTCCACCAGCCTTCTGGAGGGTTCCAGGGGCAGGCGACGGACATCGACATCCACGCCCGCGAGATCCTGCGGGTGCGAGAACGATTAAACGGTATTTTGGTCAAACACACGGGACAGGAGCTCAAGCGGATTGAGCAGGACACCGAGCGCGATAACTTCATGGATGGCGGTGAGGCTGTAGCGTACGGTCTGATTGACTCGGTGATCGACAAGCGTAAATAGGGGGATATGCTAGACTGGGAAAAAGAGCGCAAGGCCTGTGTGCGCCGACAAGCACGCGGCCGGCGGTTCCCTTGAGCGAGGTTTAGTGATGGCAGACGACAAGCATGATGGCAAGGGTGACAAGCTCCTTTACTGCTCTTTTTGTGGCAAGAGCCAGCACGAGGTGCGCAAGCTGATTGCCGGCCCCTCGGTATTCGTGTGTGACGAATGCGTGGAGCTATGCAACGACATCATCCGCGAAGAGGTGCAAGACGAGGCGGATATCGGACTTGCGCGCAACAAATTCCCGAAGCCGCGCGAGATCAAGCAGATTCTCGACGAATACGTGATCGGACAGGCAACCGCGAAGAAGGTGCTGGCGGTGGCGGTCTACAATCACTATAAGCGCATCGAGCATCAAGAGAAGATCGGCGACGTCGAGCTGTCAAAGAGCAATATTCTGCTTATAGGGCCGACGGGGTCGGGCAAGACTTTGCTCGCCGAGACGCTGGCGCGCCTTTTGAATGTGCCGTTTACCATCGCCGATGCGACGACATTGACCGAGGCCGGTTATGTCGGTGAGGACGTCGAGAACATCATCCAGAAGCTTCTCCAAAAGTGCGACTATGATGTCGAGAAGGCGCAAACCGGGATCGTCTATATCGATGAGATCGATAAGATCTCCCGCAAGTCGGACAACCCGTCGATTACGCGCGACGTATCGGGTGAGGGTGTACAGCAGGCGCTGCTGAAGCTGATTGAAGGAACCGTGGCCTCGGTACCGCCGCAAGGTGGTCGCAAGCACCCGCAGCAGGAGTTCCTGCAGGTTGATACCCGCAACATCCTGTTTATCTGCGGAGGCGCCTTCTCGGGACTCGAGAAGATCATTCAGGATCGTTCCGAGAAGAGCGGCATAGGCTTTAACGCCGAGATCAAGAGCCGGTTGGTCAATAAGCGCGCGAGCGATGTGTTCCGTGGCGTGGAGCCAGAGGACTTGATCAAGTTCGGGCTCATACCGGAGTTTGTCGGGCGCCTGCCGGTGGTTGCGGTCCTGGATGAACTCGACGAGGCCGCGCTCATTCAGATCTTGACCGAACCGAAGAACGCGCTCATCAAGCAGTACCAAAAGCTTTTGAAATTCGAAGGCGTGGACCTTGAGGTGCGAGAGGATGCGCTGGTCAAGGTGGCTCATCGGGCCATGGAGCGTAGGACCGGGGCACGGGGTCTCAGATCCATTCTCGAGAACGTGTTGCTCGAGGTCATGTTCGACTTGCCGTCTTTGGAAAACGTGAAGAAGGTGGTGATCGATGAGGGCGTGATCGCGGATACGAGCAAGCCGCTGCTTATTTACGCCGATCACGAAGAGCCGGCGACCCCGAAGCGGGCGTCAACCCGCCCCTGACCAGACCCGCGCCGGCGGCAGGCTCCGTCGCGATTTAAGTCCGCCCGGGCTTGATTTCCGGGGCGGGCGGGCCCACATAATCTCCGCAAGCCCCCGGGCCACTCCGGGGGTTCTCCACTTCGGCGTGCAGTGTCACGAGGGCAGCTATGACTGAAGAAGCGCAATTGTCGCAAGCGCCGGACTCCGCCGCCATCCCGGTGTTGCCGTTACGGGACGTGGTCGTGTTTCCGCACATGGTGATCCCGCTTTTTGTGGGACGAAAGAAGTCTATCAAGGCCCTGGAGCGGGCCATGGATGGCGGCAAGCAGATCATGCTGGTCGCCCAGAAGAGCGCCTCGGACGATGACCCGGCGCCCACCGCCATTCATACCATCGGCACGGTCGCCAACATCCTCCAGCTCCTGAAATTGCCCGATGGCACCGTCAAGGTGCTAGTCGAGGGTGAGCAGCGTGCCGAGGTGACGCGCTTTGTGGAGACCGGCGAGACGTTTTCCGCGGAGATCCGCAGACTCGCGAGCGAGGAGCTAAACGACAAGGAGGGCGAGGCCCTCATGCGTTCGGTGCTAAACGAGTTCGATCAGTATGTGAAGCTCAACATGAAGATCCCGCCGGAGATTTTGACCTCGCTTGCGGGGATCGATGATCCGGGGCGCCTTGCAGATACCGTCACCGCTCACTTGAGCCTAAAGATCGAGGAAAAGCAGCAGATTCTCGAGATGCTCAATGTGCGCGACCGGCTCGAGCATATCCTGGGCGTGATGGAGTCGGAGATCGATCTTTTGCAGGTGGAAAAGCGTATCCGCGGCCGCGTCAAGCGGCAAATGGAGAAGAGTCAGCGCGAGTACTACCTAAACGAGCAGATGAAGGCCATCCAAAAGGAGCTTGGCGACCTCGAGGACAACCCGAGCGAGGCCGAGGAGCTTGCGCAGAAAATCAAGAGCGCGGGCATGCCCAAGGAGGCCCGCGAAAAGGCGCAGGCGGAACTGAACAAACTGAAGATGATGTCGCCGATGGCCGCCGAGGCCACGGTTGTGCGCAACTATATCGATTGGTTGCTTGCGGTGCCGTGGAAGAAGCACAGCAAGATCCGTAAGGATCTCAACGAGGCCGAGCGCATTCTCGAGGCCGATCATTACGGTCTCGAGAAGGTCAAGGAGCGCATCATCGAATATCTCGCGGTCCAGCAGCGGGTCAATAAGCTCAAAGGTCCTATCTTGTGTCTCGTGGGGCCGCCGGGCGTCGGCAAGACGTCGCTTGGGCAGTCGATCGCGCGCGCCACCAATCGCAAATTCATTCGCATGTCGCTTGGCGGGGTGCGTGACGAGGCCGAGATCCGCGGCCATCGCCGGACCTACATCGGGTCCCTGCCGGGGAAGATCATCCAGAATATGGCCAAGGCCAAGACCCGCAATCCGCTGTTCATGCTAGACGAGGTCGACAAGATGGCCATGGACTTCCGGGGCGATCCGTCCTCGGCGCTCCTCGAGGTGCTCGACCCGGAGCAGAACCATACCTTCAATGACCATTACCTTGAGGTCGACTACGACTTGTCGGACGTCATGTTTGTGGCGACATCCAACAGTCTCAATATCCCCGGACCGCTGCTCGACCGCATGGAGGTCATCCGGCTGTCGGGGTATACGGAAGACGAGAAGATCAATATCGCCATGCGGTATTTGGTGGAGAAGCAGAAACAAAATAACGGTTTGAAGACCGGCGAGCTGCAGCTGTCGGAGACTGCGGTGCGCGACATCGTGCGCTACTACACGCGCGAGGCCGGGGTGCGCAATCTCGAGCGCGAGATCGCCAAGATCTCGCGCAAGGTGGCCCGCGAGCTTTTGTTGAATAAGAAGCGCTCGCATATCGCGGTGAACGCGAAGAACCTCGACAAGTATCTCGGGGTGCGCCACTACCGCTATGGCATGGCCGAGCAGAGCAATCAGGTAGGCCAGGTCACGGGGCTTGCCTGGACCGAGGTGGGCGGCGAACTACTCACCATCGAGAGCGCGCTTTTGCCTGGCAAGGGAAAGCTCACCATCACCGGCAAGCTCGGTGATGTGATGCAGGAGTCGATACAGGCGGCCATGAGTGTCGTGCGCTCGCGCGCTGCATCCTTGGGGATTCCGGAGGATTTTTATCAGAAGCATGATTTCCACCTCCACGTGCCGGAGGGGGCGACGC
The DNA here is from genome assembly GCA_021819125.1 of Pseudomonadota bacterium. GTDB lineage: Bacteria > Pseudomonadota > Gammaproteobacteria > Acidiferrobacterales > Acidiferrobacteraceae > Acidiferrobacter. Next base: position 3,170 of record JAKARW010000053.1, on the reverse strand, counting down.
CCAAGGATGGACCGAGCGCTGGGATTGGGATGTGCACGGCCATGGTCTCGGTGTTGACCGGTATCCCGGTGCGCGCCGATGTGGCGATGACCGGCGAGATTACGCTACGCGGCGAGGTTCTGCCGATAGGCGGCCTGAAAGAGAAGCTCCTCGCGGCGCATCGGGGCGGCATCAAGACCGTGATCATCCCCGAGGAGAACCGCAAGGATCTGGTCGAGTTGCCTAAAAATATCCAGGAGTCTCTGGATATCAAGCCCTTGCGCTGGATCGACCAGGTGCTGGAGGTGGCTTTAGAGACTATGCCAAAGCCCCTGGCCGATACCCCGGAGGGTGGCAAACCGCGCGAGGCCGAACCCGCCGAGACAAAGACCATACGCACACACTAAAGCGCATCCGCGTAAGGCTAGGCGCCCCGCCTCTTCGGGGGGGGCGCCGGGCTTTCCTTGACAGCGGTACGGGCCCGCTTGTATAAGACGGGATTGATCGCGAGACCGGCACTTTAAGACCGGCCTTTGGGACCACTAGCTAGGGAGCACCACGTGAATAAATCCGAACTGATCGAGAAAGTGGCAGAGCAGGCCGATCTCAACAAGGCCTCGGCGGCGCGCGCGGTGGACGCCGTATTCGACGCCATCACGCAGGGCTTGCGCAACGGCGAGACCGTCAATCTGGTGGGGTTCGGCACGTTCTCGGTGGGTGAGCGCGCGGCGCGTAGCGGCCGTAATCCGCGCACCGGGGAGACCATCGATATCGCAGCCTCGCGCAATCCGCGCTTTAAGGCCGGAAAGGGCCTGAAGGACGCCGTCAATTAGGTTTCCTGCGAGGTGGTGGGCCGACCGCCATTTCCGGGTGCTTAGCTCAGTTGGTAGAGCGTCGCCCTTACAAGGCGAATGTCGGGGGTTCGAACCCCTCAGCACCCACCATAAGAACAAGGGTTTATGGAGACCGCGCCCTTTGGCCGGTCTGTCGGGGCGTTCTTCGGGGCGGGTCGGGAAAACAGTGCGGGCGCCCTTATGGCCTTGGTGACCCCAAAGGCGTGGATTCTGACGCCTGGTTCTCATGAACGCGCGGCCCTCGCGCCGGCTCTGAAAGATCCCGCGCCCATGCCGGCCCTACTAAAGAAGCGCTCGTATCTTGCTAT
>JAKARW010000053.1:0-1929 GCA_021819125.1 Pseudomonadota bacterium | reverse complement strand
TGGCCTTGGTGACCCCAAAGGCGTGGATTCTGACGCCTGGTTCTCATGAACGCGCGGCCCTCGCGCCGGCTCTGAAAGATCCCGCGCCCATGCCGGCCCTACTAAAGAAGCGCTCGTATCTTGCTATCGTGAAGGAAGCCCGATTCGGCTCGGGCTCTTATTGGGTGAGACTTAAAACATTGCCAGCCGGTCACGAGGCATGCTCTAATAGCGCGATGAGCTGCAGGCCCCGGGCGACGCGTCGTCATGACGCAGGCCTCCGGGAGACGCCGTTCATGGGGTGCCTTAAGGCGGGGGCGAAAAGAGGCGGTCTGCGGGGTGCGCGCGGACTGCGGGTCGGTTGCGCCGCCACCATATGAGTTTGGGAGTGGTAGTTCAGTTGGTTAGAATACCGGCCTGTCACGCCGGGGGTCGCGGGTTCGAGTCCCGTCCACTCCGCCATACTTTAATCCCTTATAGCGGTCTTTGCGCATCGCGCGCACGGATCCTCTCCCGCAAGACCCAAAATGGCCGCCCGGTCGTGGGCGCGCTTGAAAGACGCACGTCGAGAAACCGATAACCACGCCTTTGATCCATCAACGAACACAGGTCGCGCGCCACAAAACATAACGATCACAGGCCGTCAACCTTGAGGCGCGCCTCTCTCGTGCAGGCGTAAGCCCTTTGGTTGCCCGTAGGGGCTCGCATCAGTACAATCGGCGGGGCAGCGCGCCATGGGTGGTCGGTGTCGATTTGCGCAGTGCAGTGCGACAAGCGCGTAAGCCCCGGGTCCGCTTATGGGGTGGACCGGGCCCGACGGATGGGAATCTGCAGGTTTCGCCTGGTACGCGATGGTCCCGAAACGGGATATTTATATGAGGCCTATCATAAATCTATGTTGAATGCGCTCCGAGAAAAGACCCAGGGGGTGATGGGGACTGTGCTCCTTGTGGCCCTGGTGGTGCCCTTTGCGTTATGGGGGGTCAGTTCCTACTTTGGAGGGGCATCACAGGTCTATGTCGCCCGCGGACGGGGTGTGCGCATCACCCAGGAGCAGTTTACCCGCGCGCTCGCCCATCAGCGGGTGGCGCTGGAGCATGCGTTTGGCAAGAACTTAAACCCCGCGCTGCTCACGAGTAGCAAATTCAAGAAGGCCGTGCTGCGCGGCCTCATCAATAAAAACCTTCTGATCCATTCGGCGTTGAAGGCCGGGTATGTCACCAACCCCGATGAACTGGCCTACGAGATCCGCCATATCCCGGTATTTCGCGTCAAGGGCCATTTCAGTTTGACGCGCTACCGCGAGTTGCTGGCAGCCCAGGGCCTTACCGTGCCCGGTTTCGAACGCCGCGTCCGTGATCTCACGCTTATGAACGAGGTCAAGGCCGGCTTATTGGCGAGCGCCTTCGTACCGCAACAAGTGGTAGCGCATGCCGCGCGTCTTTTCGGGCAGAAGCGGGCGTTTTCTTATGTCGTGTTGTCCCCGCGGCACCTCATGCCGGCAGGTCCCGTGAGTAGTGCCCTTATCCGCCAGTATTATACGAAGCATCAGAACGCTTTTCGTTTGCCGCAGCAGGTCCGCATCGCCTACGTCGTCTTGTCGCCGCATACCGTCATGCGCACCATGAAGGACCGGAAGGTGGGAATGGGGGCCCTACAAAGGGCCTATCAGGCACACATCGCGCAGTTCACGCGCCCTGAGATGCGGCTGGTGCGTCACATCATGATCGCCTTGCCATCGCATCCGACGGCCCAGGCGGTGGCCTCGGCCAAGGCGCGGCTCGCGACGCTGCGTACTGAGATTCAACACGGGGCGTCGTTCGCGGCGCTCGCCCGGCGTTATTCCCAAGACCCGGCATCGGCCGCCGACGGCGGCAGCCTCGGGTTTGTGACGAAGGCGGATTTGTCAAAGCCCGTGGGACGCGCGGCGTTTGCGCTCAAGCTCCATAC
>JAKARW010000052.1 GCA_021819125.1 Pseudomonadota bacterium | reverse complement strand
TGGGGTTCGCCTTTGCCGCCATCGTCATAGGTGCGCTGGTTCCGGCGGCGATCATGTCGGTGGCGGCCGCAAACTTGTTTACGCGCAATATCTATAAGACTTTCCTGAACCCTCAGGTGAGCGCGAAGGGGGAGGCGAGGATCGCAAAAATCGCCTCGCTGTTTGTGAAGCTCGGGGCGCTGGTCTTCGTATTGGGGATCCCGGAAAAGTACGCGATCATGCTCCAGCTCCTCGGTGGAATCTGGATCATCCAGACCTTCCCGGCGATCGTGATCGGGCTCTATACGCGTTGGCCGCACCGTTACGCCCTAGTGTTAGGCTGGCTTGTCGGCATGGTCGCCGGAACCGCGATGGCGGCGAGCATGTCTTTCAAGAGCGTGATCTATCCGTTGGTCATCGCCGGCCATACCATCCCGGCCTATGCGGCGCTCTACGCTTTAGCCATCAATCTCCTGGTCATGGTGGTTGCCACCTGGGTCTTTAATGTCCTGCGTATCGGCGCTGGACAGGACGGCACGCTGGATGTGGAGCCGCGTAGCGCCTAAAGGATCACGAAACGAGGCCGGTTTGCCGGGGGTGGGGTGAGACGTGAAGGCGGTTTTTTTAAGATCGGCGTCTTCACGAAGCGGTTCTTTGCAGACAATCCCGCGACAGTAGTGGCGCCCCCGGCCGGCCTCTCCCACCGTCTCGCGGGCGCCGGCGGCGAAAAGCCTTTTGAGGCTACGCTTTTCGTGCCGACCCCGGATCCGTGATACCGGGCCGCCAGATATCGCTACCCGTTAAACATATTGAGAATGAGTAGCGAAAATAGCATCGTTTTACCTGCTTGGACGGCAAAGTCTTTTATGAATGGGACCGATCCATGGGGAAGGGGATGGCCGCCAGGATAGGGGTGATCGCTTAAATGAGCTAGTGCCGCTTGCCAATCGCGGCACGGCTGTCATGGTTCTGGACACGAAAGCCGTGCACGGCCAAATACAGGGCAGGGCTTCGCGTTCGGATCTTTCAGGGGCGAGGGCGCAAGAATATCCTCGTGTCCCCCCCAACCAAGATAGTCTTTGTCCACGCCCCATGGTTTTCTACCCTGCACAGCATGACAATTGCTTCACGTCTTTCGTAAAGGTCTGTGCGCAGAGTTTTAGGCCCTCGACCATGGTGAGGTAAGGGAATAGCTGATCCGCCAACTCAGCGATTGTCATGCGACGGTTTAGGGCAATAGCCACCGTCTGTATGACCTCCCCAGCCTCAGCCGCCAACACCTGCGCTCCGAGAATCCGACCGGAGGGGTGTTCGGCCACTAATCGAATGAAGCCCTGTGTATTGAAGTTGGCAAGCGCGCGCGGCACGTTTTCCAGCGCCAGTGTCCGCGCGGCCACCGTGAGGCCTTGGGCGCGCGCGGCCGTTTCCGTAAGGCCCACCGTCGCGACCTGAGGGTCAGTGAAAACCACGGCAGGCATGGCATCGAGATTAAGGGTGGCGTCCCCGTCTGTCATGTTGATGGCCGCGCGCGTACCGGCGGCTGCGGCGACGTAGACAAATTGGGGGAGGGCGCAGCAGTCTCCAGCGGCATAGATGTGGGGCGCGCTGGTGCGCAGATGATCGTCCACTATGATAGCGCCATGACTGTCTACCCGCACGCCGGCGCGCGCAAGATCCAGACCGCCCGTGTTTGGCTTGCGCCCGGTTGCCACGAGCAGTCGGTCTCCATCAAGGGTTCCTTCGGATGTCGTCAGGGTGAAAGCGCGGCCGTTATGGCGGACACGACTTACGGAGATGTTCGTCATGACGCGTATGCCTTCTTCCTCGAAGGCCGCCTGCAGGCCTATCCCCACATCCGCGTCTTCGTGCGATAGCAGACGGCTGCGGGCGAGGATGGTGACCTTGGAACCCAGGCGCCGGAACGCCTGCGCCAGCTCCACCGCGACTACGGACGCGCCCAGAATCAGCAGGTGTTGCGGGGCCTCGGTTGCCACCAGGGCCTCGGTTGATGTCCAGTACGGGGTATCGGTCAATCCTGGCACGTCGGGAATGGCGGGCGCGGCGCCAGCCGCGATCAGAAAGCGGTCGGCTGTAAGGGACTCCTCGGCACCTGTCCCGTCTTGCAGATGGAGCGTATGTCCATCAAGGAATCGCGCATGGGCGTGTTTTAGAGTGATGTCGGGATTGCCGGCCGCGATGTCCTCATATTTGGCCTTCCGTAAAGCCTCGACCCGCGCCTGCTGCTGACGAACCAGGTTTTCACGATCGATTACAGGGGTATGCGCCAGAAGGCCCTGAAAGCGCGGGACTGCCTGTTCATGAGCCACATGAGCCGCCCGGATCAAAATCTTCGAGGGTACGCAGCCCACATTGACGCAGGTACCGCCGATGACTGGATGATCTTCAATCATAGTCACGCGCGCTCCCCGTTCGATGGCGCGCAGAGCGCATGCGAACGCCGCCGAGCCGCTGCCGATGATCGCGACATGCAGCTTCTTGTCGTAACCTTCTTTCATTACCTGCGTCTGGGTTATGCCCGGCAGAGATGCATCGTAGCCGGCCGCTCGTATGGCCTGGACGATCTCAGGGAGCGTAGCCTGCCCCAAATTCTCGATCACCGCCGTCGCTTTTGGATAGGAAACCGATGCCTTCACACCTGGTAGGGCGGCCAATGTCTTTTCAATACTGCGCGCACAATGATCACAGGTCATACCCTTTACGGGGATTTGAACACTCTGGTTAGTCATGGTGATAGCCCTGCCCACCTGATTTCGAATGCCCCCAGTGTAGGAGCCGTACCTTGGTACAGGGTCAAGAGGCCGCCATGTCCTTAAAACCGCGCCTACAGTGTGAGCGTGCTCGGCCGTGTTACAGGCTACACAAGCGAGGCCGAAGCCGTGCATGACAAAAGGAGACAGAGCTTTGTGTACAATGGTTCTTCTCGCCCCTTGACGCAGTGACGCAGGCCACATGATTCCATGTGCCCTGGTCGCGCTGGCCTTTCTCAAAAATCCGGAGGTGTCCAGGCGGAAGAGTGCTGGCTAGGCGTTACTACACCCACCCCTAAAACCGAGATACGGCGACATAATAATAACGTCGGTTTCTTGGTATGTTACAGCAATATATCAATGCTATTCGGAAGAAGTGGAAAGTGGTACCGATGGCGAATCCCGAAACAGGCGACGGTAGAGGATGAGATAGATCGCCTGGAAGCCGCCACCAATAAAGAACGGGAGCGCAAGAAAGCCGGCATGATAGAGGAGGCCCGCGAATACGGGCCCCACGGCGCGTGGCATCTGGACCGAGACGTTGTTGAGGCTCGCGGCAAGTCCGCGGCGATGGCCACGGACGAGGCCAAGATTGAGCGCCTGGCGCGCGCCGGCCGTGCCACGATTGAGCGCCGAGCGGATGATGTAAAGGATCGCCGCTATCGAGAAAGAGGGTGAAAGCGGCAGTATCAGCAGCACCGCAAGCCCCAGGTAGCGCATCACGAGCACGGATTTTACGACCCCGTAACGACGCGTCAGGCGACCTACCAGGAGTGATGAGACGGCGGTGACGACCAATGCCACGCTCATGATGGGCCCGATGCTTAAAGGACCATGGTGAAAGCGGATTGCAAACCAGTAGGCCATCAACGGCCCCATGAAACCTATGCCTATGCCGTTTAGCGCATTGATCCCGAAAAGTTTAAGGAGCTTGCGGTTCTCGGCGCGCGTCAAGGCATCCGCCACGGCCCTGGTGTCATCAGTATCATGCTTCTGGTCTGGTTCCGGTCGCACAACCTCGGGGATAGTGCGCAGCAGGACAAGGCCGAGCAGGGCGCCCAAAAGCACCAGAAGAAACAGCGGACGATAGGCAAGCGGTCCTGGGAGAACAGTTCCCAGGAAGGAGGGGAGTGCGGCGAGCAACGCCCCCAACGCCATCCCCAAAAACCCCATGGCCGTGTTCAGGCTATAGGCCGCCGCGCGATCACGCGCCTCGACCAGTTCGGAAAGCCACGCAAGCTCGACTGGCGCAAAAGGGCCCGCACCGCCGTTCAAGCCGTGACCAAAGCCGCCGAGAATCGCGGCGATCGTGAGCACCGACGCCCGCGAGTCCGTGAGTGCCATGAGGGCGGCGGCCACCTGGACCCACTCGTAGACTTGCAAAAAGGTTTTGCGCCCGCGGGTGTCGGAAAGGGGCCCCATAAAGAGCGCCAATGTCGCCGATGCCAGCAGGGCTGCCATGAAAAGCGCACCGATTGCGGGAGCCGACCAGTGGAGCGCGTGCAGATAGAGCGCAAAACCCACGACCAGCGCCCCTTGTCCTACGCTCCGCGCGGCCCGGACCACAATCAGGAGCCGCGCCTCGCGCGTAAGCCGCGCATACCACATGGAAAGACGTATCCTCTATTATGTCGTTTAATGCCAGATGGTTACGGCAATATGTTCATCTTATTTCTTACAGTAGACCCCGTACCGGCCCAGAACGCCGGGGCCGCGGCCGCAAGGTCCGCCCCACTCAATCGAGGCCAAGAAGGCGCTTGAGTCGCGGCAACTGCTCCTGGGCGGTCCCATAGAGCACTTGCCCTTCGTAGACGGTGATGGGGGCGATACGCACGCCGAATTTCGCCTTGGCCTCATCCGCCGCCCCAGGTCGACTCAAGTCGTGTTCCGCGAACGCCACCTGCTGCGCCGTGAACCACGCCTTCAGCGCCGCGCAGTCTGGACACCCGGGAGTTGTATAGAGATCGATCGTCTTCGGCAATCCTCTTTTCTTTACGCGTCAGGTATCGACCGGCAGTGGGTATAAAGCCGCGCGAGGAGGGCGTGGCCCTTATTCAGGGCACGTGGCACCGGGCGGGGACTATGACATCCGCAAGCGGGTGTCAAAACCGCCTTTAGGCGGGCTGACGCTGGAATAACCCCCGCCACCAGCGCTTCCGGCCCTCCGGCAAGGGCCTTGGATCGACCAGTGTTTCCGGGGGCATGCGCGTCAATAGCCACCCAGGGAGGGTTTTTACGCCCGAGCTGCCGCAGGAACTCCCGAGATTATGGGGATCGAAGATCTTAATGAAGTTCGGCTGCACCTTGTCATCGGCATAGACGATACCGCAGTAGTCCTCGCGGTGCTCACGCCGTAAAAGCGTATCGATCTCCTCGGTAAATCGTATCAACGCCTCAGCGCTTGCGATCGTGGTCGGCACCGGCTCGCCAATCGCATAGATGTACCATCCCTCCGGGCGGGAGCGGACGGTAGCCCATAATTCCGTAAGCTGCGCCCAGCTTACGATGCCGCTAAAAGGGCCGGTTAATACCGCCTGAAATGAACTTCCGCTCGCGGTCTCCGCCATCGAGTCCTCCCTCAAATCCACGCTGCGCGTTTATAGAAGCTTGCGATTCCTCAAAGCGCTCGGTCTTTACCGTTCCGTCATCCGGAAAAAGCGCTAAAAGCGCCTTGCGTGCCTTGAGTCACCGCAAAAGTGTCACCGCCAACTCACGACTGCTGATGCTTCTCCGTTTTCATAGGGCAGGTCTTGATACCGAGAATCTGGTAAAGGCCGCAAAATCCCACAAGGCCGGTGATAAGCGGTAGGACCCCGATCCAGCCCCATGGGGCCCAACGACCCGTGACCGCAAGGGCAATCAAGACAAGTCCGATGATGACGCGAATGACGCGATCCGCCAGTCCTTCGTTCGTGCTCATTATTATGTTCCTCCGTGATCCCATAGGGCGTTTTCATTATCGCGCAGAAACCGCTCAGACGATACACATCCGGCCAGGCATCAGGAGCCCTGAGTTAAGCTGCGAGCGACTCTCGGGCGCATCTCTTGGACCACAAAAGGGCTAAGGGAGAGTGGGCATTAACTGGCTTTATCTTTTCCGAGACGTTATTTGACATAATATACATTATACGAACTGAGATAATGGGCATAAGAAACGTGTCAATCAGCTTTACCCGGCAATCGATGGGTTTCATCGCAGACCACAAAATCAAAATCAGGTAAGCCCGCCGCAAGCCTATCGATTAGGGTGTTCAGCTGCCCATCAAGGCATCTCCACGGTCATAGCGCCAAGGCACGCTTGAGATCGTCATGCTCAAAGGCGCTGGCCATGCGCGTAATCTCGGCTGACCTCGCACCGACGTCCTGCGCGGTCTGCCGCCAAGTCGCCGTGACAACCGCGACCTCCTTGATGATGGTGCGCGCGGCCGCGAGGCTCAGGCCGAAATATGGCGAGGCCGCCTCGAGCAGGTCGATTGAGCAGGTGCCTTCGTTAAGATCGATGTTGGTTGTCAGGACACGCGCCTTGAGGTCGGTTGGCACAGGGTTGAGGTCATAGACGGGAGACAGCGACCAGCCCTTCTTGCCGCGCCACAGGAAGCCGTGGTTGCGCAGGTGATCGTCGACATTCGAGATCAGCACGTTGAATGCGACCCGCCGGTAAAGCGCCTGGGCGTCGGTCTTCGCTTGCGCGCCGTGTTGTGCCAGGACGTCGACGATCTCAGGGTAACTGCCGTGCTCGCCGTCCTTCGATCCCGTCATTGCCATCGCGGACAGGAATGGGATGCGGATCGCTCCGTCGCGGTCGAAGCGCCGCGACAGCAACACAGCCCTTCCACCGACCTGCAGCAATTCATGAGATGGCGTGTTGATACCGGCACGCTCGGCGAGGCGCAAGGCGATTTCCTCCCAGGTCTCCATGCCGTAATCGTCCGTCTCTTTAGGGAACTTCGCGATGGAGAGGCGGCCATGCTGGTCGATGACCGACACTTTGGGGCGAGCGCCGCCAAGTGACGAACCCGGCGCAAAAATGAGTTGGAGATCCTCGTCCGTCTCCTCGTCGCGCAGGATGCGCCCCGTCACGGCCAGAAGACGCCCGAGCTCGATCAGGGCGGGCACGCTGGCGCAAAGCGGCGCTTGAAACAATTCCTCGCCCGCCCAGCGGAAGCGGAGCGCACCAAGGCGGGTCTCGTCGGCCACACCGAGGAGGTAGTCGGTCGCGGTGAGGGTGCGAACGGTGCGGCCTTCGCGCTCGGCGAGCCGCCGCTCGGCGCGCTGCATGAGCCGGCGCCCCCAGGTGTCCGGTGCCGAGTCGCCGATGGCCCCAAAAAGGGCCTGTCCCGCTGGCGGCGCAAAGCCGCCGCGAGTCAATGTAAGGGCGGGCTCGATCGAGAAGCGATCCGGATCGACGAGCCATTCCGGCGCGTATTCGAACACGACGGTCTCATTACCACGCACTTTGTTGCTGTGGGCCAAGCCGACGGGACGGATACGCCCCTCGAGGTCGATATGGATTTCGATGTCAGCCATCGCTTGGCTCCGACGCCCGCTTGAGGCGGACGCGCTTTGGCAGCTCCGCGCTCGCCAGGGTCTGGCCGACGCTGTCGTGGCTAATGTTGGCGATCTCGCCTAGGCCATCGAGCAGGCCAAGCGCCTGCAGGACAGCCGCATAGATGCCCATGCCGACATGGGCGTCACCCGCTTCGACCCTCTGGAGGGTTGAGCGGGACGTGAATGCGCGCTCGGCCACGACCGCCATGGGCAGCCGCCGTCGGCGACGGGCGTCGCGGATGTCTGCGCCGAGTTTATGTAGGGCGCGCCGCACAGCGGCGGAAGGATGATGTGGCGTCGGCATTTGCTGTCTTCCTACTACCTATACTGACTTAATGTAGCACGAAGATAGCAATTGCTCCAGTATCTCGCCAAGAACCGAAGCTTGCCCTTGGGGTCGGACCCAGGGACCAAATGGGCGCCATCCACACCGTAATCGATAGGTTTCGGAAACAGGTACTCTCTGGCGCCGCTGGTTTTGCCTACGACGAGTTGAGGGCGATGTGGTTCACGGATTTTTTGAGGGTGCCTAAATTCATAAGAGGTGGGGGATGGCGGGCCGACAAAAGGGTCGGCAGGCCAGATGGCAGGTGAGATATCGTGGTCCCCTCCCCCATTTGCAAGGATGGCGCTGGCGAAACCATAGCCTGGACCAGTATACGTTGGATGGGCCACGAGGGTGCGGCTGTGGGCAGGAGCTACGCCTCTGTATTATAGTCCGACAGGAAGGGAGCACCGTCCTAATTGGCAACCGCGGAAAGGAGAGTCTGTTTCATGTTTGAGGATCGATCGTCACGTTATAGCGGAAATCAGGAGCTGGCCTTTGCGGGAGCGCGCATCCTCTTTGGCGTGATCTGGCTGATCAACACGCTGCTCGAAGCCAACAACCGTTATGTGGGCCATTTCCTTACCTCCATCGTCAAGCGGCTCAAGGATCAGCCATATGTGGTGCAGGCCTTTCTCCATAGCGTCATCCATGTCGTGACGGTGCTCGGTCCGCGCCATGTAGCGATCGGCACAGTGGTTCTGGACGGTCTGCTCGCGATTTCACTGATCACGGGCTTTGCGGTACGCCCCATGGCGCGCTTAGGCATCCTCTACAGCCTCGCGTTGTGGGCCACCGTCGGCGGCCTGGGCGGCCCCTACCAGCCCGGCGCCACTGACCCGGGAACCGCCATCGTGTACGCGCTTGTGTTTCTCGCCGTTCTCTCGGTGCCCTCGGAGCAGCGGCTTGCCATCGGACCTGCCTCGCAGCCTGTGGTTGGCACCGGCCGCATCGAGGTCGTGCGCATCCTTTTTGGGCTTTTATGGGCCTTTGATGCGTTTTGGAAATGGCAGCCGGCATTTTTCGAGCATAGCCTGCCCTACCTGCAGCAGTCCGAGGTAGGCCAGCCCGCCTGGATCGTCGCCTATATCGGCTTTTTTATCTCGGCGATCCGTTTCGTGGGGCCGGTCGTCTTCGGTCTCTTCGCCGCAGTCATCGAGACGGTTCTGGCCGCAAGCCTGCTTTCGAAACGCTGGCAGCAATGGTTTCTACCCATCGGGTTTCTGTATTCCTTTGGGATATGGACGACTGCCGAGGGTTGGGGTGGCCCCTATCTGCTTGGGAGTACCGCCAACCGGGGGGATATGCTCGGCACCACCAACATCTACATGGTCGTCTATCTGTATCTGATGATCGCCTATCTTTTCGACCGTCGACGTCATAAACGCATGGCCAATTAATGGGTTAGAAAAAGAACCTCAGGGGCGCGTCGAATCAACATCAAGAATGCATTATAACTGATTGAAATAAGACAGATATACAGCCTATCCGCTTCCGGGGCCTACCCCGGTGGATGGGAGCGCCGTGGCGGTCGGCCGCGCATCCTTGAAAAGTCTGAAGAAATTGCGTGCCGTGATCTCTGCGATCCGTTCTGAGGACTCACCCCGGACATCCGCCAGGCACTGCGCGATATGAGAGACGTAGGACGGCTCGTTCGATCGCCCGCGGTGCGGAACCGGCGCCAGATAAGGGGCATCGGTCTCGATCAAAAGGCGGTCTTCCGGCACAAGCCGCGCGACATCCCGCAAGGCCTGCGCGTTTTTGAAGGTGATTATCCCAGAGAACGAGATAGAGAAGTTGAGATCGAGGACCTCGCGCGCGAAATCCGCGCTTTCGGTAAAGCAATGCAGGACGCCTCCGACATCGGATGCGCCCTCCTCGCGCAGGATCCGCAGGGTATCGGCGGCCGCCTCGCGCGTATGAATGATGAGGGGCTTCGCGACCTGCCGGGCCGCGGCGATGTGCTGGCGAAACTGCGTCTGTTGGCGGGTGGTATCCGGCCCCTCCAATCGATAGTAATCAAGGCCAGTCTCGCCGAGCGCAATGATACGATCGTGCGCACTTAAACGCACGAGGTCATCGAAGAGCGAATCCGTGCTGCCCGCCTCATTGGGGTGGACGCCGACCGAGCCGAAGACGCTCGCGTCTCGGCGCATGACGTCCTGTATGGGCCCGATATCCGAGAGCGAGACACTCACGCACAACATATGCGACACGCCGTGCTCATGGGCACGTGTCAAGACGGCCTCGATATCATCACGCAGGGGTTCGAAATGGAGATGGCAATGCGAATCGACTAACGGCATTCCTACATCGTATGGGTCGCGCGATCTGATTGCAATTGGCCGATAAGGAGAGTTTCGATCTTGGTGCGTGCCACTTCGGCGTCCTTGGCGCTGAACTGAATGCCGATACCCGGCGCCCGCCCGCCAGGCGCGTCTTGAGGTGTTATCCAGACGACGTGGCCTGCGACCGGCACTTTTTCCTTGCTATCGATAAGGGTAAGCAGCATGAAGATCTCGTCGCCGAGCTTGTAGGGTTTGTTGCTTGGTATGAACAAACCGCCGCCTTTCAAAAACGGCATATAGGCTGTGTACAAGGCATTGCGATCCTTGATCACGAGCGATAGGACGCCGGGACGTGCCATGGCCTTTAGACTGTCTGGTGTCCGTGATTCTACCGTCGACATAACTCATCCTCTTGGCTCAACATGCAAAAACAACCGGTCCCACACCAAGCGGCGATCCAGGGGCGCGGCGAGCAGCCCCCGGGCCTCAAGCGCCTCATCCCAAAGGCCGAGCATTTGTTCTAAGTCTAGCCGAGCCGCCAGGGCACGCAAGCGCTCCTCTTGCGTGACCCGCCAATCCAGGGCCACGGTCCCGGTCAATGTCACTTGTGTGAGAGCGGCGGCGATCTCCGTCAAAAAGGTCAGTCCGATTTCCATATCGGCGGCCTGCCAATCCTCGGTGGCCTCAAGCGCCGACTCGCGGCCCAGGGCTACGGCCTCGAGGCTTGCAAAAAGCCGCTTGGCCATGGCTGGCGCGTCTTGCGGCCACGCCAGGGCGCGTAGCGGTGCCCCGTGGGTCAATGTGAGCAACGCCTCGGGGTCCGGAAGGGAATGGGCCTTGAGATAGGATAGCCCCTCCTCTTGCGTGGGTCGTGGCAGGATCAGGTTTTGGCAACGCGAGCGGATGGTCGGTAAGAGACGGGCCGGGGCATCGCTGACCAAAAGCAGGTAACTGCCGGCTGGCGGTTCCTCGAGGGTCTTTAGAATCGCGTTCGAGGCCGAACGGTTGAGGCGGTCGGCATCGATGACAAGGACCACGCGCCGCGGCGCAAGATGCGGCGTCAATACCAGGAACTGATTGAGGGCCCGGGCGTCATCGACCGTGATCTCGGTCTTGCCCTCCTGCAAGCGCACGATCAGGACGTCCGGATGGTTGCCGCCTGTGGCCAGTCGGCAGGCCCGGCAAGCATCGCAGGCCGTAGTGCGCTCGCACACCAGCCGGCGCGCGAGGCGCTCGGCGAACAACCGCTTGCCGATACCGGCGGGTCCACTCAAAAGCAGCGCGTGTGGCAGGTGCTCTATATCCCCCACGCGATCCCACGCCGCCTGCTGCCACGGCAATATGGCCACCTAGAGACGCCCGGCAAGCGCCGCTTCCACGGCCGTTCCCACCGCGGCCAGAGACGCGGCGGCCGGTATGACAAGGAAGCGTTTTGGTTCGTCTTGCGCCCGTTTATGATAGCCCTGACGCACGCGCTCGAAAAACTCTCCACCCTCGGCCTCGATGCGATCGGCGGTACGTCCCGCGCGCCGCGCCAAGGCCACGGCAACGGGCACATCAAAATAGAGGGTGATGTCTGGCAATGGGATGTCGAAAAGGTGCGTCAGTGCATCTATCAAGGAGATCTCAAGACCTCGTCCATAGCCTTGATAGGCGTAGGTGGCATCCAGGTAGCGGTCGCAGACGACGGTTTTGCCGACTGCGAGCGCCGGCGCGATGACGGCCTTGACGTGCTGTATACGCGCCGCGAATATCAATAGGAGCTCGGTTTGCGCATGCAGCGAGGCGTGCTCCAGCAGGATATGGCGGATACGCTCCCCTACCTCGGTCCCCCCCGGCTCACGGGTCACCACGACGCCCCGAGGGTTATGGCGTTCGCAGAGGTCCACGACTCGATCAATTTGCGTGGTCTTGCCCGATCCGTCGAGCCCCTCGAGGCTTAGGAACAGCGGCCGGCGCAGTGCTATCGAGCTCATATTTGCGGATTGCCTCGTCTTGCTCCTGGAGAGTATCAGAGAATACATGACCGCCGCGTCCAGTGGCCACAAAATACAAAGCGCGAGTCTTGTCGGGGTGGAGCGCGGCATAGAGGGCGCGCGCGCTGCATAAACCGATCGGGGTCGGCGGCAACCCATAATGGAGATAGGTATTGTAGGGGCTGGGGAACGCGAGATCGGCGCTGGTGATGACCCCATGATAGCGTTTGCCGAGGCTAAAGATCACGGTCGGGTCGGTCTCGAGCCGCATGCCAAGACGGAGGCGGTTCACAAACACGCCACCGATCTTGCGCCGTTCGCCGGCCTTGGCGGTCTCTCTCTCGATAAGAGAAGCGAGGATCAGCGCTTGTTGCGGTGTGCGTACGGGCAAATGGGGCGCGCGTGTAAGCCAGTCGTTCCCGAGAACGGTACGAAGCCGCCGACGGGCGCGCGCCAGCACGGACGTCGCTGTCGCCCCGTAAGTATAGTAGTAAGTATCAGGAAAAAACGCCCCCTCAAGACTGGCGTGCATGTGGAGTGCGGCGCGCACCTGCGCGTGTGATTGGCCTTTGATGTCATCTGAAAGATGCGGGGCGCGCGCCAGGGCCTGTCGAACCTCGTGAAACGTCCAGCCGGGCACGAGCGTGAGCGGATATTCGACGACCTGTCCGGTCACGACTGTGTGGAGGATATCAAGGGGAGTCGTGGGATCGGCAAAACGGTACACGCCGGTCTTTAATGCGCGACCCTCCCCCATGAGTTCAGCGAGCGCCACGAAAGCGTTTGCCGAGTCGATGACATGGCGTTCTTGAAGCTGCTTTGCGAAGGTGCGCATGGTAGTCCCATCGGGAAGATGGAAGGTCTTTGGGCCTGGATGCAGCGGGCGATCGGCGAGCAGATACCATCCGGCCGCCGAAAGGCCGCCCAGGATCAAGGCGCCAAGGCCCCACTTAAAGAGCGGGTGCATCACCACAAGCCCGCAGGGTCTGCGCGATCCGGGACGTGATGGGACCGTGCCGCCACAGACGTTCGGCAAGGCGCAAGACCGGGCGTACGCCGATCACCGAATTACTCAAAAAGACCTCGTCTGCCTCCATGACCCGTGCGCTCGTCATATTGTCTTGGCGCACCACCATACCTGATTCGCGCGCGCGTCTTATCACTTGATCGCGCATGATCCCCGCGACTCCCGCCTGATCGAGAATCGGCGTCGTCAGCATGCCGTCTTCGACCACAAACAGATTGGTCATGGTCCCTTCTATCACCCACCCGCACGTGTCCTGCATCAATCCTTCCCAATAGGGGTCCGTGAATTCCCGTTGCGCCAAGACCTGCTCGAGCCTGTTCAAGTGCTTGAGACCGGCAAGGAGCGGCTGTCGGGCAAGCGGCGTGCGACACCAAAAGACCGGCGCCAGGTCATCGACCGGCCGGTTCGGCCAAGGCCATACCGTGAGAATGCGGTCGGTCGCGGCCGCCGCCGGCCGATAGCCTCGTCCCTTAGTCCCGCGTACCACTACGACCTTCAGGATAGCGAGGCCGCGTCCGGTCGCCAAGGCTTCGGCCTCGGCGTGAAGGAGCGTGGGGTCGATGGAATCAAGTCCCAGCCGGGCCATGCCTGCCATGAGTCGGCGGACATGTTCAGACCACAGCAGCAGACGGCCATTGTGGACGGCAACCGTCTCAAAGAGGCCATCGCCGTATTGTAGGCGGCTTGTCACGGCCATCTGCGTCTGGGCACGACCGTTTACAAGACTCGCAAGGGGATTCATGCCAAGGGTCCGGGGCGGATTATGCAAGCGGTGACCGGCGATGCCGGCACCCCGTGGTCAGGCCGATGCGGGCGGGATGGAGGGATCACGGTCATAGGGCTCGACTGCGATCAGGAATGGGTGGTGACCCCCAAGGCGCGCATAAGACCCGCGGCCTTGGCGCGCGTCTCGCGCAACTCGCGTTTCGGATCGGAATCTGCGACGATCCCCGCCCCCACGCGAAACTCGATCTTAGGCCCGCGGGCCACGAGTGTGCGAATCAGGATATTGAGATCGATATCGCCGCGTTCGTTGATATAGCCGAGGCTTCCCGTATAGGCACCACGCGCAAAACGTTCGCTCTGCGCAAGAATCTCCATGCAGTGTATCTTCGGGCAGCCTGTAATGGAGCCGCCCGGAAAGAGCGCGCGAATGAGATGGGATGGTCGGACGTCGGGGCGTAGCGTGCCTTCTACGTCGGATACGAGATGATGGACGGTGGCAAAACTTTCGATGCGCATAAGGTCCGGAACCCGCACGCTACCAGGGACGCACACACGGCCAAGATCGTTACGTTCCAGGTCGACTAGCATGATGTGCTCGGCGCGTTCCTTGGGGTCGGCCGGTAAATCGCGCCGCGCGCGTTCGTCTGCCAGCGCCCCCAAACCTCGCGCGCAGGTCCCGGCAATAGGCTGAGTCGTCACCTGGGACCCACGGCGGCGAAGCAGTCGCTCGGGGGATGCGCTCGCGATCAGTGTGTCGCCAAGCCGCGCCATGGCGGAAAATGGCGCCGGATTATGCGCGCGCAGGCGGGCGACCAGCGCGCCGGCCGGTGTGTCGGAACGCATACGTCCGGCATAACGCCGCGACAGGTTCGCCTGGAAGATCTCTCCCTGAACGATCCGGTCTTGAATGTCGCGCACGCCTTTCTCGTAGTCCTCCGGCGGGTCTTCATCCAGGCTTTCAAGCAACACGGGCGACCAGGGCCGCGGCGCAGGGAGCCGCTTAAGATCGGCGGCAATCGCCGCGACCACCGACGCATCCTTGCCGGTGATGATCATGCGCCCCGAGTGCTGATTTCGCAAAATCGCCCCCGAAAAGCCCTGCAGCCATGCGAGTGGTACGTTGGTCGGCATAAGAAGAGGCGCAAGCCGCCATTCCCATGCGGTGATAAGCTCGTAGCTCAAAAACAGAAAGTGTCCGTAGAGAAACGGGAGCGTCTCGTCCGGTACGGCAGCCGCCAAAGCTAGGCCCGTGCAGTCGTCGAGGGTCGTGAAGAACCGCGCGCAGTCGGCGCCCGTCGCCCCCGCCTGCAAGATCACGGGCTCCTCGGGCTTTGCAAACAGGATATCGTACCCCCACCCCTCCCCTGCGCGGCTTTCAAGCAGATGCGGGTAGTGACCCGGGAACGCATCATGGATCTGCAGGAGGTCGGCGCCTTCCGGGATTACCCGAATCGCCGCGCCGCCATTCATCAGTTTGCGCGAGAAACCCCAGGATTCATCCTAGGGAGGGATAGCGCGGCGGCGCAAGCCGCCCCTGTTCCCGCATCTCCTTGTGTGTAGGCTATCTTGGTCCACGAATACCCATAACCGTC
>JAKARW010000108.1 GCA_021819125.1 Pseudomonadota bacterium | reverse complement strand
CAGAAGACAAGCGGCGCCGGTGTGGTCCTGGCCTCGCACAATATGCTCGAGGTCGAGCGCCTGTGCCATGAGGTGATCATGCTGCGCCACGGGCGGATCTTCGACCGCGGGGCGCCGGCCGATCTCATCGGGAAGTATGGGCGCGAGACACTCGAGGAGGTATTTTTGGACATGGCGCGCGGGCGGTCGCAACTATGAACGAGGAGGTGATGCGCAGTCTGCGGCGAATCGGCGCCATGATCGAGCGCTACGTCTATCTCCTGAAGGGCTCATGGCCGCGCATCATCGAGCTTGCCTATTGGCCGACCATGCAGATCGTGCTGTGGGGCTTTCTCAGCGAATATCTCGTACGCCACAGTAGCTACCTGGCGCAGGCCTCGGGTGTGCTTTTGGCTGCGGCCCTGCTGTGGGACGTCATGTTTCGTGGCCAGCTCGGGGTGTCGGTGGTTTTTTTCGAGGAGCTCTACTCGCGTAACCTGGGGCACCTGTTCGCGAGCCCTTTACGCGCCTATGAGCTCGCCGCCGCGCTCTTTATCATAAGCTTGCTGCGCACGCTCGTGGGCGCAGGCATGGCGGCGTTCTTTGCCTACTGGTTCTACCACTTCCCGATCTGGGAGATGGGCTTCGTGCTGGTCGCGCTCTTCATGAATCTGATCGTCATGGGCTGGTCGATCGGGCTTGTGGTCGCCGGGCTCGTGCTCCGTTACGGATTGGGGGCGGAGAACCTCGCGTGGGCGGCGATCTTTGCGATCGCCCCATTGAGCGGGATCTATTACCCGATCTCGGTGCTCCCGCAGGCGCTTAAGGTTGTGGCCCACGCCCTGCCCGCGGCCTATGTGTTCATGGCTATGCGCGCGCTCATGTTCCATCACGTGGTCTTGTATCGCGCGCTCTGGGAGGCAGCCGGGCTCAACGTGGTCTATCTGGGACTGGGCCTGACGGTCTTTCTGCGCACCTTCCGCGATGCCCGCATCCACGGGCGCCTTTTGAACCTCGGCGAGTAACTCGCCCGTTTGGCCTACGGCCGCGTCAGGGCGCCGCGCCCCGGCCGCCGCCTGAATGTGTCGGCGAGCACGTCTGCCACGTGCGGGAAGCGCAGCCGCACGTTGAGTTCCTCGCGCGCACGGGTAGTATCCAGGACCAACGGGCAGTCGAGGCCCGCGCTCCACGCCGGATCGGGGCCGACACCGAGATAATGAAAGGCCGAGCGCGCCGCGATGCGCGCAAGCCCAGGGTTTATGCCGAACACGAAACGGTGCAACGACCGTTGCATGGCCTCAAATGAGAGCGAATCCTCGCAGGCGAGATTGATGGCGCCCGTGGCTTGTGCAAAGAGCGCGGCATGGATGGCCGCGGCCACGTCCTGCTCGTGGACGACCTGCAAGGGCGGGGCCGGGGGCGGCAGGCGCGGGTAGAAGGGCAGGCGCAGCACCGCGCGCAGGAACGGCTGGGCGCAGGGCCCGAGGATGATGTGCGGGCGCAGCCGCACGGCACAAAGCCCCTCCTTTTCGGCTGCGATCACGATCTTTTCGGCCAGCACCTTGTCTTTCGCATAATGAAAGCCGGGCAGGGGCTTGAGCGGGGCCGACTCAGGGACGGGTGTGCGGCTCGTCCCGTACACCGAGGCGCTCGAGAGGTGGACCAAGCGCGCCCCGGGGCTTAAGGCATCGACCAAGGCCTTCGTCCCGTCGAGGTTGATGGCGCGCGCCAGCGCGCGGTTATGCCGCTCGCGGCCAAGATCGCTTTCGATGACCACGAACGCCATGTGCACGACGGCATCGGCGCCCCGTACCACATGGCTCAAGGCGGGGTCGCGAATATCGCCGCGCAGGATCCGCAGCTTGGGATGGTCGTTTGCGATGGCTCGCCAGTCGTGAAGGACGAGTTCCGTGATGCGCGGGTCATCCACTAATGTCGGCACGAGGACCTGTCCGAGGGCGCCCGCCGCGCCCGTGATCAGGACGCGCACGCGGAAAATGCCGGCAGGACCTGTTCACTCAAGAGCGTGAGCGCCTGGCGGTTCTGATCGGTGGGGCTTGCCCCGGCGCCCACCGCGCACAGCAAGTGATCGACGCCGGCCTCGGCGTAGGTGCGCAGGCGTTTGCGGCAGTGTTCCGGGTCGCCTGCCACCACCATGCCGAGGCGCTCGAGGATGGGGAGGTTCACGCCGCCCTTCAATAAAGGCGCGAGCGCCCCGAATCGCCGGTAGTACTCGTAGCCGTCCTGGAGGCGCGACAGCAGGGGCGCGGTCAGGCGCAGCAGTTCCCGATAAAACCAGGTGATGTTGGTGCGTGCGATGGCACGCGCCTCTTTGCCGTCGTCAAGACAAAAGATCCCGAGGGTCATGCCCACGCGCGGGGGGCAGCGGGGATTGTCCCCATGGTGCCGGGCGTAGGCCGCCCGATAGTGGCGGATGTCTTCTTTCACCATGAACCATGGTTTGAAGGGGCCGGCCAGTACGCCCAGACCAAGACGCGCGGCAAGCTCAAAGCTCTCCGGGCTCACCGCCGCCATCCACAGCGGGGGGTGGGGCTGCTGGATCGGGCGCGGGCGCACGGCGATATCCGCGAATCGGAAGTGGCGCCCCGCAAAACCGATCGGCCCGGGCTCGGCGAAGGCCTTGATCAGGATCTCCAGGCCTTCGTCTACGAGCCCGCGACTGTCCTCGGTCCGTATCCCGAAGGTCTCGTATTCCTTAGGTGAGAACCCCCGGCCGATGCCCAGTTCGAGCCGTCCCCCGGACAGGATGTCCAGGGTCGCGGCCCGTTCGGCCACAAGTAGCGGGTGGTGGTAGGGGAGCGGGACGATACCAAGGCCCAGGCGGATGCGCCGGGTCTTCTGCGCGGCGGCCGCGAGGAACAGGTCGGGGGCCGAGCTATGCCCGTATTGCGGCATGAAGTGGTGCTCGGTAAGCCATGCGGTGCCAAACCCCAGGCCATCGGCGAAAGCGATCTCTTCGAGGGTCTCCTCAAACACCTGCCGTTCGTGGCGCTCCGCGAAATCCGGCACCGCGAGCTCATAGAAAAGATCAAACTCCATCGGTCCAAAAGCCTCCTTCGCTGCG
>JAKARW010000051.1:7357-15934 GCA_021819125.1 Pseudomonadota bacterium | reverse complement strand
CGCATGGCCGGATGCGGGATGTAGAGGGCCACGACCCCGGCTATCACGCACAGTACGGCAAATGCCGCCACCAAGCGCGCGAGCGCGCGCCCTTTAAGGTCGGGCATGGCGCGCCCGAGGAACAGCGCGAGCGCCGGCAACGCCGGCAGCATGTAGTAAGACGACGAGGTCTTCGATAGTGTGAAAAAAAGGACATAGGCCGCGGCCCATAGCAGCAGGAAGCGATCCAGGCTGTCATAGGGACGCCTCCTCATAATCGCCTCCAGGAGAAACGGTGTCCATGGGAAGATGCCAAGCAACAGATGCTCGAAATTGTAGTAAAACGGCGGCCGCCGGTAGTCCATGGGCTTTAGGGTCCCAAGGAATCGCCCGAATTGCTCCTGGATGATGTAGCGATCGAAGAATCCGGGGACGTGCTGCATCATCCAGATATGCCAGGGCAAGACGATGAGGAAAAAGACACCCCAGGCGGCAAGAAACGGCAGCCCGCGGATCGTGCGCCGTTCGAGCGCCAGAAACGCGATCACAACGAGTCCTGGCAGAACAATCCCTATGAGGCCCTTGGTAAGGCACGCAAGCGCGCTTGCCGCGGCCGCCAGCATCAACCGCGAGGGTTCTTCGGGGCGCTCGATATAGGCGTAGAACGCAAGCAGCGTGATGGTGTGAAAGAACGTGAACGTCATGTCAAACAGCACAAGCTGCGACATCATGTAAAAGCCGACAGACGAAAACAAAATCACAGCCGGCCACAGCGGCTCACGAAACCTTGTGCGGGCGAAACGCGCCACGACCAGCAAGGTCCCGAGGGCCGCCAGGGCCGAGGGCAGGCGCGCGGCGAATTTGCCCACGCCAAAGATCTTGTACGACAGCATGATGAGCCAGTAGAGGATCGGCGGTTTCTCGAGGTAGGGCATGCCATCGAGACGCGGTATCAGTGGGTTATGCGCGAGCATCTCGCGCGCGGCCTCGGCATAAAGGCCCTCGTTGAGATTAAAAAGCGGCCGCAACGTAAGCGGCACGAAAGCCAAAACCAGGATGGCAAGAATCAGGATGGCGGCAGTGCGGCTACGAGTGACGAAAGACGGCATGAGACGCATGCTAACAAATGAGGCCACAATATGTAAGGTAAGTGACTGCGATGGAATGATAACCGACGATAGCCATCTCAGGCGGCGCTCGGGGAGGTGTCGGCAAAGTGCGCAGGCCAGGAACCCGAAGGGTCGGTGACGCGCCGGTCGGCGTGGCCACGAAGTGCGCCGATGTAGCGCAAGAGCTCCTGGCCGCAGCCGAACAGAATCGCGGGATGCGCGTAGCGTACCGCCTCTTGGCAGCCTTCCCACGACGACAGAATGAAGAGCGCGGCGGCATCGCAGTCGATGTCGGCGCGCACAAAGCCCGCGTGGCGCGCACGCGCCAAGCCCGCGGCCAGTCGTTTGCGCCAATGCGCGAGCCGTTCACTTATCGAAAGATGGGTGGCCGGGTCGTGTGCGGCGAAGTCTGCGATCAATCGCGGCAGATGGCGATGGATATCGGCTGCGCCGGTGGCGATATGATGGGCAAGCCCCGCGGAAAGCCGCGGCAGGGGATCGCCGTCTGCCGCCAGGGGTTGTATCCACAGTTCATCGATGGTTCGGTCCATGGTTTCCATGAGCGCCGCCAGGGCCAGGGATCGCTTATCCGGGAAGTGGTGGTACAGCGCCCCTTTGGTGACCCCGGCGCGCACCGCGATACGATCGAGTCGCGCGGCCTTGAATCCCCGTTCCCACAGCTCCACTTGTGTCGCCTTGATGAGGCGCGTGTAGGTCGATCGTCCTTGCGCGCGCATCATCGGATCCAAGGGCGAGGCGCGCGCAGGTCGAAGAGCAGTATGGCGCTATCGATGGCGGCGGCAAACGAGATCTCCCCGGTCTCGATGAGACGCGCACCATCGCCGGTTTTAAGTGTCTCGCCGCACGTTACGATCTGCCCGTAAATCACATGCAGGTAGGCCATGCGTTGGGCGGCAAGAGGGAGGCTGACCGTCTCGCCGCGGGCAAGGTCGGCGGTCAACAGCCGGGCGTCCTGATGCCAGTGCAGCCCGCTGTCCGCCGGGTGGCCCGATACCAGGACCTGGAAGCGCCCCCGCCGATCCTTAAGGGGAGGCGTGAATTGTTCATACTCGGGGGTATGCCCCGGGCGATCGGGATGCACCCACATCTGGAAAAGATGCACGGGGGTATGCGCCGATGCGTTGTGCTCGCTATGAACGACGCCGGTGCCGGCGGTCATGCGCTGCACGTCACCGGCTGCGATCACCGAGCCGTGGCCCATGCTGTCTTGGTGACGCAGGGCCCCGGCCAGGACATAGGTTACGATCTCCATGTCGCGATGCGGATGGGCGGCAAATCCGCCGCCACCGCGGATCACGTCTTCGTTGATGACCCGCAGATCCCCAAAGCCTTGCTGTGCGGGGTCGTAGTAGTCGCCGAACGAAAACGTGTGATGGCTCGTGAGCCACCCATGCTCGCCATGGCCGCGGTGATCGGCGCGCCGGACTTCGATCACGCCTTGGCTTGCAGACGCGCGGCAAGGCGCGCTATGTGTTCACCCTGAAAGCGCGCGACCGCGAGCTCATTGTCGCTCGGCTGGCGGCTGCCGTCGCCGGCGGCAAGCGTCCCGGCCCCGTAGGGGCTGCCGCCGGTGACCTCGTCCATGCGCGTAAGCCCGGCACAGGAGTAGGGGACCCCGACTATGATCATGCCGTGATGGAGCAGGGTGGTATGGAAGGACGTCACGGTCATTTCGTGACCGCCATGTTGTGTGCCGGTGCTGACAAATACGCTTCCGATCTTGCCGATAAGCTTGCCTGCGCTCCACAGCGAACCCGTGGCATCCAAAAAATGGCGCATCTGCCCGCACATGTTTCCGAAACGCGTGGGCGTCCCGAAAATGATGGCGTCATAATGCTCGAGATCCGCGGGTTCGGCGATGGGCGCCGTCTGCGTGGTCTTGGCATGCATGGCCGCCAAGGTCTCGGGCGGCAGCAGTTCCGGCACGCGCTTGATGTCCACTGTGGTATGCGCGACCGCGCGCGCCCCTTCGGCGACCGCCGAAGCCATACGCTCGACGTGTCCCCAAGTGCTGTAGTACAAGACCAGAATACGGCTCATGTGACCCTCCTGTCAGGAAACGCGTTATGATGGCTGCACTCTAACCGTACTGAGTTACCTTTGTGAAGTAGGTATTTAAAAGTAACCATGGAGACCACCTCGCCTTGCCCGGTCGATGCCGTCCTAAAGCTCCTCGCGGGGCCGTGGACGACGCACGTCTTGTGGGTGCTGCAGACCCAGGGCGCGCTGCGCTTCGGGGCCCTGAAGCGTGCGATCCCCGGGGTCTCGAGCCGGCTTTTGACCGAGCGCCTGCGGCGGCTTGCGGGCGCAGGCTTTGTGGCGCGCGAGATGGTGGCGAGTGTGCCGCCGCAGGTGACCTATCGCCTGACCGAGCGCGGCCGCCGCCTGGGCGAAGTCCTGGCCCAGCTTCAGCCTATTGTGAGCGAGTGGGAGGCGCAAGAGACCTGCGGGGCCGAGGCTTCGGGGGGGCACCCATGAAGGCGCGAGCCCGGCGCAGGCTTGTAGCCATCTATCCGGGGGGTCTATGAGCCCTGCGGTTGCCGCCATCCTGGGCGGGCTTGCAGGCGCTGCGGTCGGGGCGTGGTTGTGGGCACAGGAACATCGCCACCAGGGGCGCACGGCGGCGAGCCTGCAGGAGACGCAACAGGCGCTGGCATCGCGCGATGTCGAGCTGCACCGCGTGAACGCCGCGCTCACCGCACTGCAAATCGAGCATGTCAAGCTCACGGAGCGCGCGCGCTACGAGGACCAGGTCCATAACGAGCGGCTGACATCGTTGCAGGAGGCCCAGAGGGCGGCAGGCGAGATGTTCAAGGGCCTGTCACAGGAGGCGTTGCAGCGCAATAACGAGCTGTTCCTGGGGCTTGCCCAGGAGCGCTTGGCGAACATCACTCAGGGCGCGGGCGCCGATCTGCGCGCCCGCGAGCAGGCAATCGCGCATCTCGTGGGGCCGGTGGTGGAACGTCTGAACCGCGTCGATGCCCTGCTCACACAGCTCGAGGTCAAGCGCGAGAGCGCCTATCAATCCCTTACAGACCAGGTCAAGTCGTTGATCGAAAGCCATCTGCCGAGACTCCACCGCGAGACGGCAAACCTGGTCAAGGCGTTGCGTGAGCCGGCGGCGCGCGGACGCTGGGGCGAATTGCAATTAAAGCGCGTCGTGGAAATGGCCGGTATGCTCGATCATTGCGACTTCATCGAGCAGGCGCAAAGGACCGATGACGAGGGTCGTGCCTTACGTCCCGATCTGGTGGTGAGACTGCCGGGGGGGCGGCATGTGGTCGTGGACGCGAAGACCCCGGTCGATGCTTATCTCAACGCCGTGGAGGCCGAGGACGACGCGGCGCGTGCCGTATCCCTGAAGCGCCATGCCGCGCAAGTGCGCGCGCATCTCGGCCAGCTTGCAAAGAAGGCCTATTGGGAACAGTTCCCGCGGGCCCCGGAGTTTGTGGTCATGTTCGTGCCAGGCGAGGTCTTTTTCAGCGCCGCCTTACGCGAAGACCCGTCGCTGATCGAGACCGGCGTCGATCAGAAGGTGATCCCGGCAAGCCCCACCACCCTGATCGCGCTGTTACGCGCGGTCTCCTATGGCTGGCAGCAGGAGGCCATCGCCCGCAACGCCGAAGAGATCGCGGCGCTTGGCAAGGAGCTTTATAAGCGCGTGGCGCTCTTGGGCCGGGGCTGGTCGGACACTGGCGCCAAGCTTGCCGCCGCGGTGCAGGCCTACAACAAGACCGTCGGTACGCTCGAGGCACGGGTACTGCCCCAGGCGCGGCGTTTCCGGGATCTGCGCGCCGCAGACGAGGAGGAGATTCCCGCACTTGATGTGCTGCCCGAGGAGCCGCGCCCGCTGTTAGCGCCTGAGCTCGCCGGGCCTTCGGCCGCAGATGATTGAGCGGCGAGCCACGCCGTGACGCGCCCGGGGTGTTGCGTGTAGACTGCGCGGCTTTGTTTTCGTAAATCCCGACTCGGTTCGGTAGGACTCTCGTGCTTTCCACTACTCAGCTCACCATGCAGTTCGGGGCCGCGCCCCTTTTTGAAAATGTGTCCGTGAAGTTCGGCGCCGGGCATCGTTACGGTCTGATCGGTGCCAACGGCTCCGGCAAGTCGACGTTTTTAAAGATCCTGGGCCGAGATCTGGACCCGACGTCGGGCACGGTCGTCTGGGAGGCCGATAAGCGCGTCGGGAAGCTTAGGCAGGATCAGTTCGCGTTTGAATCCTATAGCGTGCTAGACACCGTCATCATGGGCGATGCCGAACTCTGGCGCCTGAAATCCGAACGCGAGCGGCTCTATGGCTTGCCGTCTCTAAGCGAGGAAGACGGGATGCGTGTCGCGGAGCTTGAGGCGGATTTCGCGGCTTGCGACGGTTATACCGCCGAGTCGCGCGCCGCCGGGCTTTTGACCGGACTTGGGGTGCCGGTCGCCCAGCACAATGGCCCGATGAGTGCCGTGGCGCCGGGATGGAAACTGCGCGTGCTTCTCGCCCAAGCCCTGTTTCCGGATCCCGACATCCTGCTGCTCGATGAGCCCACCAACCATCTGGACATCCACACCATACGCTGGCTCGAGGATCTGCTGGTCGCGCGCCGCAGCACCATGGTGATCATCTCCCACGACCGCCATTTTCTGAACGAGGTGTGTACGCACATAGCCGATCTCGATTACCGGGAAGTGCGGATCTTTCCGGGCAATTACGACGAATACATGACCGCCGCCACCGAGGTCCGTGAGCGCCGCCTTGCCGACAACGCGCGCAAGAAGGCCCAGATCGCCGAACTCCAGGCGTTCGTGAGCCGATTCTCGGCCAACGCCTCCAAGGCCCGTCAGGCGACCTCGCGCGCCCGCCAGATCGAAAAGATCAAGCTCGACGAGATCAAGCCATCGAGCCGGGTGAGTCCCTATATCCGGTTTGACATGGGCAAGAAGCTCTACCGCCAGGCCGTGGAGTTGCGCACCCTGGCGCAGGGCTACGACCGCCTCCTGTGGCAAGACCTCGATCTGTATGTCGCAGCCGGCGCGCGCATCGGCGTGATCGGCGCCAACGGGGCTGGCAAGACCACGCTTTTGCGCACGCTCGCAGGTGAACTCGCGCCGCGCGCGGGCGAGGTCCAGTGGGCCGAGGCGGCACGTGTGGGGTATTGCGCGCAGGATCATGGCGAGGCGTTTGCCGAGGATCTCACGCTCTTGGCGTGGATGAGCCAGTGGGCGCAGCCGATCCATGACGAGCAGGCGATCCGCGCGGTGCTTGGGCGTTTGTTGTTCTCGCGCGAGGAGAGCGAAAAGTCCGTGCGCGTGCTTTCAGGTGGCGAACGCGCGCGCATGATCTTTGGAAAGCTCATGCTTCTTGCGCCGAACGTCCTGATATTAGACGAGCCGACCAACCATCTGGATATGGAGTCGATCGAGGCGTTGAACCTGGCGCTGGTCCACTATCCCGGCACCCTGATCTTTGCGAGCCACGATCGCGAGTTCGTGTCGTCGCTTGCGACCGAGATTCTTGAGCTAGACGGCGGGCAGGTGACGATCTTTGGTGGCGGCTACGAGGATTATCTGAAGGCCCGCGGGACGGGGGTGGCGGCGCGCCCGGCCGTGTCCTGAGGTCGGCGCGTCCTGTCGTGACCGGCAAGCAGTGTGGGCAGATCGACGGCTCGCAGGCCGCGGGTCTGCAGGCCCTGGAGGAGTCTTGGCAGGACGGTCTCTAGCACCGGCCGCCCCGCTGAATCACGGGCATTACGGCCATCATGCAGCAGGATCACAGCGCCCGGCGTAAGGCCTCGTGACAGTCGCCGTTCAATGCGCGCAGTCGCCGGGTCCAAGGTATCGAAGGCGCGGTGCGACCAGGCGGCGCAATACAGGGCGCGTTCGGCGAGCAACGGCGCAAGCCACGGGTTACGAAACCCGGCGGGCGCGCGAAAGCAGGTCGGCGGTCGGCCGCTCAGGTCGGTGAGCAGGGCCTGCGTGTCGTCGATCTCGCGCGCAAGCCGGCGTGATCCAAAGAGCGCGAAGCGGGGGCTATGGTCCCAACTGTGGTTTTCGATACTATGACCGGCGCCGGCGGCAACACGTATGAGTTGGGGCGTCTGGCGGGCGCGGCGGCCGATACAAAAGAAGCTCGCGCGGGCGTCATATTGGGCGAGCAGCGCGAGGATGCGTGGCGTCAACGCCGCGTCCGGTCCGTCGTCGAAGGTGAGCGCGACCTCGGGTTTGGTGGTGGCGACGCGGGTGATGACCGGTCCTAGGAACGGGCAGCGCGGACAAAGGCAGGTGGCGGTCAGGGCGGCCTGGGTGGCAGCGACCACGCCCAACGCCGGGACCGCGGCCAGGGCATGGGTCGCGGCCCCGGCCGCGAGCAGGCCGTCGAGGACGTTGGTGACCTGAAAGACATGCCGGGCATCAAGGCGCGGCATTACGCGCCCCCTGGCGAATGGGGGAACGGACACCAGTGCCGGGGCGATGGCGTGCGCGCCGGTGGGAGATCGCGATCTCTATCCCTCAAGGGAGAAGCCTGATGTATGAGCACAAGCCTTTTTACCACCGTTCGGGGTGGCCCGAAGTCCTGATATCCCTAGGGCATGTCATGACCGCGGCTCCTCGGGTTAGACTTGCGCGGATGGGGCTTGAACATGGCGTCGACGCTACACGGATTCGCGTAAGCGGGCAAGGAACGGCGATCACGCCGTGGGTCTGCGGCGCGTCTCAAGGTCGCGGCGTAAGCCGGCCATGGACGCCTTTGTGTGGGTATTTTTGACCGCATGCACATATCTTATTACGCGGCGGATCGGCGCGCAGCGCTCGAGCATCGGTGCGATATTCTCGGGGTCGTGGGCTATGGGACCACGACGGCGTGGCAAGGACGCGCCCCCTATGTCGCCGTAGCCTTGGCGCCCGCCGGGCCGCCCGTGTATGAGGTGATCGCAGGCGGCCGTGTGCTATCGGCTGTGCGCGATGGCGTGCATTATGCGCACGATGGCGAGTGGCTGTTCGCGGCGGTCGCGGTCGGTGCTTGCGAGCGGATCGCCGTGGCCGCAGCCGAGGCCTATGGGCGCATCCTGCGTATTGCCGAGGGCGAGGGTTACGGGTACCTGATCCGCGCGTGGCAATATTTTCCCGACATCCATGCCCCGGATGAGGGTCTCGAGCGGTACCGGCAGTTCAACCGCGGCCGTCACCGGGCCCTGGAAGGCTACCTCGCGCAAGGCGGGATCCGTCCGGCGGCGACCTGCATCGGCACCTCCGGCGGCGCCCTGACGCTGCATGTCCTGGCGCGGCGTACCCCCGGCACCGCCATCGAGAATCCGCGGCAGGTGTGCGCCTACCGTTATCCCGACACCTACGGTCCCCAGCCGCCGGATTTCGTGCGCGCCATGAAGGTGGTGGGCGACGGGCGCGAGTGGTTATGGATCTCGGGTACCGCGGCGATCATCGGCCATGAGTCTCAGGCCCCCGGGGACCTGGAGGCGCAGGC
>JAKARW010000051.1:0-7257 GCA_021819125.1 Pseudomonadota bacterium | reverse complement strand
GCCGGGATGCCCGGCCTGGACCCGACCTTCGCTTTGGGGCCTGATGTCATGTATCGCCTGCCTTGGCGGCCAGCGGGGTGGCGGGCCTGGCTCGGGGCGCGCGCCCGCTATCGTTGGGCCATGGGCCCGGGTCTGCGGCTGACGCCGATCGGCAGCAGTACGTCGGCGTTCATCGAATCGCGTACCGCGCGCGGGCGCGCCTGGCCCATTGTGGTAAGCTTTGGCCCCGTTTTTCGCAGCCGCGGGGTCAATGCGTATTTTTTCGGGGTACCGGCGGCCTATGCCGCCCCCGGGCGGCCGGCCTATGCCGCCCCTGGCGGGTATGCCGGTCTGCGGCTCTCGGCGGCGGTGAGTACGCAGGTCGGGCCCTTCGATTTTGCAATCTTTGGGCGCTATCGCAATTATGCGGGCGCGGCGTTCGCGTCGAGCCCCTTGCTGAAGGCGTCGAATACCCTGATCGTCGGGGTCGCGGTGGTATGGGTGTTCATCCGGTCCGGAAAGGGTGGATGATGAAGGTACGGGGCTCCAGGGTACGATCCCGATGCCTGAGAGAATGGATGGGGTTGCGAGAGGATGGGTGTGGTGAATAGCAGGCAAACCGATTTTGAGCGCGAGATTGCGCAGCTGCTCGTCAGCAGCCTGAACTTGGGGCTTGATGCATGCGCCATCGATCCCGAGGCCCCGCTGTTTCGCGAGGGTCTGGGGCTCGATTCGATCGATATGCTGGAGATCGCGCTTGCGATCTCCCAGCATTATGGTATTCAACTGCGGTCCGATGATCCGGAAAATGGCGTCATCTTCGCGTCCTTGCGGGCGCTTGCGGCCACCATTAGTGCGCGCCGGGCTTAAAAATTCAGGTCGCGGACTGTGGTGTTTTGGGGCATGGCGGGTACAAGGCGGCGATGGCCCAGGTCTGGTTCGAAAAGCGTGAACGCGGAAGCCGCTGGGCGCTGCGCGCCGTGCGTGCCGTGGCGCTGCGCGCGGGCCGGCGCACGGCGCGCGTCCTGCTGTGGCCCATCACCGCCTATTTTTTCTTAGCGCTGCGCGAGGGCCGGATCGGTTTGCGCCGTTATTATCAGGCCTTGGATGGCCAAAGGCCCACGCTTGGCCGATTGTTCGGCCATTACCTGACGTTTGCGCGCACGGTCCTCGACCGCGTCTATCTGCTGGCCTCGCATCGCGATGCGCCGCGCTATGAGATCCGCGGCTTCGAGGCCGTCGCCTCCTATCTGGACTGCGGTCAGGGCGTCCTTTTGCTCGGCGCGCATCTGGGCAGTTTCGAGGCGGCCCGCGCCGCGGCCTTTCTGCGTCCGGGGCTGAAGATCCAGATCATCATGAACACTAAGGTATCGCGCCAATTAAACGAGATACTGATGGCCTTGAACCCCGAGGCGCGGGAGTCGGTGGTACCCCTGGGAGGGCCGGCCTCGCTCTTGCGAGTGCGCGAGTTTCTCGCGCACGGCGGCTTGGTGGGCCTGATGGGCGATCGTGTGGTAGCCGGCGAGACGACTTATTCGGCCGACTTCCTGGGGGCGACCGCGTCATTCCCATTGGGACCTTTACGGCTTGCGGCGGCCCTACGTGCCCCGGTATTCTTCTTTACCGCGCTCTACCATGCGCCGGTCGACGGTGCATGCCGCTATGAGTTGCTGTTTGAGCCGCTTTGCGGCCCGGCCCCGGATGTGAGGGCACGCGGTGAATGGATGCGACAGCTCGGGGAGCGTTATGCGCAGACCCTGGAGAGATTCTGTCGCTTGGCCCCCGACAACTGGTTTAATTTTTATGACTTCTGGCAAGCCCCGGGCGCTGATGCATCTTGCCGTCGCGCTACTCGTGACCCTGGCGACGGGGACGGCCCTGGCAGCGAGCGGCCCGTGGACGGTTCCCATGCTACTGAAGACCTTGGCGGGCGCGGCAAATCGTAAGGCGCGGTTTACCGAGGTCAATCACCTGGCGAGCCTGCGACGCGCGGTGCGGGTTTACGGGACGCTGCAGTACATCAAGCCCGATACCTTGATCATGACCGAAGGCGCGCCGCGCAAGGCGATCTACCGCATCGTCGGCGGGCGGCTTTTTGTCAATCGCGCGCGCCGCGGAGTCTCGGTCGGTCGCTACCCGAGCGTGATCGCCATGGTGTCCGGGTTCGAGGGGCTGCTGAGCGGGAACTATGCGTTGCTCACGCATGATTTCACCACCCGGCTGCAGGGGAATCGCAAGGCCTGGCGGCTGCTGCTGCGCCCACGGCTTGCGGCCCTTAAAAAGGCGCTCATCAGTGTCGCGATCACCGGGCACGGAACGCAGCTTACGCAGATCACGACGCGGGCGCCAAACGGCGATAGCTCGGACATGTACATCCTTCCGTGAACGCCAGGCCAT
Organism: Pseudomonadota bacterium; assembly: GCA_021819125.1. Lineage (GTDB taxonomy): Bacteria > Pseudomonadota > Gammaproteobacteria > Acidiferrobacterales > Acidiferrobacteraceae > Acidiferrobacter. The sequence goes on along the minus strand of JAKARW010000051.1, from coordinate 4,881 downwards.
GGGCATTTGTCGTGACTACGGCGTGGTTGGCCGTTTTGGCGATACTCACCGGGTTCATTATGGATACCGCCCGTTTCGGGGGAAGCCTGACTGCGTTTCTGCCGCGCTCGGGCAGCATTGTGCAGCGGGCGCTGGTGCGCGGACTACACAAGGGGGCCGCCTCGCGTCTTTTACTACTTGCGATTCGCGGCGGGACCGGGGCGCAACGCACCAAGGCCTCGCGCGCGCTCGCGCGGCGATTACGCCGCGACACCACCAATTTTACCCTAATCGCCAATAACGGGCGGGCCATGGCGCGCGGCCTTGAAGGTTTTTTGTTTCATAACCGCTATCTCCTGGCGCCACGCACGTCGTGGACGGTTTCCGCCCTGCATGCGGATTTGCGGCGCGATCTTGCCATTCTCGAGTCGCCGGCGGGCTTAAGTGCAAGCGAGGTCGTGCGCGATCCCACGGGCGCACTTATGGCCGCGGCAGGCGCATGGAGGGGCGTGCGCGGTCCACGTTCGCGTCACGGCGTATGGGTTTCGCATGACGGACGCGAAGCGCTATTGCTCGTAAAGACACGAAGTTCGGGATTTTCCGTGGGCCCACAGCGGCGCGCGTTGGATCTGATCCATGCCGCGTTTGCGCGCACCCTGCACCATGCGCCGTTGTCTCTTGAGATCGGCGGCACCGGGGCAATAACGGTGGCGGCCAACGACAAGGTTGCAGCCAGCGCCAAGCGTTTGACGATCATCGATCTCATTTTGGTGGCGGGGATATTGGGATTTGTCTACCGCTCGGGACCGCCGCTTGTGGTAAGCCTCGTGCCGCTTGTCACCGGGGCGGTGGTGGCCGCCGCGGTCATCGATCTCGCATTTCCGAGACTTGCGATCACAACGCTCGGGTTTGGGACCATGCTGATCGGCGTTACGATGGACTACCCGGCCTATGTGCTTTTGCATGTCCGGCCCGGGGAGGGTGTGGCGCGCGCGGCGCGGCGCGTCACCCGCGCCCTGGGATTGGCCATGATCGCCATGGTGATCGGATTTTCGACTATGATGACCTCGCATCTGGCCGGTCTCGTGCAGCTTGGTGTGTTTGCGGCCGTGGGGCTTGCGGCGGCGGCGATTGCGGCGCGCTTTATTCTGCCGCTTATGATCCCGGCGTGGCGGCCGACCGCCGATCTATCCGTCTGGGATGACCGTGCGGCACGGTTTTGTGCAGGACTGCGTCGCGTGCGCGCGGTGGTCGTGGTCGTGGCGCTGGCTGCGGTCGGGGTCCTTTGGCAGCGAGGGGGTCTTGTGTGGGACGACCACTTGTCGGCATTAAGTCCAGCGTCCCATACCCTGATGCGTGCGACGGGACGACTGAGTCGCGCGTTCGGGGTGCCGGGGCTTTCGTCACTCGTGGTCGTGACCGCCGCCCACCGCGAGCAGGCGCTGGCGGCGAGTGCCGCCCTGCGGCCGGTACTGGCACGGTTGCGCCGGGAGCGGGTGTTGGCCGGCTACCAGCTGGCGGCGCAGTATCTGCCGAGCGTGGCCACGCAGCGGCGGCGGGTGCGGGCCCTGCCGGCGTCCGCGATCCTTCGCCGCAGGCTGCGCCGCGCGGCCGCCGGCATGCCGTTTCGCCTGCGGGCGTTTCAAGGATTTGTGAGCGCGGTCGCGCAGGCACGCCACGCGCGTTTGTTGCGGCCGGCGGATCTGCCGGCGGCGGTGCGCGCGCAAATGGGCGGCTTGCTCATGCGGATCCACGGGCGGGGGGTGGCGTTCGTGCATTTATCCGGCGTACGTAACGCCTCGCGCGTGGCCCAAGCGGTGCGCGCAAGCGGGGTCGCGGGGGTCCATTACGTGGTGGTAAAGCGCGCCGTAGGACGCCTTATGGCGCGCTATCGCGCAGCGCTCATGCGCCATGCGCTCATCGCCGGGGCGCTCATGGCGGTGGTCATCGCCATCGGTCTGCGATCCGTGCGCGAGGCCGCGCGCCTCGTGCTGCCGATGGCAGCGGCGATCGTGACCACCTGCGCCATTCTGGTGATGACAGGCCCGGGCCTTACCCTTTTGAACCTCGTCGCCTTGCTGCTCATTGCCGGGCTTGGCATGGGCTATGCCCTGTTTCTTGGGGAGCATGGGCTTATCATTGATCGTCGGCCGCTTGCGCCGTGGGTGTGCGCGGCGACCACCATAACCGGATTCGGGGTCATGGCGTCGGCGCCGGTGGCGATGTTGCGCACGGTCGGTGTGACCGTAAGCCTAGGCGCGTTCCTTGCGCTCATCTTTACCGCCGCCTGGTCATGGGGACGCGCCCCGCGCGCGACGCGGGCCCCGTGATGGAGGGTGAGTGCGCCATTATTCGCTACACGCTCACGAGCGCCTTCGGCCGGGGCCTCGTTGCCAATCGCGCGGGGCTTGTGAGCGGCCGGTCGGCATTGTCCCCGCACACCCTGGCAGATGGGACCCCGTGCATGGTAGGTCCCGTCGCGGGCCTTAAGGACGTGGTTATGCCCGCGGCACTTGCGCGCTACGACTGTCGCAACAATCGGCTGGCGCAGTGGGCGCTCGACGCCGATGGTTTCACGCAGGCGGTGGCCGCGGCCGTGCGCGCCCTCGGTGCCGAGGGCGTCGGGGTAGTGATCGGCACGAGCACGTCCGGGATCGCCGCCACCGAGGCGGCTTACCGCACCCCGGCCTTCAAGGAGCTTGGTGCCTTGCCCGCCGATTTCCCGTACCGCGAGACCCATAATGTCTTTTCTTGCGCGGACTTCGTGCGCCGTTATCTGAACCTCAAGGGCCCGGCGCTGGTGGTATCGACGGCGTGTTCATCGAGCGCCAAGGCGTTTGCCACCGCCGCACGGCTCATCGTCTCCGGGGTGTGCCGCGCGGTGGTGGTAGGCGGTGTCGACAGTCTGTGCGATACCACGCTTTATGGATTTCACGCGCTCAATCTCCTGTCGCGCGCCCATCCCAAGCCCTTCGGTGCCGATCGCGATGGGATCGCCATCGGCGAAGCGGCGGGTTTTGCGCTCATGGGGCCGGCCGATCTTTTTGGTGGGTCTTGCCGTCTGCACTTTGCGGCTGCCGGCGACAGTGCCGATGCTTACCACATGACGGCCCCGCATCCCGAGGCGCGCGGGGCGTGCGCGGCAATAGGTGCGGCGCTCAAGGGTGCGGGTTGGCAGCCCGGGGCCGTGGACTACGTCCATCTGCACGGCACCGGGACTACGCACAATGACGCCGCCGAGGATCTGGCGCTTGTGAGCATGGGGCTTGGGGCGGTGCCGGCAAGCTCTACTAAGGGTGCCATCGGGCATACGCTCGGGGCCGCCGGGGTGTGCGGCGTGGTGTTTACGGCCGAAGCCATGGCCGCTGGGTTCCTGCCCGGGACCGCCAATACGCGGTCGCCCGACCCACGATTCCGATCACACCTGCTGCTCTTAGGCAGGCCCGGTCCGATCCACCGCGCCTTGGTCAACACCTTTGGATTTGGCGGCAGCAATTGCTGTTTGGCCCTCGAGTGGCGCTTGTGAGCGTATATATCGCCGGATGGGGTATCCTGGGCCCGGGACTTGCGGACACGCGCGTGGCGCGCGCGATATTAGCGGGCGAGAAAGCCTATCGGGATGATGGGGTGCGGGTGCCGCGTGCCGAAGGGCTCTCCGCCAATGAGGCGCGGCGCTGTCCGATGTCCGCGCGCTACGCCCTGGATGTCGGGTGGCAGGCCGTGCGCGCCGCCGGCTGGGATCCGAAGAAAGCGGCGACGGTGTTGAGTTCAGCGAGCGGCGATCTCGAGATCGCCGACAAGAACTGCCGGGCGCTCGCGCAACCGCCTATCGCCTTGTCACCGACGGTATTTCATAACTCGGTGCATAACGCCGCCGGGGGCTACTGGGGGATCGCGACCGGCTCGCTTGCACCCACGACCAGCTTGTCTGCCTATGACGATAGCTTCGCCGCCGGTCTACTCGAGGCCCTGACTACAGTCGCGCCCGACCAGCCCTGTCTCTTGATCGCCTACGATCTCCCGCCGCCTGCGGCCCTTGCGGCGGTGCGCAAGATCACAGCACCGTTTGCCGTAGCCCTGGCCTTGACCGCGGATCGGCCGCCGGGGGCGTGCGCCCGATTATCCTGGCGGTGGGGGCGTTGCAACCCGGTGACGGACGCGTGCATGGCAGAGAGCGCCCTCGAGGGCCTGCGCGTCGGTAATCCGGCGGCGCGCAGCCTGCCGCTTTTGCGCGCGCTCAGCGCACGCCAACCCGAGGTCTTTTGGTGGGGGGACGCAGATGAGGGGGCCTTGCATGTGGCGTTGACCTTCGAGGAGCGCGGATCGACAGACCGCCACCATGCGCCATGATGTAGGCGCGATCCGCGTCAGTCTGGGCTCGTCGCTATGAGGGTGTGGCGCCACGATGATCCATTGGGGCGCGTAACGCCTCCCCATCCACCTCGTTAAAGGCCGACGAGATGTAGAGGGCAAGAATCAAAAAGCCGGCGTCAATCACGAAGGCCCAGATCAGAAACAGTCTGTCGGTCCCGGCGATGCGGGAATAGTCGCCGTGAGAAAGAAGCCAAGCGCCAATCGCAAACGAGGCGATCAGGCCGTAAATGAAAACGACCCACTTTGTCGCGTCGAGCACCTTGAGCAGCCATCTTGCCACGCGGCGTGTACGCGCCTTGTGTTCCTCCCACTCAAAAAAGCGATTGTTGTCTCCCAACAGGTCCTTCAGTTGGTGCCGGATACCCTTGTGGATGTAGTCGGCGATAAGGATTATCTTGGACGTCGCCTCAAGCTGCAGGGCCATTAACGTGACTATGGCAAGGGGCGCCAGGAAAAGCATGGCAAGGCCGAGCGCTTTTGCCGCGATGTGCAAGTTCGTTGTCATGAGAAGGCTTGCTTGACCTATGG
>JAKARW010000107.1 GCA_021819125.1 Pseudomonadota bacterium | reverse complement strand
CTGTAGAGAGTTTAGAATCAGATGATCGATGGCCTGCACCAGGAATTTGGGATCCGCAACCACTATCGCATCGTGCGGCGCATCCACCGTAAGGACGACATCAGCCTGGCGCGCGAGCGGGCACACCATCTCCGAGACCTCGGCAAGTACTTCGGCGAGGCTGATGGGGCACCGGGCAATCTCCCCGGAAAATTTCGCAATCTGGGTTACGACCCGGCGTATCCGGACATTGATGCGCTCGATCTGCTCAAGCACCTGCTCGCGCACACGACCCGTATCGGTGCCCGGGAATTCCAAGGACTCTATGAGAAGCTGGATATTATGGAGCGGATTGCGCACGTCATGGAGAACGGCGGATAAGCTGACCTACAGGGCTTGGTTGCGCTCGACACTCATGAGCCTTTGCCGGAACCCCTCCGGCGTCACCAGCGCCTGCGCGAGCTTGGTGCGGGCGCGCCACCATGCGGTGAATGCCCCCACGCCCCCTCCGACCAACGCCGGCACCCCGAACAAAAGCACTACTGAATCGCGCGCGGAGGTAAGCGCGCCCAATAATTGATATTGATGACCTATGGCGCCCGCGACAAGGCCCAGGACGACGCCACCCAAGGTATATAACGCGCCACTCAGATCTTGCCGGACGACCCTCTCATCGGGGTACCGGGCCCGCAGATACAATAAATTGGAGTGGCTCGCACGACCGCTGCCGCGCCCAAGAGTCTTACGCAGGCGACTGGCAAAACCGTTATGATCCACTTGCTCGGGGCAACTTCCTGTCATGAATCGATCCCTCTTGGCCGCCGCCATGAAACCTGATTCGAACCACACCCCTCCCACATATCCTGCAGGGTCGGAGGAGCGAGTCGGCCAACCTTGGCCTTAAGTTCCCAAATAATGGCGGAGAGGGTGGGATTCGAACCCACGTGGGGCGATGCCCCCAACAGATTTCGAGTCTGCGCCGGTATGACCGCTTCGGTACCTCTCCCCGGGGAAATAAGCTTAACTGGTGTCGCCAAGAAAGGATAGAGGGGGTATGATCGGACCCATGCGCACGCCCGGCGACAGAACGAAAGGGACGGGGCCCAGGCCTTTGCCATGGTTCGCCCACACCCCATACTAAGAGCCCTGGCGCTGGCCGCCTTTGCAGCGGTCATGCTCGACGGGTGCTCCTCCCGCCATGCCCAGCCGAAGCTCGTGCGGCTTCCCGACCAGAAACATGGTGAGCTTGTCGTCCTGACGCGCAGCAGTCCCACGACTTATTATCAGGGAGCCCAGGGGCCGGCGGGCATGGAGTACGACATGGCCCGGGATTTTGCCGACTATCTTGGGCTCAAACTCAAAATCAAAGTCGTTGCCCGTGATCACGGGCTCATGCAGGCCCTGGCCGCCGGAGAAGGCGACTTCGTGGCCGGCGTCACGATGACATCGGCCCGGAAACAAGACGCGCGCTTTGGTCCGCCCTACCAGGTCGTCCACGAAGAGCTTGTATATCGCGCCGGTACCCGCAAACCCGCCGATGCGCGTGCCCTCATCGGACGACCCATCGAGGTCGTGGCGGGATCAAGCGCGGCCGCGGCGCTCATGAGTCTACGTTCCACGCTGCCGCACCTGGCGTGGACCGACGCCACCCATATGCAGGCCGACGAACTTTTGTTCCTGGTATGGCAAGGCCTGTTGCGCTTCGCGGTCGCCGACTCCAACGTGGTCGCGGTCAACCGCCGCTACTACCCGGCGCTCCGCGTCGCCTTCACGATCGGACCGCCCCGCGAATTGGCCTGGGCGTTCCCTAAGAAACACGACACCAAACTCTACCTCGCCGCGTTCCGCTTCTTTGCGCAGCTGCGGCGCTCGGGACAGCTGGCCGATCTGATCGCCCGCTACTATGGCGTTACGCGATTCAACTACGTCCACATCCACACCTACTTGAGACGGGTTCGGGTGGCGCTACCGCTTTACGCCCCGCTGTTTCGGGGCGCCGGCGCCCGTTATCACATCCCCTGGCGCCTGCTTGCCGCGGTCGCCTATCAGGAGTCGCGCTGGGACGCCGACGCCGAATCGCCGACCGGCGTTCAGGGGCTCATGATGCTGACCAACGACACCTGCCTCTCGGTTGGAGTGACTGATCGCCTGAACCCACGCCAGAGCATAGACGGCGGAGCACGCTATTTGCGCACCCTCCTCGACGCTCTACCCTCTGACATCCCGCAACCCGATCGAACCTGGATGGCGCTGGCTGCCTACAATATCGGCCTCAATCATCTCGAGGACGCCCGATGGCTCACGCGCGAGCAAGGGGCCAATCCGGATCGTTGGACGGACGTCGAGCAACGACTACCGCTCCTCGAGGATCCCTGGTGGTTTCGCAAGACCCGCTACGGCTACGCCGCGGGCTATACGGCCGTGCAATACGTCAACCGCATCCGCGTCTACTACCGGATCCTTCGCCACCTCCGCCAGACCTCTGGCGCCACGCGCTCGCTACTCTTTCAGCTAAGCGAGCCCGCAATCTGAGCCGCCATCGGCGCGACGAGCGCGAAAGAAATCGCGCAGCAGCGCCTGACATTCCGTCGCCAAGACACCGCCCGTAACTGCCACACGATGATTGAAGCGCGCCTCGTCGGTAAGCGTAAAGACCGAACCTGCGGCCCCTGCGCGGGGATCCGCCGCTCCGAATACAAGGCGCGCGACACGGGCATGCACAAGCGCGACTGCGCACATGGCGCAAGGCTCCAGGGTGACATACAAGACGCAATCCTTAAGCCGGTAATTGCCAACGCGCGCCCCACCGGCGCGTAACGCCAGAATCTCGGCATGGGCCGTCGGGTCATGAAGCGCGATGGGACTGTTGCCGGCGCCCGCGAGCATGACGCCAGCGCGGACCAGAACCGCGCCGACCGGCACTTCGCCCGCGCACCCCGCATTCGCGGCCTCGGCCAGGGCCGCGGCCATCCAATACTCGTCGTCTTGCGCTGCGGCGTTCTTGATGTCACCAATCATTCGCATCCACCGATACATGAATAAACCGCCGCCGCCCGAACCGTCCTAACACGCATACTCCGTCCAAGGTCTCGGTGCCACGGCCATCACGACCGTTATACTAGCCTTAGCAGGAACTTCAACGACCGACTGAAGATTTATGGCCCGCACATAAGCGAGGCGTGGCGACTCCGCGGCATTTGTCTTTCTGCACATTATTTTGCGACGCCACT
>JAKARW010000106.1 GCA_021819125.1 Pseudomonadota bacterium | reverse complement strand
ATGGTCTTGTGGCCGGTGACGGCGGCGGCCTCCAGGGCGCTAAAGCCGTGCTTCTCGAAGAGCCGCGAGGTGGCCTCGTGGCGCAGGTCATGGAAGGTCAGGCCCCGGATGCCGGCGGCCTTGCAGACTTCCATGAAGGCCCGGCTGATGGCGTCCGGGCTCCGGTTCCACACCAACCCCCGGGCCTTCGGCGAGAGTCCTTCGATGGTTTTCAGTGCCGCCGGTGATAAGGGGATAGTCCGCGGCACGCCGGTCTTGGTGTCGGGGATAAGGAGGGTCCGAGCGGTTCGGTCCAGGTGTTCCCAGCGCATGGCGGCCATCTCTCCGCGGCGCATGGCAGTCTCGATGGCCCAGATAATGAGGGCCTCGATAGTCCCGGCGCCTGGCGGCGCCACCCGGTCGTAGGCCTGCGCGGCCGCGCGCAGTCGGGTTTCCTCGTCGCCCACGAGACGGCGGTCCCGTCCGGCCGGGAGTTTTGGGCGCTGACCCTTCACGAGGTCCACGGGGTTTGATAGGGATTCCATGCCCCAGGCGGTGCGGGCGGTATTGAAGAGGTGGGAGAGGAGGGCGAGATGCAAGCGGACGGTGTTGGCACTGAGCCCACGTTTCTCCATGTCACGCAGAACCTCCGCTACGTCTTTACCTCGGACGCTCGCCAGAGACCGTTGTGACAGAGGCGAGCCCGCCCAGGCTCGGATGCGGTCGCGTTCACGGCTCGCTGTGGTGGCCTTTTTGCGGGGCGTGACTTCCTGCGCATAACGGGCCAAGGCCTCGGCCAAGGTCGTATTCTCGGCCTCGGCGCGCGAGACGAACACGCCGCGGTCCATTTCGCCTTCGACCTGCCGGACCCAGGTCTCCGCGCGGGCCTTGGTGGTGAAGGTCTTGCATTGGATGGGCTGACCGCGTCGACGCACGCGCGCCTCCCACTGCAACTCTCCACGCTTTCGGATAGACGCCACTGTGCCCCCTGTTGGAAGCGGTTACCATGGTCGGCAGCAAGTGGAGCAAATTTGGAGCAAAAAATCAAATGAGGGGTGGCCTGCGTGGGGCATTGTGCGCTAACCGCTTGATTTTATTGGTGCCGGGAGAGGGGGTCGAACCCACACGGTATCTCTACCACCGGATTTTGAGTCCGGCGCGTCTGCCAGTTCCGCCATCCCGGCGTGCGCGCAGTATAGCGGGTTCGTCGACGAGACAACAGTGCCAGTCTTTCCCGTATAATTCCGGCGCTATGATGCCCGATGCCTTCGATTACGACTTGCCTTCCGAACTGATTGCCCAAACCCCGGTCTCGCCGCGTAGTGCAAGCCGTCTCATGGTGGTGGGGGGGCATGGTGAGGGCCTGGCCGACCGACGATTTGCAGACCTAGGCGAGTATTTGCGGCCGGGTGATCTCTTGGTCTTCAACGATACCCGGGTGGTACCGGCGCGATTCTATGGGCAGCGGGCCACGGGCGGGCGCGTGGAGCTCTTGTTGGAGCGTTTTCTGGATGATAGGGGGCGGGCGCATGTGGCGCTGCGCGCCAGCAAATCACCGCATGAAGGAGAGATGCTCACGCTCGAGGGTGGTCTGTGTGCGACCGTGCTGGGGCGGGTGGGGGAATTGACCGAGGTCGTCTTCAGCGGGGCCGACGATCTCATGGGGCTCATCGAGCAAGTCGGCCACATGCCGCTGCCACCTTACATCACGCGGCCCGATAACGAAAATGACAGGACCCGTTATCAGACGGTGTACGCGCGCGCGCCAGGGGCGGTGGCGGCGCCCACGGCCGGCCTTCATTTCGATGAAGTTCTGCTCGCGCGGTTGGCCGGCCAGGGTATCGAGACGGCCTTCGTGACGCTTCACGTGGGTGCCGGGACCTTTCGGCCGGTGCGTCCCGAGACCCTGGCGCAAGGGCGGCTGCACCCGGAGCGGATCATTGTCTCCGAGGCCTGTGTCGCGGCGATCGCGGCCGCGCAGGCGCGCGGGGGGCAGGTGGTTGCGGTGGGAACCACGACCGCCCGGGCCCTGGAGGCGGCCGCGGCTTCCGGAAGGCTCATGCCTTATGCCGGCGATACGGATCTTTTTATTCGTCCGGGATTTCACTTTCGCGTCACCGAGGGACTTATAACCAACTTTCATTTGCCGCGCTCCACGCTTCTCATGCTGGTGTGCGCGTTCGCCGGGGGCGGGCGAGTAATGGAGGCCTATCACCGGGCGGTTACGATGCGTTACCGTTTCTTCAGTTATGGCGACGCTATGCTGTTATGGCGCGCCCAACGGCCTTAAGAATGAAGGGCGTGTGGATCGCTTGACGGATCGCCCATAAAGGTCGAGAGACCTTTGGCGGATAGTGGTGGAGCCGAGTCCGGTTAATGCTAGGACTTCCGTCAGGATCAAAAATGTGTCGCATACCATCCTTGTCGTCGATCCGCCTCAAGGGGCCTGTGTGGAGCGGGTCGTCAATACCGTGGCGCGCTTGGGCCTTGCGTTGTGTCATGTGGGGACAGCCGAGGAGCTTATCGAGCGCGCGGCGGCTCGCAAGGATAATGATCCTGTTGTCGCGGTCATCACAGACGACACCCCGGCCCCGCTCGCGGTCGCCGAAAGACTTTGCGTGGCCGCGCCCTTTGCCCACATTTTGTTCGTTGCCGATAAGGCCGCTGCGGCCTCGCTTGGGCCTAGGCTTCATGGGAGTGCCGCCCTGCAAGGCGCGCACTTTACGGTAAGCCCCCCTGATGAAGAGCAGATCGCGGAGTTTCTGGTGCGCGCGCTTAAAGTGCCGCGGCGCCTCAGGGCCGCGACCCGGGGCGGCAAGCCGCCCTCCGCTGTGGACCGGATACGGGCCGCGGCCTGCCAGTTTCCCCATATGGTCTGGTCGGCGGCCCATGACGGTACTATCGATTATTACAACCCCGAGTGGGAGCGAGTTCTGGGCCTTACGGTGGCCGATCTCAACCGTCATGGCTGGATTGGCTTTAGTCATGATGCCGACCGTCTGGACGTGCGCTTGGCTTGGAAGCGCGCGGTGTCGGCGGGCGGCCATTTTCAGGCGGAGACACGTCTGCGTGCGGGCAGCGGTCGCTGGTGTTGGTGTCGGCTCGAGGCGCGGCAAGGGGATGTGGCACACGACGCCGGGCGCTGGTATGGGGACTGCGTCCTATTGGAGGCGCCGGGAAGTATCGAGGACTCCTGGCGGTTTTTGAGCGAGGTGGCGCGCCGGGTCACGGAAAGTCTTGATTACG
>JAKARW010000004.1:28960-59886 GCA_021819125.1 Pseudomonadota bacterium | reverse complement strand
GTTCGGCAAGCGGAGACCTGCTATGCCGCTCTCAGCCAGTGCCGAGAATTGCTCGCCGCCAACCCGGAAATGGGGAGCGCCGCCCAGGATATCCGTCCCCGTTACCGGCGCTTTCCTCACGAGCGTCACGTAATCTTTTACACACTTGACCCTGACGGCCCGCTGGTCGTGCGTATCCTCCATCAGCGGATGGACATCGCCAAAAACTTCGCACGGTGAACGCCTGTCCGCGCGTTCCCCCTCTTGGGCAATTTGAGACCCAAGCTTCACCGCCAAGAGGGGCTATTGTGGGCGGTATGGCGATCCCAAGCGGACGCAGTGGTTTGGCCGAGCCGGGAATACTATTTCTCATTTAAGGCCGGTGCGGCCAATCCGCGCCTTCAAGGAGTCCTTGTAAGGCGTGAGGCCAGAAATCGTACGCCATCAGGGGCGGGCCGAGGAGGCTGCCCTCATACCGGCGATGAGGCCTACCCGCGCCGCGCGGATGCGTTCGCCTATCTGCTCCCCGGTCAGCCCTTGGGCGGCAAAGTCGCGGCCCGACACCGCGGCTGCCGCATCCCGCGCCGCGCGCAGCCATGCGGCCTGCGGATAGGGGCGGTCCTCGAAACCCGACCGGCCGCGGGCATCCGCCTCGCACGCCCCAAGAAACTCCTCGAAGCGCTCGGGCCTACGAAATCCGTCGACCGCCTCTAAGAGCCGCAGGACGGTCACCGGCCGTAGACGCAGGGCGGTATGGGCCTGAAGGTGGTAGCAGGCCACGGCGCGCGCCAGCGCCCGATACTCCACGGGGGCCTTTAAGCGCGCGCAGACCTCATCCACGAGGCCTGCGCCGCGCGCCTCATGACCCTTGTGGGAAGGCCACTGGGCACGCGGCGTGAGTCCCTTGCCGAGGTCATGCAAGAGCACCGCGAACCGGGCACGCGCCGTAAGCCCCAGGCGCGCGGCCTGCCCAAGCGCCAGCAGGACATGCGCGCCGGTGTCTCCCTCGGGATGGTGGGCGAGGGGCTGCGGGATGCCAAACAGCCGATCGATCTCCGGAAACTGCACCGCGAGCGCCCCGCAAGCGCGCAGCACCTCGACAAAAAGCCAGGGATACGGCTCACCCAATGCCCGGTCGAGCTCGGTGAATACACGCTCCGGCACCAAAGCGGACACCTCGCCTAATGCCACCATGGACCGCATGAGCGTCAGGGTCTCGGCGGCCACGGTGAACCCAAAGCGGGCGGCGAAGCGCGCGACCCGCAGGATGCGCACCGGGTCTTCGGCAAACGCCGGGCTTACGTGACGCAAGACCCCGGCGCGCAGGTCGGCGTATCCCCCGTAAGGGTCGATCAACGCCCCATCCTCGGCGCGCGCCATGGCATTGATCGTCAGGTCGCGGCGCTTCAAGTCCTCTTCAAGCGTCACCGCAGGATCGGCATGCACCACGAAACCGCGATAACCGGGCGCGGTCTTGCGCTCGGTGCGCGCGAGCGCATATTCACAATGGGTCTCGGGATGGAGAAATACCGGAAAATCCACACCCACGCGCCGGAAGCCCAGCGCCTCCATCTCTTGCGGGGTGCTGCCCACCACGACATAATCCCGGTCGATGACAGGTCTTCCCAGAAGATCGTCGCGTACTGCGCCGCCCACCAGATAGGTTTTCATATGTTTTGCGAGCGTGTCGGCCAAGGGCGCCATTGTATCGGCTTCGTGCTTGGCGTGCTTGCCGCGGGGGCCCTCTCCGGTTGCGCCCTCCCCTATTATGCGCAGGCCGTGGGCGGCGAAGTCGGTATCATGCGCGCCGAACGCCCGATTGGGCGCGTACTCGTCGATCCGGCCACCCCAAGCGCCGTCAAGGCGCGCCTACGCTATGTTTTGCAAGTACGGCAATTCGCGCGCACGCGCCTTGACCTTGCCCTTCACGGCAACTATCGCGATTATGCCGATCTCCATCGCCCTTATGTGGTCTGGAACGTCTTTGCCGCCCCCCCGCTTAGCCTGACACTCAAGCGCTGGTGCTTTCCTGTCGCGGGCTGCGTGGCCTACCGTGGCTATTTCTCGAAGACCGCCGCGCAACGCTACGCCCGTGCCCTGGCCCGCAAAGGGTATGACGTCTTCGTGGGCGGCGTGCCGGCCTTTGCCACGCTCGGCTATCTGCACGACCCGGTCTTGAGTACCTTTCTCGGCTATCCGCGGACGACCATCGCGCACATCATCTTCCACGAACTGGCACACGACCTCATCTATGTGCCCAACGCCACCACTTTCGATGAATCATTCGCCGATACCGTGGCCGCGGTCGGGGTCCGCCGTTTTCTGGATTCCGAGGGGACCCCGGCTGAACGCGCGCTCTATCGGCGACGGCGCGCGCGCCATAAAGCGGTGCTGGCGCTCATGAACGCCTGCCGTGCGCGGCTCGAACGGATTTACACCAACCCATCCTTGGGCCCGGCACAAAAACTCGAGGCCAAACGCGCCGCCTACCGGGCGCTCCACGCGGGCTTTCTCGCGCTTGTGCGCCGCTGGCACGGCCGCCACGGCTACCGCGCCTTCTTTCATAAACGGTTCAATAACGCCCTGCTCGGCGCCTACATGAGCTACGAGAGTCTGGTACCGGCGTTCCGGCGGCTGCTGGCTTTGGAAGGCGGTGAGCTCCCGGCGTTTTTCACAGCCGTGCGTTGGTACGGGAGACTTCCGGCGCCATGGCGCGACCGGGAACTCAAAAGCCGTAAGGGCCTAGTCGAGCGGCTGCGGCCCGCCCTTCAGCAGGCGCAGGCGCGCACCGGCCTCCCGGCTACCCACCGCCTGGTGGGCCCGCAGCGCCCGCGCCTGCCGCGCGTGGTCGAGGACCGGCCGCACGATCAAACGTAAGCCCTTGAGATATTTGCCATTCATGGCGCTGACCGCCACCCTCGCCTGGCCTTCGTCAGCGACCGCGACGAATGCGTACCCGCGCGCCTCGCGCCCTTCGGTGAGGGGCGCGAGGCGCGCGAATACGATATGCCCGAGCCCCTCGAAGATGGTCTCGAGATCGGCCTCCGTGACCATCCGGGACAGGTTCCCGATATAAAGATTCATAAGTCCCAACCCCCCTCGTTTCAGCCCACCGTCCATGCCACTTAGACGGTAGCAGACGCTAGGGGCGAGCAACATGCCCTATTTGTCCTTTCGTCCTGTGAAGGCGGCCGTGCGTCAGGGACGGGTCCAAAATGAGATCTTTAAGTGCCTCGTGGAAAGACCGGGGGATCACACCAAGATCAGGCAAGCCGGGCCCCTTGGCCGGACACACCGAGCCCGCGCGCAGGGTACGCCACTGATCGACGGAAAATGGCGCACCCGGCCAATGGCCGAGGATACGCGCGAGCAGCAGGCTTAACCCGGCTGAAAGCCCATGCGGGCGGGGGTGGCCCGATAAGCGCGCGATGGCCGCCACGGCCTCTTGAAGCGCCATGACCTCGGGCCCGCAAAAATGGTAGTCGCGGCCAGTGGCGGCCGCCCGGGTCACCGCCGCGACGATCCCCGACACGACATCGTCGACATGCACAGGGGCGATGGGGCTTTGCGCAAGCGGCACCGGCAGCCCCAGCGGGGCCCAGCGCATGAGCTTTTGGAAACGGCACACGAAATGGTCGCCCGGGCCATAAATGACGCTCGGCCGCACGATGACGGCCGCCGGCGCCAAGGCCCGCAACCGCAGCTCGCCTTGCGCCTTGCTGCGCAGATAGGCGCTGTCGGAGGCGGCATCGGCGCCCGCGGCGCTCACCTGCACGAGCCGTAACCCGCAGCCGACACGAGCCATGCGCGCCGGCAGCTCTTCATGCGCCCGCACGAAGTCCCCCGGTGTGTGTTCGTGGAGAATGCCGACCAGATTGACGAACGCCGCGGCGCCAGACGCAAGCTCGCGCAAGACGCGCTCGTCATGGACATCGCCTTCCCACAACTCGAGACGCGGCAGAACCAGCAGGTCGCGATGCCGGTCCGGCCGCCGTGTTATGAGCCGCAGCCGGTAGCCGCGGTGATGAAGGTCGCGGGTCAGCGCGCGCCCGAGAAACCCGCAGCCCCCGAGCACGACGATGAGCGCGCCGGGTTTAACCCCCATTCGCGACCACGACGGCCGGAGGGATAGGCTTCATGCGTGTCACAAGGGCGTCCTGGCGACCGTTTAGCAGGTAGTCATAGATCGCGGTAAACGCGAGGACATTTTTGACATAGCCCCGCGTCTGGCGATACGGGATGGTCTCTATCCAGATATCGGCGGGAAGGGGTTTACGCACCGGAAGCCAGGAAATGGCCGCCGTCGGCCCGGCGTTGTAGGCGGCGGTCGCGACCGGCTCCTCGCCACGCGCGCGCAGCAGGACATCCGCCAGGTAATGTGTCCCCACGTCCACGTTATTGGCCACGTCGATCAAATCGCGATCGCCGGTGATCGGCAGGTTGATCTCGCGGGCGGTGATGAATCCGGTCTGCGGCATGAGTTGCATGAGGCCAAGCGCACCCACGTCGGAGCGGGCATCGAAGATAAACGCGCTCTCCTGACGGATGATACCGTACACCCATGCCGTGTCGATCCCGTTGCGTCCGGCATCGGCCTCTATAAGGGGGCGGTACAAGAGCGGGAAACGGATCCCCAGGGCGTGCTTGGCGCTGGTGCCGGCAACCGTCAGGATCGCGCAATCGCGCCAGCCCCACTGCGAGGCGAGCAGGCCCGCCGCCTCGATCTGATCCTCGGAAAGCCCACGCAGCGCCTGAAACCACAGCGCGCGCGCCTCGCGGTGCTGGTGCAAGCGGAAGAGCTCATGGGCCATGCGAATGTCCGGAAGGCGATCGACGGCCCGCAAAAGCCCCGCAGGCTCGGTCAGGGGGACATTGGGGATATGGTAGGGCCGGCCGAGCCGGTCGGCCGCCAGGAACCCGTAATAACTGAAACGCCCGGCAAGCTTGGTAAAGATCGCCTGCGCGGCTTGCGCGTGACCGCTAGCCGCAAGCGCCCGCGCCCGCCAATACTGCCATTGCTGGCGGTGTCGCAGGCTAGGCGCCATGGCATCGATGAACATCAGCACGTCGCCCCACGCGCGTTCGCGTAGCGCAGCGCGCACCCGCCAGCGGGCGAGCCTTCCATCATTCGTACGTGGGACCGCGGCCGACAACCACGGCAAGGCCTCGGGCAGGTGATCGGCGGCGGCTATCAAACCAAGTCCGCGCAGGACATAGTTATTGTCTTCGCCTGGCAGCGGCCGCGCGGCGCGCAGGCGCTGCCAAAGCGACATCGCCAGGGTCGGGCTGCGCCAACCCAGTGACACCGCCGCCGCGCGCACCATATGGCGCGCACGCCTGCTCGTCAGCGGATAGTCGATATGTGCCAGGACGCGCGCGGGGTGCGCGGCAAGCGCGAGCCAGCGGTGGACCCATAGGGCATGCGCGGGCGACAGCCTCGGGCGCAGGCGTCTGACGAGGGCGGCATTGCCGGCACGCATGGCAAGCTTCGTACGCGCCCACAACAAGGATTGGTTCGCGCCGCCTGCGTGCAGCCAGCGCGCGGCAAGCCCCCGGCAGCTACGCGGCAACGACTGCCCGGTCAGCCACAGCGCGCGCACCGACGCCGCCACATCCTGCCCGGCGCGCGCCCGCGCGGCGAGATCGTAGCAATGCAGGCTGACATCCGAATCGAGGGCCGGCTCGTAGGCCGCGAGAAAAAGTTTGCTGTCATGCCGGTGGGCCAGAAACTTGAGCCAGGCGCGGCGCAGCTTGACCGTCACCGGGAGCTGCGGGTAGCGCGCGAGAAACGCGGCCACCGCGCGCGGCCGATCGTGGCGCATGCGGTCCATAAGGTAATGGTAACGAAGGTAAGGACGGGCGATATAGCCGTTCAATTCATGATAGAGGTGCTGGAACCGGCCGTAGCGTGCCTCGTTTAAAGCGGTCAGCGCCTGGTGATAACGCAGCCTATCGACCGCCAACGGAGTATTCGCGTAGGCCGCGCTCGAAAATGCCAGGGCGAGAACGATGGTTCGAATAAGGCGCACGGGCCTGACTGCGGTAACGAGATGGAATTACTATACTTGAGCCACTACACAGCGCAAGGGGCGGATCATGTCATTCGATAGCATCAATCCGGCAACCGACGAAAGGGTCGCAAGCTTCCCCGAAACGCGGCCAGACGAACTGGAGGCGGCCCTGACACGCGCCGCGCATGCGGCGTGCATGTGGCGTCAACATAGCGCCCAAGAACGTGGCGCGCTTTTGCAAAAGGTGGCCACTATCCTACGCGCCGGGCGCGACCGGTATGCCGAGATCATCACCCTCGAGGTCGGCAAACCGCTGACCGAGGCACGCGCCGAAATCGAGAAGTGCGCGTGGGCCTGTGATTATTATGCGGAACATGCCGAACAGGCGCTAAACGACGAGCGCGCCGATATCGACGGCGTCGACGCCCGGGTGGCGTTTTTGCCGCTGGGTGTCGTATTGGCCATCATGCCGTGGAACTTCCCGTTCTGGCAGGTGTTTCGATTTGCGGCGGCGGCCCTTACGGCCGGTAACGCAGCGCTCCTCAAACACGCCGCGAATGTCCCGCAGTGCGCGCTGGCGATCGCCGGGATCTTTCGTGAGGCTACGGCCCCCGAAGGACTTTTTCAGGTGCTACTGATCCGCGCGCCGGCGGTCGCGGCCGTGATCGATGACCCGCGCGTCCACGCCGTCACCTTGACCGGCAGCGAAGCGGCGGGCCGCGCGGTGGCCGCGGCCGCCGGGCGCGCCTTGAAGAAGACCGTGCTCGAACTCGGCGGCTCGGACGCCTTCATCGTCCTGGCCGACGCCGATCTCGACCGGGCGGCCGAGGCCGCGGTCCTATCCCGCTACCAGAACGCCGGGCAAAGCTGCATAGCCGCCAAGCGCCTGATCCTGGTGGAGTCCGTGGCCGAGGCCTTTCTTGAACGCTTCACGCAGCGCGCCAAGGCCCTGAAGGTGGGCGACCCGCGCGACCCGAACGTGCTCATGGGCCCGCTCGCGCGGCACGATCTCCGTCTCACCCTCCACGCGCAGGTGACAGACGCGCTGGACCGTGGGGCCACGGCGCGCCTTGGTTGCCAGATCCCCGAAGGGCCTGGCAGCTACTACCCGCCGTCGATCCTAGACCATGTGCGCGCGGGCATGCGCGCCTATGACGAGGAGCTTTTTGGCCCGGTGGCGATCGTTTTGCGCGCGCGCGACAGCGAGCAGGCGCTCGAACTTGCCAACGACAATCGTTATGGCCTCGGGGCCTGCGTATGGACGCGCGACGCGGCGCGCGGCGCGGCCTTGGCGCGACGCCTGGAAACAGGGTCGAGCTTCGTGAACGCCCTCGTAAAGAGCGACCCGAGGCTACCCTTCGGCGGGGTGAAGGCCTCGGGCTACGGACGCGAACTCGCGCTCTATGGCGCACGCGAATTCACCAACATCAAGACCCTGTGGGTGGCGCCTTGAGCGTGACGGCCGACGCACGTCCGGCATCCCGGGCGCGCGTCTTTGTTGGCCTTCGCCTGCCGCTAGAAGCGAAACAGGAGGCTGCCGCTATAAAATTGCGTGTTGTTGTGGGGGATGAGGAATTGCTGCCATTGGGCGCGTAGCGCAATATGGCGCACGATATTGACCTCAACGCCGGCCCCGTAATCGGGGTGCGTGCCCTCGTGGGTCAGGGTCGTGGAGATCGGGGTGACCGTGCGCGTGCGAAACCGCGTGCCACCCCCCTCGATGAAGACCGAGACGATCGGCGTGAAGGGAAACATAAGCAGCCCGTTGACATCATAACCGCGATTGCGAACCTTTGCCGCACCCACCGGGGTATCGATGGTACCCGTGCCCAAACTCTGGTAGCCCGCCTGGATGGCAACGAAAGGATTGAATGCGTAGCCGATGAAGGCCTTCCACGCGGGCCGGGTGCGATTGAAATGGATAAACGGCCCAGGAAGGCCGGAACCAAGGTCGCGATTACGCGCCCCGCCCCCGCCGGCCCCGACATAGAGACCCGATAACGCGGTGCCCCAGTCAAGGGCCGACGCGACGACCGGCGTAAAAGTAAACGCCGCCAAGATCGTTATCCTGACAAGTGCCTCTTTCCTCATCATGGCATGTCCTCCATTTCTGACTTCGCAGGAGGGACAAGACGACCCTTTGCCCTTTTTCCTGCGCACACAGTCTAAGAGGACCGCCGATCGCGCGTATCGGGCTAAAGAGGCTATGTGGCGCCTGGAATTTCCCGCACAATGGCTTGCCCCAAACCGGCGGACACGGCGCTAGAGGGTCGATAAGGAGCGCGCGACAAAGGCCTTCAGATAAGCGGTCTCGGGGATCGCCGGATGGATCGGATGGTCGGGGCCCTGCCCACCCTCGTCTACGAACTGGATCCCGCGTCGCAAGCGCGTGGCGGCCGACGCCACGACCCGCGACAAGGTCTGACGCTCGAGGTGATACGAGCATGAGGCCGACAGCAGGACGCCGTCTGCGCCCAACACCGCGAGCGCCGATTCGTTTAGCCTCTGGTAGGCGGCAAGCCCTGCTTCGTAATCCTTACGGCGCTTGATGAGGGCGGGGGGATCCACGATCACCACATCGAAGCGCTCGCCCCCATCGCGCAGCTCGCGCAAGACCTCGAAGACGTCCCCGCGGACGGTGGCGACATGCGACGCAACGCCATTATCGGCGGCATTGCCGCGGGCATAGGAGAGCGCTTGCTCGGAGGCGTCCACGAGCGTCGCGTGACTGGCGCCATGAGCCGCGGCCTGGATGCCGAAACCGCCGACATAGCTGAAGAGATCCAGGACCCGGGTCCGCGCCACGTAGGGCAAGAGCCGCGCCCGGTTCGGCCGCTGATCGTAGAACCAACCGGTCTTCTGGCCCGCCCCCAGGGCCACGCGAAACCGGCAACTGCCCTCGATGACCGTGACCTCCTCCGGCGGTTCGCCGAGCGCCGCCTCGACATAGGAGGGCAGGCCCTCGAGCGCGCGGCTTGATGTGTCGTTGCGCACGAGAATGCTGGTCGGACGGATGACCTGATCGAGCGCCTCGACCACATCGCCCTTCAGGCGCTCCATGCCGGCGGTCGTGAACTGGGCCACCAGCACGTCGTCATAACGGTCAACGACAAGCCCGGGCAGTCCATCGGCCTCCCCGAAGACCAGCCGGTAAAAGGGCGAGGCATACACACGTTCGCGCCACGCACGCGCCTGCTGCAATCGATCGACGAAAAGATCGCGGCCGATCACGGTCCGGGGGTCCGTGCTCACGATACGCACACTGATGAGCGAGCGCGGGTTCACATACCCTACGCCCAGACACCGGCCATGCGCGCTCTCGATGCGCACGGGATCGCCCGGCGCGAACGCCGTAAGGGGCGTGGCATCGCAATCGATCTCGTTGCTGAATACCCAGAGATGGCCGGCGCGCAGGCGCCGGTCCTCGCGGGGCCGTAATCGGATGACGGAAGGTGACATGGCGCCATTGTACCAAGAACGGCGCGCGTCATAAGACAAGCGAGGTACAATAATCGCTTTGGGGACAACGCCATGGACACGAACGGCCCCACCAACCGGCTCGCCTACGAGACGAGCCCCTACCTCAAACAGCACGCCTTGAATCCGGTGGCCTGGCAGCCCTGGGACGACGCCGCCCTGCGCGCGGCGCGCGATGCCGACAAACCGATCCTGCTGTCGGTGGGTTATTCGGCGTGCCACTGGTGCCACGTCATGGCCCATGAGTCCTTCGAAGACGCGGCGGTCGCGGCCGTCATGAACCGCCTGTTCCTCTGCATCAAAGTCGACCGCGAGGAGCGTCCGGACCTGGATCGGGTCTACCAGGCGGCGCATAACCTGCTTGCGCGCCGGGCCGGGGGATGGCCGCTTACCATGTTTCTGGCGCCCGATGACCTGACACCGTTTTTCGGGGGGACCTACTTCCCCAAGGAGCCGCGCTTTGGGCTGCCGGCGTTTCCCGACCTACTCGTGCATGTGGAACGTTACTTTCGCGAGCACCGCGCGGAACTGGCGGCGCAGGGTCCGCGGCTGCGCGAGATCCTCGCCGCAGGTGACCCGGCGGCGGCCGCGTCCGAGGCAATGACCGATGAATCCCCCGCGGATCGCGCCGTGACCGAGCTCAAAGGGCAATTCGACACGATCGACGGCGGATTCGGCGGCGCCCCGAAGTTTCCGCATCCCGGCGGCGTGCGCCGGCTGCTTTTGGCATTCGCCCGCCATGCGGATCAAGAGGCGCGGTCCATGGCGCGCGCAAGCCTCCACGCGATGGCCGACCGTGGACTTTTTGACCACCTGGAGGGGGGGTTCTTCCGCTATAGCGTCGATGCCCGCTGGCACATCCCGCACTTCGAGAAGATGCTCTACGACAACGCGCAATTGATCCCGCTCTATGCCGAGGCCTTCGTGGCCACCGGCGACGCCCGTTTTCGCGATGCGGCGATCGCGGCCGGCGACTTTGTGCGGCGCGACATGGAGGCCCCGCAAGGCGGTTACTACGCCACCCTCGACGCCGACAGCGGCGGCGAGGAGGGGGCCTTTTATCTGTGGCAGCGGTCGGAGTTCGAGGAATCGCTCGATCCCGATGAGGCGGCGGTGGCCATCCCGTATTATGGCCTGGACAGGGCGCCGAATTTCGAGGGACACGCCTACCATCTCATGATCGCAACCCCCCTTGCGGATATCGCGACGCGTTTGGCGCTGTCGCTTGAGGAGGCGACGCTGCGCCTCGCCCGGGCGCGCGACCGGCTCATCGCCGTGCGCGCGCATCGCGTGCGCCCCGGCCGCGACGACAAGATCCTGACGGCCTGGAACGGACTTATGATCAAGGGTCTGGCGCGCGCCGGGCGGCTGCTTCGCATCCCACGGTTTATCGATTCGGCGTGCCGCGCCTGTGATCGGATGCGTACTGATCTCTGGGACGGCACACGGCTTGCGGCGGTCACCAAGGATGGCCGCACGAGCCCTTACGGTTATCTGGATGACTACGCGTTTTTGCTCGACGGGATACTGGAACTCATGGCGACGCGCTGGCGCGAGGGCGACCTCATGTTCGCCCAAGCCCTGGCCGACGTCCTGCTCGCGGATTTCGCGGATCACGAGAACGGCGGCTTTTACTTTACCGCCAGCGACCAGGCGATACCCCTCTACCGGCCGAAATCCTTCTCCGATGATGCGCTGCCATCCGGCAATGCCGTGGCCGCCTCGGCGCTTTTGCGTCTCGCCCATCTGCTGGCCGACCCGGTGCTCGAGACCTTCGCGCGCAAGGCCGTCGATGCGGGCCTGGCGGCGCTTGCGCGCCACGCCTCCCTGCACGCCGCGCTGATAGAAGCCTTTGAGGACGCGAGCGACCCGCCGGCCATCATCGTCCTGCGTGGGACTTCGGGCGCGCTGGCCCACTGGCACGAACGCGCCCAGGCCGGTTTTGCGCCGCGCCGCGCGGTCTACGCCATCCCCGCCGACGCCCAGGATTTGCCGCCGGGGCTCGCCGCCCGCGCGCCCTCGGGTGCGGTGGTGGCCTACGCCTGCCAGGGCCTGCAGTGCGAAGCGCCGGTGACCGACGATGAGACATTTGACGCTGTGCTCAGACGGACCATGCTTTAATGAATGACGATAACCCCATCGAGGATAAGCCCGTCATGCCCATGACCATCGGCGACTTCGTCGCCCACGCCCGGCGCCGCATCCGTGAGATCCCCGCGGAAGAGCTCGACAACCTTCTCGAGGACAACGAGGCGGTGCTTGTAGTCGACGTGCGCGAACCCGCGGAGTTTGCGCGCGGCCATATCCCCGGGGCGATCCTGATCCCGCGCGGAACGCTCGAGGGAGCCGCCTGCCCCACGAGCCCGCATCGCGCCGAACCGCTGTGCTCGGCCCACGGGCGGCTCGTGGTGGTGTATTGCGAATCGGGGGCGCGTAGCGCGCTTGCCGCCGATACCTTGCAGCAGATGGGCTTTGCCGACGTTCGCAACCTCGCCGGCGGCTGCGTGCTGTGGGAAGCCGAGGGCCTGCCGCTCGTGCCCGACAGCTAACCGCTCGCCGTCTCGGAGGACGCAGGGATCGCGCGTGGCGGCGCCGGGCATCGGCTTTATCGTCGCCGACATGGCGAGCCGCCCCTCCGTGCGGATCATGGGCACGCATAAGCCCATCACAAGCCCGTGGGCCGCCGCCTACCTTTTGTTCTCATGTTTCGGCAGTCGGCGCCCCATGGGTGCGCGCACGCTTTAGGCACGCGGCAACCTGAGGAGGTAGCCGCGAAAATAGGCTTCAACGGCGACGCCGCGCCTCAGCCCTCTTGTCCGGCCGGCCGTTCGGCGACGGCCTGGATACCCGGCTCTTTCTGCCGGCCGAACCAGTGCACAAAGGCGCCGCGCGCGGGCGCCGGGCGGGCCGTGACCAAGCTGCGGCGGTCTTCTATCGCCTGTTCCTGGAAATTGCCCACATTGCGCGCCAGCGTTTCCTGCGAGCGCTCCATGAGCCCGAGATAGGCCTCGGTGTCCAAGGGCATCTCCAGTTCCCGGCGGATCGCCACATTGGCGCGCACCACAAGGGTCCCAAAGGCGATACCGGCATGGGCCGCATCACGCAAGAGCCGGGCCTCGCTGACAAGCAGCGTCTCGCGCAGTTCGCGCAGACGCTCCGCGGCGTCTTCCATGGCGGCATGGGCCTCGGTCAGTATCTGATTCTGCACGGTCCAGAAGGCCGACTCGGTGGCCTGCGCGCGGTCCATCTCGCGCATGCGCGTAAGCGCCTCGTCGCGCCGCCCCCCGGCCGCCTCGATCAAAAGCTCCTCGGCCTTGATCTCCTCCTTTAGCCGCTTCACCGGGAGCTGCTCCACCCCTAGGTCCGCGACGCTGCGCACGAAGAACTCGTTGGCCTCGACAATCGCCTGCACGGTCGCAAGCGAACCCACGATGTGCACCTTGTTGAGATCGCCCCCTATGCCGCGAATGAGCGCCTCGTGCTGATCAGCAGCGAGATCATCGCGCGCGAACGCCGCGAGATATTCCTGGGCGTGGGCCAGCGCCTCGGCCGACTTGAGATAGACCTCGCGGCGCAGCGCCATGTCGCGCTCGCGGTCGCGCATCAGCGCATCATGACGCAGCCGCTCGGTATTGCGCTCGGATTCGCTGCGATTTTGCATGTAAAGACCGCTTAGGGTAATGGTCGAACCGGTCGTTATGGCATAAAAAATCGCCGGCACTGATTTGAATAATGCGAATACGGATTCCAGCAACATATAAGGCTACCCTCCGTCCAGACGATACCCGAAGACTTTCGCAAAACGTTCGCCGAAGGTCTCGGGATCGATGATGTGATTCTGTGTTCCGGCATGTTCGATCTTCACGGCGCCAAGGAGCGAGGCCACGCGCCCGGTCGTTTCCCAATCGAACCCTTGTTCCAATCCAAACAACAGACCCGCGCGGTAGGCATCGCCGCAGCCGGTCGGATCGCAGACTTTCTCGGCATGTACCGCCGGGATGTGATGGATGCGCCCCTTAGCATGGATCTCCGAGCCATCGGCGCCTTTGGTGACGATGAACGCGCGGGTACGGTTCGCAAGGGCGGCGATATCGAGGCCGGTGCGGACAGCGAGCAGCCCGGCCTCGTAGTCGTTCACGCACACATAATCCGCCTGATCGACGAAGGACAGGAGCTCGCGGCCATCGAACATCGGCAGACCCTGACCCGGATCGAAAATAAACGGGATGCCGGCCTCGGCGAACTGCCGGGCATGATCGATCATGCCCTGACGCCCGTCGGGCGAGACAATGCCAAGCGTCACCCCCGCGGCATCGGCCACCTGGTTGCGATGCGACTCGGCCATGGCGCCCGGATGAAACGCCGTGATCTGATTATCGTCAAGATCGGTGGTGATGAAGGCCTGCGCGGTATAGGTTCCGGGCACTTCGGTCACATGCGTGCGCGCTATGCCATGGCGGTCCATCCATTGGGCATAAGACACGAAATCCTCGCCCACGGTTCCCATGGGCAGGGCCCGGCCCCCGAGCGCATTCAGGTTATAAGCGATATTGCCGGCGCAACCACCGAACTCGCGGCGCATGCTCGGTACCATGAACGACACGTTCAGGATGTGGAGCCGATCGGGAAGGATGTGCCGCCCGAACTTGTCCGGAAAGACCATGATCGTGTCGAACGCGAAAGATCCGCAAATAAGTGCTGTCATGTTACCCAAAACCCTCGTGACCGGGCCGCGCGTTTTGTATCAGACGACTCGATGACACACAGCATAACGGCCATCGAGACCTCGTGAAATCATTGTCGGCCCAAGTGGAAGAAAAACCCGATGGGTGGCCCGGCTCCCGTAACCTAAAGCTTGGTGGAATGAGGTCTCCAGGCCAGGTCGAGCTCGCGCGCCGCGCGCACCTCATCGACGCGGCGCACGGGCAGCGTATAAGGCGCGCCCTTCAAAAGCTCGGGCGTGGTCTCGGCCTCGGCAAGGATCTCGGCCATGGCCGCCACGAATCCGTCGAGCTCATCGCGGCTCTCGGTCTCGGTCGGCTCAATCAATAGGCATTCCGGAACCATCAATGGGAAGTATATGGTCGGCGCATGATAGCCCTTGTCGAGCAACCGCTTGGCGACATCGAGAGCGGTGACGCCGGTCTTATCCTTCAGACCCTTCAAGGTCAAAAGAAACTCGTGGGCCGCGCGCCTGGTGCGGTAAGCGGGCTCAAAGCCCAGACGGCTCAAGCGCTCCATCAGGTAGTTTGCGTTTAGCGCCGCGTACTGCGCGATGCGCGCCATGCCCTCGCGGCCCACCAGGCGCGCGTAGACATAGGCCCGCAGGAGCACGCCGACGTTGCCGGCGAAGGTCGACAGTCGCCCGATTGACTGCGGCCGGGTCTTTTCCGTGACCCAGTAATAATGTCCATCGCGCTCGCCGACCATGGGCACCGGCAAGAACGGCAGCAGGCGCTCGCCCACCCCGACCGGACCCGCCCCGGGGCCGCCCCCGCCATGAGGGGTCGCGAAGGTCTTGTGGAGGTTTAGATGAACGACATCAAAACCCATGTCGCCTGGCTTCACTTGACCGAGAATGGCATTCAGATTGGCGCCGTCGTAATAAAGGAGCCCGCCTGCGGCATGCACGCGTTGCGCGACATCGTCGATATGCCGGTCGAATATGCCGAGCGTCGAGGGATTGGTGAGCATGAGGCCCGCGGTCTTCGGTCCGATCGCGGCATCGAGCGCGGCAAGATCAATGTCGCCATCGGCGCGCACGTCGATCTCGCGCACGCGATAACCACACATGGCTGCGGTTGCGGGGTTCGTGCCGTGAGCGGCCTTGGGGATCAGGATCTCATCACGCTCAAGATCGTTGCGCGCGGCATGGTAGGCGCGAATCATGGCGACCCCCGTGAACTCCCCCTGGGCCCCGGCCATCGGCGCAAGCGAGACCGCGCGCATGCCGGTCACATCCTTCAAGATCTCCTGCAATTCAAAAAGGCAGGCCAAAAGGCCTTGCCCGGTCGATTCCGGCGCCAGCGGATGACGGTTCGCGAAACCCGGGAGCAAAGCCGCGACATGCGCGGCCCGGGGATTGTACTTCATGGTGCATGAACCAAGCGGATAGAAATGCGTATCGATGGCGAAATTCCGCTGGCTCAGGCGCGTGTAATGGCGCACCACCTGCAGCTCCGAGACCTGGGGCAAGGCCGGTGGCGCGCGCCGCAGCAGCGCCGGTGGGATGTCAGCGGGCACCGCCACCGGACGCGGCATCTGCGATGCGTTGACCCGCCCCGGGGCGCCACGCTCAAAGATCAGCACGGGCGGTCACTTGAGCGCGGCGATGGCCGCCGCGTAGTCCGGCTCGTGCCCGATCTCGGAGACGAGTTCCGTGTAAACGACCTTGTCCTTTGCGTCGAGCACGACCACCGCGCGCGCGGTGATGCCGGCGAGCGGTCCGTCCTGGATCAAGACCCCGTAGTCGCGCGCGAAATGACGGTCGCGCATCATGGACAGGGGGACCACATGGGTCGCCTCCGCCGAGCAAAAGCGCCCCTGCGCAAACGGAAGGTCCGATGAGACCACCAGCACGACGGTGTTTTGGTCGCGGACGGCGTATTCATCGAAGCGCCGCGTGCTGACCGCGCATACCGGGGTATCGAGGCTTGGAACGATGCTGATGATCTTTTTCTTGCCCTTGAAATCCATGAGCCCGACATCGGCGAGCGCGCCGTTGACGAGTTTGAAGTCCGGGGCCTTGGCACCGACCTTGGGAAGATCGCCCGAGGTCGTGCAGGGCGTGCCTTTGAGAGTGATTTTAGCCATGTCAGGGACTCCTTGGGTTGTCCTTATAGCCGCACGGGGGACCGAACCTCCGCTTGGTCACGATACGCTCCAGGTGGTGCGTATAGCGCGCGATATCCGCCTCGGTCTTCGTTTCCGTGGCACACACGAGCAGGCTGTCTGTCAATGCCGGGTAAAACTCGCCAAGCGCGAAGCCGCCGAGGATACCCTGCGCCTCGAGGGCGCGCAGCACCTCGGGCACCGGCACCGGGAGTCTTACGACCACTTCATGGAAAAACGGGGTATCGGGGAACGCCGCGCGTACGCCGGGTATGGCCTCGAGACGCGCGCGTAAGGTCGCAGTGTTGGCATGCGCGGCGAGCGCCACACGCCTGAGGCCCTCGGGCCCGAGCAGTGCCATGTGAATCGTGGCTGCGGTGACCAGCAGGCCTTGATTGGTGCAGATGTTGGAGGTCGCCCGGGAACGGCGTATGTGTTGTTCACGCGCCTGCAAGGTGAGGGTGTAGGCCTCATGGCCGGCAAGGTCGACGGTGCGCCCGACGACGCGCCCCGGCATCTGCCGCACATGCTCGCGCCGGCAGGCCATAAAGCCGAAATAGGGGCCACCCGAGGATAGGGGCGCGCCAAGCGGCTGGCCCTCGCCGACTGCGATGTCACAGCCCGGCCCCCATTCACCGGGAGGCGCCAAAAGCGCGCAGGCGACCGGATTGACAAGCCCGATGGCCAGCGCCCCGGCGGCGCGCGCCTGCGCGGCCATGGCATGTACGTCCTCCAGGCATCCGAGAAAATTCGGCTGGGGGATGACAAGTCCGGCGGCGCCTTCAAGGCGAAGCGCCAACTCTTTGGCATCCGTGGTTCCGGCGGCGTCCATGGGCACGAGGTCGAGCGTGATCGCCTGCGCCGAGACGATGGTCTGCACGACCTTGCGGTACAGGGGGTGCACGGTCTCGGGGATCAACACGCGCCGCGACCGGCTATGCAGGCGCACGGCCATGAGCACGGCCTCGGCCAGGGCCGAGGCGCCGTCATAGAGGCTCGCGTTGGCGACGTCGAGGCCGACGAGACTTGTGATCATCGTCTGGAACTCGTAGAGCAACTGCAGGGTCCCTTGGCTGGCCTCGGCCTGATAGGGCGTGTAGGCGGTATAAAACTCGCCCCGGCCGGCGATCTCCCAGACCGCCGCGGGGATGTGGTGCTCATAGGCCCCGGCACCGATGAAGGTCAAAAACTCGCCGTCGGCCGCGGCGCGTTCGCGCATGAGCCGGCCGATCTCCTGCTCGGTGAGCGCCTCGGGCACATCGTTTAGCCCGCCTAAGCGCAGGCGCGCGGGGATCTCGTCGAACAGGTCCTCGAGGGAGCGCGCGCCTACGGTCTCCAGCATGGCGGCGGTCTCGGCCGCGGTATGGGGGATGAAGGGCATGATCTAGGTTTCAGACGCGAGCAAGGCCTCGTAGGCGGAGGCATCGAGCAGGGCGCGGACCGCCGCGGGATCGGCGGGCTTGATCTTGAAAAGCCAGCCCGCTCCATAGGGATCGGTATTGAGCGTCTCCGGGGCATTGGCGAGCGCCTCGTTTATCGCCATCACCTCGCCTGCCACCGGCGCATAGACGTCCGAGGCGGCCTTGACGGATTCGACCACCGCGCACTCCTTGCCGGCATCCAGCCGGGTTCCGGGCTTTGGCAGTTCGACAAACACCATGTCGCCCATCAGATCCTGGGCATGGTCGGTAATGCCGACAATGAGCGCCGCGCCCTCTGCGCGCACCCACTCGTGGCTTTTCGTGTAATGCAAATCCCCCGGCACCTTGCTCATCTCCCCTCCCCGTCAAGATCGATCAACACTCGGCCCTGGCGCACAAACGGCGGCGCGACCAGACGCGCTGCCAGGATCTGTCCGGAGCGGCCGATAAGCTCGCAAGCGTCCCCGTCGGCGGCCGCGGCCGGCACCCGGACAAGCCCGATGCCACGCGACAGCGACGGCGAAAAACTGCCGCTCGTCACCGTGCCCGAACCCCACGGTCCCCGTATCTCTTGGCCGCTGCGCACAACCCCGGAGCCGCGCAACACAAGCCCCGTGAGTCTGCGCATCACTCCTTGCGCGCGCTGCCGCACGAGCGCAGGACGCCCGATGAACTCGCGGTCGGCGGTCAGGCTCACAGTCCACGCCAGACCCGACTCGAGCGGCGACACGCTGGTATCCATATCATGCCCATAGAGATTCATGCCGGCTTCGAGACGCAAAGTATCGCGCGCCCCGAGGCCCGCCGGCACGACCCCTTGGGCGGTAAATCGTCGCCACAGGCCGACCACCTCGCGCGCATCGATTAAAACCTCGAAACCGGCCTCTCCCGTATAACCGGTCCGCGCCACGAAGGTATCGCCGGCAAACGCGCCAAAAAAGGGTTTCAAGCGCGCCAACACCCCATACCCCTCATCCCCCAGAACCTGCGAGGCCGCATGATCGGCGCGCGGCCCCTGCACGGCGATCATGGCGAGATCCGGGCGCGGCGTGATATCGACCGTAAAGCGTCCGGTATGCGCGCGCAGCCACGCGATATCATTCTCCGCGGGCCCGGCATTGACGATCAGCCGGAACCAGTCGGGGGCTAGGAAATAGACGATGAGATCATCGAGGACGCCGCCCTGCTCATTGAGTAGACAACTGTAAAGCGCCTTCCCGGGGGTTTTGAGCTTGTCGACGTCGTTTGCGAGCAGGAAGCGGAGGTAGGCGCGGGCATCGGCGCCTCGAACCTCCACGGCCCGCATATGCGAGACATCGAAGATTCCGGCCTGCTGGCGTACGGCATGGTGCTCGGCGATCTGCGATCCATAGTGGAGAGGCATGTCCCAGCCCCCAAAATCCACCATGCGAGCGCCGGCCCCGACATGCTCTTCATAAAGCGGGGTATGGTGACCCATGAGAGATCTCGCGTCCGATTCATACGAACTCGCGCCAAAAAGGCGACGAGCGCATCCACAGTCGCCCCTCTGTCCCACGACCTGAGAGCTTGTGCCCCTTCGGTGGACTGTCGCGCAGTCTCTCTCCAGAGTCGACGGTAGTAGCCTCGCGGTCCTTTTGCCGGCACGTTTCCGGGCGGTTGCGTCGTCGGCGCCCGGCCCCCAAGGGGCGGGCCTCTCCCGCAAGCTATCTGTCGTCCGCCGACTATATCAGTCCGCGCGCGTATACGCCAAGCGCATCGGCGGCCCATCGCGTGACTTTCTATCGCGCACCACCCTTTGCAAGCGCAGCCGCGCGGGCTAATCTATGAATACATGCGGGAATTCCCGTCTCCTTAAAAAGCAAAAGATCGGCAGGGGGCGCCGGTCTTCATTCCCATGGATCCGCCACCATCCTCGGTGGACGCGGTGGGTGCGCGACGGAAGGCGGGTGCAAGGCGCGAAGCCAGTGGCGTTGTGCGCTATTGTGTTTGCATCCGGAGCGTCTGCCGCCCCGGACTCCAGATACCGGCCGCCGCGCAGGGAGCGGGGCCCGTGGGCGGGATCGGTCTTGCCGGCGGCATCTTTCGGGGCCCGAAATCACGCGCCGGGGATGGTTGGGCGGACCCCCTGGGGGTTTGAGCTCTATGGACCGGGCCGTTTCGCAAAAGGCCTACGCGCTTCACCGGACGCAGAAACGACGTCCGAGAGTGCCACAACAAGGGCCCGCGAAAGGAGGCCTTAAAGGGGAGATGCCGGCGGGGCGGCCACTCCCATCGCGGCCACATGAGGAGAATTCATGCTACGCACCATCGCCATCGTCTTAAGTCTTTTTTGCGCCTCCGCCTATGCTGCGGACCGGCCGACGAGTTATGTCCTGATCGCCCCGCCCCGGCTGGGGGCCGCCCAGACACAAGCCGTCTATGGGAAAATCGCGAACTTTCTCGCGCGCGCCACGGGGGCGCCGATCACGTTTCATTACACCAGCAACTGGCTCACCTACATGGCCGAGGTGCGCCACAACACCGCCGCCATCTACTTCGACGGCCCGGCCGTCATAGGATGGCGCATCGCCCACTGGCACGATGATGCGCTGGTGGCATTGAGCGGGAAGCTCAATTTCGTGCTCATCGCCAAAAAGAGCACGCATCCGTTTCACGGGGTCCGGCACCTGATCGGGCGCCCGGTGTGCGCGTTTTCGCCGCCCAATCTCGGGACCTTGACGCTTGACAGCTGGTTTACGAATCCCGAGCGCCAACCCTATATCGTCGTGATTCATAGCTTGAAGGCGGCGGCGCGCAATGTGATGGAGGGCAGCTGTGCGGCGGCCCTCGAACCGCTCGCGGTCTTCAAACACCAGAATGCGCGATTCCCGGGCAGGCTTCGTGTGGCCTACAGGGCCCCGGGACTACCCAATCAGGCGTTCTCCGTGAGCGCCGCGGTGCCAGCGACCCTACGCCACAAAATCATCGCGGCGCTCCTAAGTCCCGCGGGCGCGCGCGCCACCAAACCCTTGCGCGACATGTTCGGGCACAAGGAACTGGTGCGGGTCCACAATGCGGCCTACCTGCCGTATCGTAAACTGCTTCATGTCATGGTCGGCTTCTAGCGCGCCGCCGGCCGCTTTAGTTTTGCGGCAGGCGATGGGGAATTTGGTATTTGTCGAGCAGGCGATAGAGCGTGACGCGCGAAATCCCAAGCGAGCGCGCCGCGCGCGACAAGTTCCCCGCGCTCTTGTCGACGGCCTCGCAGATCGCTTCGCGCTCGGCCCGCTCGCGCGCCTCGGCCAAGGTCTCCTCGACGGGAATATCGCGGTAGGATCCGACATGATCGAGACCGAGATCCTCGGGCCCGATGAGCTGGCGCTCGCACATCACCATGGCGCGCCGCACCCGATTTATGAGCTCGCGCACGTTTCCGGGCCAATGATGCCGGCTCAAGGCCGCAAATGCATCGCGACTGAAACCGCGCACCCGCGGATTCTTCTCGGCGGCAAACATCTCGAACCAATGGCGGGCCAGCAGCACCACGTCACCCTCACGGCTGCGTAGCGGCGGCACATCCAGATTCAGCACGTTCAGGCGGTAGTACAGATCTTCACGAAACCGTTTTTCGCTCACCGCCTTTTCCATATCGACGTGGGTGGCGGCGATGACGCGGATGTCGGCGCGCAGGGTCTCGGTGCCCCCCACGCGCTCATAGCTCCCGCCTTGCAGGACCCGCAGGAGGTTGACCTGCAGATCAAGCGAGAGGTCGCCGATCTCGTCTAGAAAGAGAGTGCCGCCTTCGGCCGCCTCGATGCGCCCGATCTTGCGCTGATGGGCGCCCGTAAAGGCACCCTTTTCGTGACCAAAAAGCTCGGACTGGATCAATTTGTCGGGCAGCGCCCCGCAATTGACCGCCACGAATGGGCGCGAACCGCGCGCCGAGTGCGCGTGGACCGCGAGCGCGCACAGCTCCTTACCCGTGCCCGTCTCGCCCTGGATCAGCACCGGCGCGTCCGACTGGCTGATCTTGGCGATACGCTGAAAGGTCGCTTTTATCGCCTGGCTTGCGCCTATGATGTTCTTCTCAAAGCAGGTTTCGGAGGGGCCACGGGAATGGTTACGGCTCAGGTGGGCCATCCCTAAGGCGTGGCCGAGACTGTGTAAAAGCCGCGGCACATCCACCGGTGCGACATGGAAATCGAGACAGCACTCACTGATGAGGTGGTTTGCGACCGCGCTTTTTAAAAACGCGAGATCGAGGATCGCGATCCACCGGAAACGATTGTGGCCATACCCGAGCACGGCCTCGGCCTCGGCGACCGCCTTCTCGCTTATGTCCTGGAGGCACACGATGCCCACACCCGCCCCCAGGCGGTCCATGTGGGCGCGGGCCGCCCCCCAAGCGCTGGCACGCGTCAGGTTCCACCCGTGACTCGTGATATCGGCTTCGCAAAACGGCAGTGTCTTCGCGGCGCAATAGACGAGCAATCCACGGGATTCGCCCCCAGGTCCCACGCGAAACCCGAAGTGTTCGGTCCTATTATCGTTCCCCACTCCCGGCACCTCGCCTCCTTTGCGTCTTTCCCTCCGGGACAGGAGCCCGTCTCAATCACCAACACCCGGCTATAGGCAAGCGCGTTTCACCGGCCTCCCGCCGGTATCTTAAAGGATTATCCGCGGCGGTTGCGAGACACCCTAAACGGCCTTGCCATGGCCCGCCATGGAAGGGCGTCGCTCTCAAGGCCCCCCGTTACACCCCCGGATCACTAAAACGTCGTGGGCACGGTCACGCTTAGATCGATATTGGGGGCGTCCTTGGTCAGTCCCACCGCCACATTGGTAACGATCGTCACACGCCGACTGTCGGCGTAGGACATGCCCAGATTCAAGACCGCGGCATTGCCGCTGCTGCCGACGACCGCCTGCCAGGGGAGGCCCGCGGGTTTAATGCTGGTCTCGGCGATGAACGTCTCGTCCATGGACAATGTGAGACTCACGCGGCGGTTGAGGGCAAAGGCGGTTCCGCCCCCGAAGCTCACGGAGTTGCCGCCAGAGACCTGTCCCGGCTGAGGGGTCGTGGTGCTCGATATATTGCCGAAGCTGCGCGGGATGTTATATGTATAGTCCACGCTTCCAAAAAGAATCGCCGGACTGACCGGCTTTATAAAGGATAGCCCCGTCGAGACCGACCATACCCCGTTACCGGTCGGCAGGGACTCGGGATAGCTCAGATTATTGTTTTGCGGCTGGTTCACCACGGGAATACCGTAGGGTCCTCGTCCGGTCGGCGCCTTGGCGGTCAGGTTCCAGATGGTCACAGCGCCCCCGCTACTCCCCGAGAGCTGATAATAGAGCGCCGCGTTGACATCGCCGATCTCACCCTTGTTGGTCACATCCTGCTGGCTTGCCTGCAGACTCGAGCTATTGACGCCGACCGATACATAGGTGCTCTGCCGGGCCAGGTAAGGGATGGTCACCGACAGTTCGAGGTCATTGGTGGGGGCATAGCTTGTCTGAAGCGACAAGGTCTCGATATTGCTTTGCACCTTGCTCACATTGATCTGCCCGAGAAAAATCGCGCCCAGGGCGAGAAACCCGTTCAGGGTCAGGTAATTACTATCCGAGTAGGCGTAACTGACCCCAGGCTGCAGGATCACTTGCCCGGCCTTGAATAAGGCATTTTGCTGACGATAGACTGCCTGCACGCTCTCCTGCGTCGCCGGCTTGCGCTGCACACCGAGCGCACCCGTAGGCGATGTCCCCGCCCAGGCCAAAGGGACCCAGGCACCCGCCACGGCCAGCGCCACGAAAATCGAACGACAGGATTGCGTGCCCACTGTGATGTCCTCCTTAACGCATGCGTGATGGAGACCGAAAGCCGCCCATTACGCGCGTTCCCACGGTTTTATAATATTATTATTCTTTACTTTTCAGTCAAGATGCCGCTGCTGCGCGCATGCACGGCCCCGTAAATCACAGCGGGCCCCGCGATCTCGATATTCTCGCCGACCACCGTTGCCGGGTGATCCGGCCCCCCCACCTCGCAGTCTCCGGCCATGCGGATATCGCCCTCGGCTATGATCGGACCTTCTATCAAGCAACCGGGCCCTATGACGATATCGCCCTCGCATACAAGCGCCCCTGCAATGACACTATGGGCGCCCACGCACAGCTGTCCGTGTGCCTTGACCGATCCATGTAGTCTTGTCCCCGCGGTCAATGACACCGGCTCGCGAGCCACATGATCGGCGGCCGTAAGCGACTGCGGGTTTACCCCCAAAGCGCCGCCAATCCGCGGTTTTGCCGGCCCGATCAGAATGAT
Source organism: Pseudomonadota bacterium (assembly GCA_021819125.1). Classification (GTDB taxonomy): domain Bacteria; phylum Pseudomonadota; class Gammaproteobacteria; order Acidiferrobacterales; family Acidiferrobacteraceae; genus Acidiferrobacter. Next base: position 35,881 of record JAKARW010000004.1, on the reverse strand, counting down.
CGGAGCCGTCATCGACCTGAATCGGCAGGGCGCGTCGACCTTTATCGTTTTGTTGGCCGATGCTCGGCCGAGTATCCGGCAACCCGCGTCCACTTTCAAGTGGGTATCGGCATGGCACCAGCGCATCACCGTGGAATTTCGGTTGATGTGCAAAGTACCGGCGGCATACAAGGCGCGATAACGGGCGTTGCCCCCGGTTTGCAATGATCCTTCGGTGGCAATCTCCTTGTCACACGAAAGCGCCGCCGGCAAATCGAGGTTCGCCAGGGCATAGGTCATTTTTGTCGCGCACTCCGGCGGTGCCCGGCGCATGGGGCCCGGCAGGATCAAAAGCGGTTCGTGATCGAGATCGGACTCGAATACCGAGAGCACGGGTTGCGCGATCAGCGCCGCCCGCGCGCGCAGCTTTATCATCAGGTTACGCGCGAAGTGATCCGGCGCATAAGCCCCCTCGGACAGCGGGGATGGCCCCAGGGCCTGACGGCGACGCAAAAACAAGCCCGCAGTCGGCATAAACGGGAGCATGAACAGGATTATGGTCGCGGCGGCAAGTGAAGGCAGCATGGCTTTTCCTCAGAGGCGTGTCGGCGCCGCGGGGTCGGGCGTGACCGGCGCTTGATCGCGGTAACGGGGCGTCTTGTGCCAGTGGACGCGACCGGGCCGCAGCATATCGCCGATGGCCGCGAAAAAGCCCGCGGTCGCCGCGTACGTGGAGACAAAGAACCCGATCAGGATAAGCGGTACGCCCTTGATCTTGTCGCGCTCCCCGTCGAGACGCAAGGCCGCGGCGATCTCGTAGAACGCCGCGGCGTTACCAAAGGTTCCGTAACTCACGACCGCCAGCATGAGGAAAAGACCGCCGCCGTTGTCGCCGCATAACCATAGGAGATAGAGCACAAGCCACCCGACGAGAAGCACGGGCGCCATGGCGTAGATGCCGAGCAAAAGCGCGCCGTCGAGTCGTTCCCGGCGCGTCACATGAGACGACCGCAAAAGCGCCGGCAGGTGGCGAAACAGCACCTGATTGTGCCCCCGCGACCAGCGTCGCAGCTGGCGGTAACGGGCGGACCACGACTCCACGACCTCCTCGTAGCATTCCGAGCGGTTCTGATAGGCGATCTTCCAACCGGCAATGGCGAGCCGGTAGGTGATGTCCGTGTCCTCGGCCAGGGCGGCGGGGTCCCAGCCGCCGACCGCGCGCAAGGCGCTGACCCGGACGCCGCCCACGGTGCCGCCAAACTGTGGGATCAGACGCAGATTCGCGCGCGCCTGCTGATCGACCTGATAACCGCCCGCGCGCTCTAGTTCCAGAAGGTGCGTGAGGAGATTGGTGCCGCTATTGTAGGGGACCACGCGGCCCATGACGCCACCGACCTCGGGGTCGAAAAACGGCGCCACGAGCTGTTTGACAAGTCCCGGTCCGGGAAGATAGTCGGCATCAAAGATAAGCGCGATATCGCCCATGATATGCGCGGTGGCATCGACCAGGGCGGCGGCCTTGCCAGGCGGTGCGTCGGGTGGCCTGTGCAATACCTGGACACAATCGGGATGGCGAGCGGCAAAATCATCCAATATCGCGGGCGTCTGGTCGGTGGAGCGGTCATCGACGCACAGGATCTTGAGACAGTCCTTGGGGTAGTCGACGCCGACCATGCGGTCAAGGATGCTCGTTATGACCGGCTCTTCGTTATGGGCGGGGATGATGACGGTCACAAGCGGCCATGAGGCCTGGCTGATATCGAGATAGGGATGGCGCTGGCGGCCAAAAAGCCGGTTCATGGTGAAAAACAGGTGGCGCAGGGTATAAAGGACCACCAGGGCTATGATGACGTACGCGACCGGCTGGAGGATATCTATCAGTCCGGCATGCGCGGGCGAAACGTGATGAGCAAGTGATGCCGCGGCAAGTCCCTCATTCATGGCGCAGTCTCCAACTCATGCCCCAGGCATAGAGCGCGACAAGCCCCATGACATCGAGCAACAGGCCCGATAGCAGAAAAAGGGTGGGCAGGGCGATCAGGCCGAGCTCACTGATCACGAATGCCTGAAGGCAGAACTGACAGGGCAAAACGACCGCAAGCCATGCGAGCGCAAGGAGCGTGAGGGTGAGCTTCTTGCTCAGACTGAAATTGAGCGGGTAGTAAATCGCCATGAGCAAAAGTGGGGTCATGAACATGAGGGTAAGCCCCATGAGCAGCATGGACTGGATGTAGCCTGGGATGCTGTACGGAAAGGGGGCAAGCAGCGGCGTAAACCCCGCGGCACCGACGGCAAACACCGCCGCCAGGGTGAAAAGGGCCAGCGATAGCGGCAGATGACGGCGGCGCAGGAGCGTGGCCATGAGCAGCGTGACCCCCACCAGCACCGCACTCACGATCCACGCCGCGCGCGAGGGGCCGGTTGCACCGAGATCGGGCACCGGGATCGCAAGCCTTATCCCCCAGGGCAGGGCATAGGACAGGCGCATGACGCCCACGGCCGGCGCGGCTTGGGTGCACCAAAACCGCTCGATGGCCGCCCACAGCGGGAGGATGATCGGACGGGTCGCCAACGCCACGGCGAGCGCAAAGACCGGGCCCAGAACGAAGGCGAGCGCCTGCCGCGTACGCTCATGGGGCATGATGCGTAGTCCCCTGTGAGGGGGGATGAGGCCACCCCGCCACCCCGCGACGCGCGCGTCCGCGCGCGCATCGGGCGTTTCATCAAAAATGATAGAAGACACCGATGGATCCTCCGATCTGCCGATAATAAGGGCTTGCGAATCGCTCTACGAAGAGGTCCGTACCCCAATCGGTCCCGAGCCATTGCCGCCAGGTAAAGGATGTCGTTTCGCTGCGAAAATCGACCAGCGCGACGTTCGCGCCGATCGGGAGATAGGCCTCGGCCCCCCATCCGTAGCGCAAGGTGAGCGCAGTCTGGCCGCTATGGTCATAACCCACGGCCGCGAAACTCCTCTGGGCCTCCACGGAACCGGGATTGCTCGTCGCCCAGTCATGGCCGGCCATCGCCACCCAGTATCCCGGGAGATAGGCGGTGAGGTTCGTCCAGGCGCTGCGGTCGTCGTGGCCATCGCGAAAACGCAGGCCGGTATAGCCGCCCGTGACCACCAGGCGCTTGTCGGGAAGCGCCTTATAGGAGAGGCTGGCATCGACCCGGTCTTGCGGCACGACATCCGAATTCGTGCTCGCGGCCACACTCAGGTAGCCATACCATCGCGGGGCGAAGGTCTGCGTGACGCCGAGGACCCCATAGCTTTCCTCATAGCCAAACGTGCGCCCATGGTCGAGCTCCCAATCCCAGATGGTGCGCGATCCCTCGCCGAACACCCCCTTGGCGTAGGCGCCTTCGAAATGCCCATAGCCTTGCGTCAAGCGATAATACGAGCCGCCGACACCAACCCAGCCATGGGCCTGGCTTAGGCCGGGAACCAGGGCCGCAAGCATTGCGACCAGACATCGCCAATCGCTATTTCGTCGGACGCTCATGACGCCACCGCGGTACGCACACCACCGTCTGCGGCATGGCGCTTTGGCGCGCGCCCCGAAGCGGCCCGCGACCTCATGAGGACCGCGGCAATGCGCCGACCGGCGCGCCCATCCCCAAAAGGCGAGCGCGTGGGGCGCATGGCCTCCCATTTCGCGGTCGACCGATAAAGGCGTGCGATCTCCGTCTCCAGACGTCCGGCGTCGGCGCCCACCAGCCGTCCGGCCCCACAGGTCAAGACCTCGGGGCGTTCCGTCTGGCGGCGGGTGATGAGCACCGGGACGCGCGCGGTCACGGCCTCTTCCTGCAGTCCGCCGGAGTCGGTCACAAGCAGCCACGCATCGCGCAGCGCCTGCAACATCTCCGGATAGGCGAGGGGATCTGTGAGGCGCACGCGCCGGCTTACATCCGGCGCAAGCCCGCTCCATACCGCCCGGACGGCCGCCGCCACCTCGGGATTGGCATGAAGCGGCCAGAGCACCGTGACATCGGCGAATCGCTCGACGACGCGGCGCACGCCCCGTCCGATCTCTTCGATACCCGCCCCCCAGTTCTCCCGGCGATGGGCCGTGACCACGATAAGACGCGGTGCGCCGGGTGCCAAAACGCGTGGCCCCAGGCGACGGTAGCCAAAGAGCGCGGCATCGACCACGGTATTTCCGGTCATGGTGATGGCCTTGAGCGGGATGCCCTCGCGACGTAGGGTGGCGACGGCAAGCGGCGTGGGCGCGAAATGCCAGGTGGCGATGCGCGTGATAAGCCGCCGGTTCAGCTCCTCGGGAAACGGCTCGCTGCAGTCGCGGGACCGCAGCCCCGCCTCGACGTGCGCCACCGGCACATGGTGGTAGAAACCAAGAAGCGCGCCCACAAGCGCGGTGGTCGTGTCGCCTTGGACTACGACCGCATCGGGTGCGACGCGCGCCATGACCGGCTCGAGTGCATCGAGGAGCCGCGCCTGCAATTGCGAAAGCCGCGATCCGCGCGCGCCTAAGCGCACCGTGGCGAACGGGCGCATCTCGAGAAACCGGTAGAGGGCCGGCACCGTCGCCTCGTGTTGTCCGCTATGAACGAGGAAAGTCTGACAGCCGGCGGCCTCAAGGGCATGAACGACGCTCGCGCTCTTGATGATGTCCGGCCGCGTGCCTGTCAACACCAAGACCCGCATCGTCTCATTGTTGTCGGGACACGCCGCCCCCCTACTACGGCGCTTGCGCGCCGCGTCCCCCGCTGTTTGGCAAGACATGCTTTTATCCAAAGATCCCTGTGGCCATGGCCGGCCCCTCTACGGGGGCTCGACCTCCTACCTCAATCCGTCAGAGCCCTTTCATGGCCCCAAGGATCGTGCCCACCTGCGCGGCCGAAAAGCCGCCGGTGTGCGCGAACCCGACACTCAAACTCATCTGATTTAGAATATTGTTCGCGCTCGACAGGACCTGCGCGCTTTGCGCCAGCCCCTGGACCCCGAGCGTCTGCTCGATGATGCCCTGTCCTGGGACATTGACGGCCACGGTCACGGAGTCTGGATGGAACACGACGCTGCCCTGGCCGCCGCCGCCCGCCACCGCCAGGTTTCGGACCCCGGAGGATCCGGGGCCCGGCCCATTGGGCCCGCCGGCCACCACGTTGATCGCGGCGGCGTTGCGTATGACGTTACCATCACCGGTCGTCTGTATGCCCTGGCCGATACCGTCGACCCCCGCGATCGGGTTGCCCGTTATAGTCCCGCTAGCCGAGGGACTCGCGCCCCCCGTGCCCTCAGTCTCTGCGGAAAAGCTGCCCACGGAAAGGTGCGGGCGCCCGTGGCCGTCCACGGCAAGGTTCAGGTTCGTACCTACGGAAAGTCCCGCCCCATCGGCCTGCGTCCAGCGACTGACGATCTCGAGACCGAAATACACCACACCCCCCGGCGCCACATAGCGCCCGCGCAAGCCCGCCAACACCTGCGCCGATAGCGGCGATCGTCCTGCTATGAGACTGACATCGTGTCCGCGCAAGGTCTCGGCGCGCGCGGCCATCGCGCTTACGCACAACGCCCCCGCCACCACGAGCCGCGCCGCGCCCCGAACACCACGAATCCCCTGCCCGTTTGTGTCCATACCACTCCTTCGTATCCTGATCATCCAAAATGCTCGGTTAGAAATTGGTCGCCGGTATGACCCCGAACTCCCGTAGGTTGCGTGTCTCATCACGCTCCACGTCGGTCATGAGCCCGTGCACGCGCATGGCCCTAAGACCCTCGCGCAACGGCGTGCGCGAGTCGTAGTGCGGGCCCATGACGATGAATACCACGTCATCCCAATCCTTCACGAAACGCCGCATCGAAAGGCTGCGATTTCCGAGCGCCGGATCGGCGAGATAGGCGCGGCCGTTCACCACCCCCTTCAACACCACGAAATGCTCATACCCCTGAATATCGAGCAGTACCACCACCGGCACCCGAAGCTTCGTTAGCAGCGTCGGCGGCACCTTGTATCCGGCCCCATGAAGCCCGAGTTGTGTCACATAGCGCGCCATGTCGAGCATCGAAAAGCCCTTTTGCTGAACCACCTTGCGGTTACTGACCTTGAGCATGCCGACGATCACTTGATTCTCGGTCAGATGCCGGCCGTAGGCGTAATCGGCCAAGGTCGCGATCGCCGCCGCCCCGCAGCTGTAGTCGGTGCGTTGCCGCACCACCGACTGAAACTTAAGGCCTTGCATGCTGGTGACGTGCGTAATGAGCGGCACGCCCCCGAATCCGTTGATAATCACCGTCCCCGCGCGCGCCCAGATCGGAAGGCACATAAGCCCGAGCAGGCATAATGAGAGACGGTACGACATATTTCCACCCTGTAAGAAAAACGGGCGGGGGTCATACCCCCGCCCTGTGTGCGGATCTTAGTCCGCGTCCGCTATGGTCAAGGTGTTGCGCTGCATGTTGGCCGCACCGGCCGCGACGTTTAGCCCCACATTGCCCGTGGCGTTTTGCATCACATGGTTCGACACGCTCGCGGTGTTGACCGTCGGGAGGCTGTAGAAAAAGCTCACCGGCCTATCGGCGGCGATCGCGCCCATCGACGCCTGCGAGACCTGACTTACCGCCACCGCATTGCTGCCGGCCTGGTTGAAGGCATAGGCCAAGTCGTTGCTCTGCATGTTTTGCATACCGGCCGCGACATTCGCGCCGATGTTGCCGGAGGCGTTTTGCAGGACATGATTGGCGACGCTCGCGCTATTGGTCGCACCCTGATCGGCCGCAAACGAGTAGGGCCCCGATCTCTGCGTCCCGGTGATCATAGCCGTGGCCGGCCCACCGGTGTTGTCGGCGTCCATGTCGCCATTACCCGTGCCCCAGCCTTGGGCGAGCGCGGTGTTGTTCGCCTGCACGTTCTGCAGGCCCGAGGCGACGTTTACCCCGACGTTACCCGTGGCGTTTTGCAGGACCTTATCCGACAGCGA
>JAKARW010000004.1:25295-28860 GCA_021819125.1 Pseudomonadota bacterium | reverse complement strand
TGTCGCCATTACCCGTGCCCCAGCCTTGGGCGAGCGCGGTGTTGTTCGCCTGCACGTTCTGCAGGCCCGAGGCGACGTTTACCCCGACGTTACCCGTGGCGTTTTGCAGGACCTTATCCGACAGCGAGGCGGTCATGGCGCCCATCCGGTCGACTGCGATCGACGGCCAATAGAAGGTGGTCGCCTGATTGCCGGCGATGGTGGCGGTCGCGGTCGTGGTGCTACCAACCGGGCCCGCGGCATAGGCGATCGAGAGGTTATTGGCCTGCTCGTTCCACTCGCCCGCGGCCACATTCGCCCCCACGTTACCGGAGGCGTTCTGCAGGGCATGCCCGCTCAGATAAGCATGGTCGGCGCTCCCCACGCTCCACGACCACTGTCCGCTGCCATAGAAGCCGGTCCCCTGATCGTTGTCGATCGCCGCGGTGGCCACCGCGCCGGCGTTATTGAAGGTCGACGCCAGACCGTTTTCCTGCATGTTGTCGGCGCCGGAGGCGACGTTGACGTTCACATTGCCGCTTGCGTTGTGCAACACATGATTGGTGATGGAGGCGTCGTCGTCCCCATAGAGACTGATGGAACCGACCACAGGCCCGGCGTTCTGGTTATTGGTGATGCCAGACATCGCCTCACCTCCCGAGCGCGTCGACCAATCCAGAGCCACCGCCGTGTTGTTGGCCTGCATGTTCTGCGTGCCGGCCGCGGCGTTCACGCCGATATTGCCGGAGGCGTTCTGCAAGACATGGTTTGACAGGCCCGCATCGTTGTCCGAGCCCATGGTGAGGCTACCGGCAACCAGGCTGCTTTGCCCATTGGCGATCTGCGCCATGCTAGACCCGGTGGCGGTGGTCGGCGAGTACGGGTAGACGGCCTTCGCGGTCGCGATCGACAGGCCGTTTTCCTGCATGTTCTGCTCGCCTGCGGCGACGTTGACACCGATATTGCCGGAGGCGTTCTGCAAGACGTGGTTTGAGAGCGTGGCGTCGTTGTCGGCCCCCATGGCAAGCGCGCCCACCAACATCGCTCCCTGATAGCTGCCTGCCCCGGCATAGGCGTCGAGCCCGCCGCGGTTGTAGGACACCGCAAGACCGTTGGCCTGCATGTTGCCGTCGCCCGCGGCGATATTGGCGCCGATATTGCCGGAGGCGTTCTGCAAGACGTGGTTTGAAAGCGCCGCCGTGTCGTTATTGTCCCCCGCCAAAGCAAGCGCCCACGGCCCGGAGACCTGAGTGCTTTCGATCATGGACGAGGCCTGGCCGCTTGGCAGCACGCCCAGGGCGTGGCTTAGCGCGGTGTTGTTGGCCTGCATGTTGTCGGCGCCCGCGGCGACGTTCAACCCGATGTTGCCCGAGGCGTTCTGCAGGACGTGATTCGAGGCCGAGGCGTTGTTGGTGACGTCCGCGGACAGGCTCAACGAGAAGATGTTGCTCCACTGCGTATTTTCGACCAAAGACGAGGTGCTGGTCTTTTTCGTGAGCGCGCCGTTGGCAAGCGCGATGTCGGTGTTGTTCACCTGCATGTTGCCGGCGCCCGCGGCGATATTGACGCCGATGTTGCCCTTGGCGTTTTGCAGGACGTGCTTATTGATCGTGGCGCTATTGGTCGAGCCTACGGCGAAATCGAAGGAGCCGGCGGCCACCTGGCTGCTGTTTGCGGTCGCCTGGGCCTGGCCGGTCGTCTTGGCCATGGCCACCGGGGCGATGAGAGCCATGCCCACAGCCGCCACTATGGTACGAAATTTCCACTGAGTTGCCATACACCTCTCCTTTTCGTGTTAACGGAATAATACCTTTGTATCAAGCCGGGTTTTGCACCCCTACGGGCGTATGCCCGCGGATATGTTGAGCGTGACGCTGTTGCTTAAGCTATTTTCGGAACCCGCCGCCTGGCTTACCTGGGCGATCCCGGTCACGCCCTTTAAGGCGTTATCGGCCACCGTCACCGTGCGCCGGCCGCCGGCCGACGCCGACAGGGGCGCATGATTAATCTGTTTGACAGGCGGCGCGATACGCGTCAGCTGATCGAGGCTCAGGCGGTGAAGCGAGCGCCCGACCGTGACGGTGTTGGCCTCGAGGTTGTCGCTGCCGGCCGCCTGATTCACGTTCAAGATCCCCGAGAAACGCGCGAACGCCTCGCCGCGCAGGCTTGCGGAATCCGCGGCGGCGCCGGCGGCCGTGCCGGTCAAGCGCTGATGGACCCTCGCTCGCGCCTGACCGCCGTTGGCGATGGCATCGCTGTTGGCCTGGACGTTGCCTTGGCCCGCCGCCTCGTTGACCGCAGCGACCCCCCGGCCGGCGGCGAGCACGGAGCCACTGAGCGAAGCGGCGTTGACGACCGTCGGCGGATTCGCCGCCCACACCCGGGTTGCCGCAAACAGCGGGACCGCACACATAACGACAACAAGGGCGGCGCGCTTCATGATGATGTCCCTGCAATAACAAAATATTCGGCGGCATGAAGTTTGGGCCGCCCCATGTACGCGAGGGGTAGTAACAAGAACCATGCCAGCAGGCGGGACTGTTTCCTAACAAGCTGAACCATAAAGACTTCTCAAAACACGACGGCCCGCGTGTAGGGCTTTGGGGAAGCGGGCGCGGGTTGAAGTGTAAGCCTGCCACCGGGAAAGCCCGGGTAGCCGCAGGGAGCACGGCGCGGATGTCTCGTTTATGGAACACCAAGGAGGGAAGCGCCGGCCGCATAAACTCTGAAGAATGGGCTTATGACAAGAGCTTTAAGGTGAGTGGTCTATGTATCGTTCGCGATACAGAGGGGGCTTACGAGATTATGGCCAGGCGACCTCGACCATGACCGGGGCGTGATCCGAGGGCCGCGCGTGGGCGCGCGCCCGACGATCCACAAAGCCGCGCACAAACGCCGTGGCAAGCGGCGCGCCGAGCAAAATGTGGTCGATGCGCAGACCTTGGTCGCGCCGGAAGGCCGCCGCCCGGTAATCCCACCAACTAAAGTCACGCCCCGTGCCGGCCAAGGTACCGAGCGCATCGGTAAGCCCCGTCGCGATCAGGGCCTCAAAGGCCGCGCGCTCGGGCGCGCTCACCAGCACCGCGCCCTCCCAGGCCACCGGGTCATAGACGTCGCGATCCGCGGGGGCGATATTGAAGTCACCGGCCAGGATCAGGGCCGGGTTTTGCGCAAGCCATGCGCGGCTTTGGTCCTTGAGGGCCGCAAGCCAGCCGAGCTTATAGGGGTAGCGGGGGGAATCGATGGCGGTGCCGTTGGGGATATAGAGACTTGCCACGCGCGCGCCGCGATATGTGGCCGAAAGGGCGCGGCACTCGTCGTCGGTGAAATCGGCAAGCCCGCAGGCCACATCAGTCAACGGTCCACGGGCGGCGATGGCGACGCCGTTATAGGTGCGCTGGCCATGGAAGACCACCTCGTAGCCCCGCGCGGCGAACGCCTGCCGCGGGAAATCCGCGTCTTGCACCTTGGTCTCCTGCAGGCACAGGATATCCGGCGCCGCCCAGTCTAGCCACGCCTCGACTTGCGCCAGACGCACGCGCAGCGAATTCACGTTCCAGGTCGCGATTTTCATGCATCCCCACCC
>JAKARW010000004.1:0-25195 GCA_021819125.1 Pseudomonadota bacterium | reverse complement strand
CTTGCACCTTGGTCTCCTGCAGGCACAGGATATCCGGCGCCGCCCAGTCTAGCCACGCCTCGACTTGCGCCAGACGCACGCGCAGCGAATTCACGTTCCAGGTCGCGATTTTCATGCATCCCCACCCACCCGCCGCGCGCAGGCGGCCGATCCTTAGCGGGCCTTGGGGTAACCGGCGGCCGTGAGTTCGTTTTTCAAGACCGAGGGGATGTAACCGACCAGAATCTGCTTGCCGACCATGACCGTGGGCACCGTTGTCGATCCCGTCTTCTTCTTCATGGCCCGCAGGACCGATTGGCCGCGCGATACGTCCACCGCCCGAAACGGGACCCCGCGACGACGCAGGTACGCGCTCACCTGCTGGCAGGGCGCGCAATGCGGCGCCCTATACAAAACGACGGGATGCATGAGGCTTACCGCCTTGCGCACCGCCGCAGGCGAGGTGTGACTGCCCATATGCATCACCCGCACATGGGTGGCGGAGGGCGGGGGTGGGGTATTTTGGTAAGTGACGACCCCATCCGGCTCCACCCAGCGATACAAGGTGGCGGCATGCGCCACCCCCACGAGCATTACGACACCCACGGCTGCCATCCATCGCGTCATGCGCTTTCCTCCGTTTCGTAGAGTCCGCTTTGTTTGAGGAGCGCGTCTATGCGCGGCGCGCGGCCCCGGAACCGCGCGAACAGGTCACGCGGGTCGGCCTCGCCCCCTCGCTCCAAGATGTTATGGAGAAAGGCCAAACCCGTCGCGCGATCGAACACGCCGCGCTCGGCGAAGGGACCGAAGGCGTCGGCCGACAACACCTCGGCCCACTTGTAGCTATAGTAGCCCGCGGCATAGCCGCCGGCAAAGATATGGGTGAAGCTATTCTCGAAGCGGTTGAAGGCCGGCGGCTTCAGGACCGCCACCTCGTCACGCACGGCGTCGAGAAGCGCATGAACGCCCCCGGTGGCGGGATCGAAGCCGGCATGCAGGCGGATATCAAACAGCGCGAACTCCACCTGGCGCAGCATCTGCAGGGCGGCCTGGAAGGTCCGCGTCTTGCGCAGTCGCGCAAAGAGGTCCGCGGGGACCGGCGCCTTGGTGCGGTAATGCCCGCCGATGAGGTCGATGACATCACGCTCCCAGCAGAAATTTTCCATGAACTGGCTCGGGAGCTCGACTGCGTCCCAGGGCACGCCGTTGATCCCCGACACCGCCGGCTCATCAACCCGGGTGAGCATGTGGTGCAGGCCGTGACCGAATTCGTGGAACAGGGTCTCGACCTCGTCGTGGCGCAGCAAGGAGGGATGGTCGGCGGCCGGCGCCGAGAAGTTGCATGTCAGATAGGCGACCGGCAGGCTGGGCGCCGGGTATCCCTGGCGCACGCAGCACTCGTCCATCCACGCCCCCCCGCGCTTACGCTCACGCGCGTAGAGATCCAGATAGAACTGCGCGCGCAAGGTGCCGTCGGGATCCGTGATTTCGTAGAAAAGTACGTCCGGGTGCCAGACCTCGACACCTTGACGCTCGCGGATACGGACGTCGTAGAGGCGCTCGGTGAGTGTGAAAAGCCCCTCGAGAACCCGTGGCAGCGGGAAATAGGGCCGCAGGTCCTCCTCCGAAAACTGGTAGCGCCGCTCCTTTAGCCGCTCACTGTAATAGGCCGTGTCCCACGCCTCGAGGGCGACCCCATCGGCCTGCGCCATGGCCTTGAGGTCCGCAAGCTCCTTCAGGGCCGCGGGTCGCGCGCGGCGCGCGAGATCCGTGAGAAAAGTCTCGACCTCGGCGGCATCCCGCGCCATCTTGGTCGCGAGCGAATAATCCGCATAATGGGGGTAGCCGAGGAGTGCCGCCATCTCTTGACGCAGCACCAGGATCTCTTCGGCCAGGGCGGTGTTGTCGTAACGCCCGCACGCGGCCTGCGAGGCCCTCGTGACATAGGCCTCGTAGAGCTCCCGGCGCAGGGCGCGATCCTCGGCGTGGGTCATGACCGGTATGTAACTCGGGGCCTGCAGGGTGAACAGGAAGCCGTCGCGCCCCCGCCTCTGCGCCTCGGCGCGCGCCTGGGCCCGCACCGTGGCCGGGATGCCCTGGAGCCGCGCCTCATCCTCGATGACGAGACTGAAGGCATCGGTGGCATCGAGGACGTTTTGCTCGAAACGGCTCGCAAGTTCGGACAGCCGCTCTTGAATGGCCTTGAACCGGGCCTTGGGGGTGGCCGGCAGGGCCACGCCCGACAACCGCATGTCACGTAAAGCATTCGTCACGACCTTGCGGCGGGCCTCGCTCAGACCCGCGAAGGCCGGCCCCTCGGCCACCGCCTGATAGGCGCGGTAGAGGCGCGGGTCCTGGGCATAACCGGTCTGATAGCTCGTCAAGCGGCCCAAACCGGCGTTGTAAGCCTCGCGCAGCGCCGGGCTGTCGGCCACGGCATTCAAGTGCGCGACCGGCGACCAAAAGCGCTTGAGGCGCGCCTCCGCCACCTCGAGCGGCCCGACGGTATCATCCCAATCCGGTGCCGGGGCGCGCGCCAGGCGCTCCTCGACGAGCGCGCGCAGGGAGGCAAGCATGGTGTCGAGCGCCGGCATCACATCCGCGGGTTCGATATGCGCAAACCGCGGCAGGCCATCGAGAACCAGCAGCGGGTTATCGTTTGCCATCGGCGCTCCTTCAAGGGTCATGCCGCTACTTTAACACGACCGGCCGTCCCGACCCCTCTGCCTCGCGCGGCCGCGCGGCTTAAAGCTCATACCCGCCCAGCCAAGCCCGCAGGCGGGCGCGCACCGGCGCCGTGGGTGGCCGCACGCCGTGCCACAGCCGAAACGATTCGGCGGCCTGCTCGACCAGCATGCCCAGACCGTCTTCGGCGGCGCGCGCGCCGTGGGCGCGGGCATGGGACAGGAACGCGCGGGCCTTGGGGCCATACATCAAGTCATAGGCCATCGCGCCCTCGAACAGACCATCGGGGAAGGCCGGCAGGGCGCCGGACAGACCGGCGGCCGTGGCATTGATCACCAAATCATAGGGCGGCCCCGCAGCCGGCCCGGTAGTCGCCATATGGACGCGCGCGTCCGCGCAGGCCACGACCAGCTCGCGGGCCCGCTCGGGCGTGCGATTGAAGAGAGTGAGGGTCGCGATCCCGGCGTCCAGCAAGGGGCCGACGATCCCCTGGGCGGCGCCGCCGGCGCCGATGAGGAACACACGGCGATCGCGCAACGGCCAGCCGAGATTGTGTGTCAGGTCGCGCACGAGGCCCAGGCCGTCGGTGTTGTCCCCGATCCACACCCCGTTCTCCCAGGACAGCGTGTTGACGGCCCGCGCGCGCAGCGCCCGCGCCGAGGTGCGCGCGGCCAAAGCAAAGGCCTCGCCCTTCAAGGGCACAGTGATATTCGCCCCGAGCCCGCCCTCCGCCGCCAGGGCCGACAAGGCCTGCGCAAGCCCCCCGGCGCGGACCTCCCGGCGCTCATAGCGCACGATGCGGCCGGTCAAGGCGGCAAAATCCTCGTGAATACGTGGTGACAGGCTGTGATCTATGGGATGGCCGAGCACGGCATAGAGGCTCATGCCACGAGAAGATAACCGAGAAAGGCGGCGTAGAGAAGGCCATTGGCCAGCATGTGATAAGGGCGGATGGCCGCCGCGCGCCGCAGGCGCAGGCGCAACATGCCGGCGCCTGCGATCGTGACCAGCATGGTGGCGAGCAAAAGCGCGCTCGGACGCCAGGGCGTGAGGGTGAGCCCGAGGGCCGGCAACAGGCTCCCCTGGAACACGAGCGCGCCTGAGATGTTGCCAAACGCTAAAGTGTCCCGGCGGCGCCGGACCCACAAGGCGCTATTGATTTTCTCCGGAAGTTCGGTCGCGATCGGCACGATGACAAGCGCCAATACGAGCACCGAGACGCCAAGCCGCGGCCCCAGCCGCTCGATACCCGTCACGAAACCCTGGGCACCGGCGACGATACCGGCAAGCCCCAGCAATAACTGGATAGAGCGCACGCCCGGGAAGCGCCCGAAGCCCAGCCGCGCCAGATACAGCCGGGCGGGCACAGCGGTTTCGTGGCCGGCGGCGACCAGCGCCCGGGAGGCGCGCAGCGTCACCGTCACATAGCCGGCGTACCCGGCCACCAGGACCATGGCCCACACCTGCCGCCAGGGACCCGAGGGGAGGAAAAGACCCCCCAGAGCGAGCATGTAGAGCCCCAGAAACCAGTCGAGATCGCGGTTAAGGCCCGCGCGTTCGGGGGTCAGTACGGCCGACAGACCGCGACTTTGCCAGGCGGCGGCGCCCATGACACCCAGCGTCAAAGTCGAGAGCAAAAGCGGCGCGCCAAGGATCGCGCCCACCGCCAACCGCTCGCCGGCCCCGGGCGCCAAGGATGCGAGACAGGGTACCGCGGTCTCCGGCAAAGCGGTGCCGATCGCCGCAAGCAGCGATCCCGTCACGCCCTCCGACACCCCAAATGCCGCCCCCACATGCTCGATTGCGTTTGTGAAAAGCTGAGCCCCCGCGAGGATGACCGGCAGGGCGGCAAGCAGGATGGCCGCCGCGATCACAAGCGATGCCGTCAGTGCGGCGCGTCCAGCGCCTTCTCCATCCCCGGAGGTACGGTCTCGGCAAACGAGCCGCGCGTGCTGATGCCGGCAAGCCAGCGCGCGAGCCGCGGATGCTTGCCGCGCCAGTCGTGCGGATAACGAAAGTCGATATACTCGAGCGCCAGCGCCAATCCGAGATCGGCGATACTAAAGCGCTCCCCCACGAGATAGGCAGCGCCCCGATCCGCCTTGTCCGCCCAGGCGAGCGCGCGCGCGATCTTGTCCTCTTGGCGAGCGATGAACTCTTGTGACTTCTGCGGCGCCGGGCGTCTACCCTCCAGAAGACGGGCGGCCGTGGCATCGACAAGACCCATGCCAAGCGTGTTCCACAACAAGGCCCGCAGGCGCTCGGGCGTTGTCCCCGGGATCAGACGCTCGGGCGTGAGGGTATCGATATACTCAATGATGAGCGCCGAGTCGAAAAAGACCTGACCATCGTCGGTCTCTATGACCGGGACCTTGCCGAGCGGATTGAGCGCCACGATGTGGTTGCCGGCATCGTGCGGGCTCTCCTCGATCCATTCGAAACGGATGTTCTTTTCACGCAGGGCGATACGCACCTTGCGCACATAAGGCGACGTGGCATGACCGTAGAGTTTCACAATGACCTCCCGAGATAAGCGGCGACCAGGCCCACGAAGACGCTGCCGCCGAACCAGTTGTTGTTGAGAAACGCCCGAAAGCAGTCCACGGGTTTGCGGTCGCGCAGCAGACCCTGCTCGTAAAGCGCAAACCCCATGGCCACCGTAAGGCCGCCATCGTACACGGGACCGAGATGCGCCATCACTCCGACGACATACAAAAGACCCAAGGCGACGGCGTGACTCAAGGCTACCATGGCCCGGTCCCAGCGTCCGAAGAGGATGGCGCTCGATTTGACCCCGATCTTCAGGTCGTCGTCGCGGTCGGCCATGGCATAGGCGGTATCATAGGCCACCGTCCACGCCACGTTGGCGGCCAACAGCACCCAGGCCATCGGCGGGATATGGCCGGTCTGCGCGGCAAACGCCATGGGAATACCCCAGCCAAAGGCGAGCCCCAGATAGACCTGCGGGAGATGCGTGAAGCGCTTAAGAAACGGATAGGAGGCGGCGAGCGCCACCGCCACGACCGAGAGCTCGATCGTAAAGGTGTTGAGCCAGAAGGCGAGCATCGCGGCAAGCCCACACAGGCCCGCAAACAACACAAGGGCGGCGCGCGGACTGACCTCTTGGGAGGCGATCGGCCGCTCGCGGGTGCGCCAGACATGCCCATCGAAATCGCGGTCCGCGTAGTCGTTGATGACGCAGCCCGCCGAACGCATGATGAACACGCCTGCCACAAATACGGCGACCAGAACCGGATCCGGGTGGCCCCGGCCGGCAAGCCACAACGCCCAGAGCGTGGGCCACAATAAGAGCAGACTGCCGATGGGGCGATGCAGCCGCATGAGACGCATATAGACCCCCCATCGCGCCCACCCGCCTACCCGGCTCGCCCCCTCACCACCTGCCGCCATCATCCGCCCCCAACACCCGCGTCCCCGGACCGGGACCTTAAAAACGTCGCATTGTAGCGCATAAAGCCCCGCGAGACCCGAAGCCATCGCGAGCTCTCGGCCCGCGCCGAGCCATCTCATGGCGACGGCACATGCAAGACCCCAAAGACGCGCTCATCGCCTCCGCGCCCCTCGCGTTTTTAAGCCCACGCCATTCCCGCGACAGGAAGAAACGTTCCCCGAACAGCCCCGTTATTCACCGAATTGCGAGTCGCACTATTTATTGCGCTCCAAGGTGTTCGGCGTTTGGCATAAGAGATAGCGGGCATCACATTTAACCCGCATGTTCACTTGGGTCTTTGTGACAAAATACCGTGAGCGGCACGACGACGATGATCTTGCGTGGGGCCAATCGAGCTTAAGTTGACCGAACTTAAAGGGCGACGATCAGGAAATGGTCCACCCCTTGACCGAACGCCGTTGCGACCCGGGCGACCGTCTGCAGGAGCGCCCCACATTGCGCCACCGCCGGTGATCAGGGGGGTTGGGGCGTCATCGGGCGCGCTCTTCGGCGAGAGTAGTCGGCGGGAGCGCCATACCGATGGGCGTGGCGGAAGGAAAAACAAGACGGCGAGCGACGGTCTTCATGCGGTGTTTGACCGACATCGTAGAGAGTATTACTCTCAGAAGTAATACGCTGAATACGCCCTTACGAGGAGATCGTCATGCGAATTACTAGCAAAGGTCAGGTCACCATCCCCGTCGACATCCGGCTCAAGGCCGGCCTTCTGCCCAACACCGAGGTGGAGTTCGTTGTACGGGGTCGCACCGTCATCGTAAGGAAGGCCGAGAAAACTGCGCATCGCGGGCGTAAGCTGCTTACGATCATGCGCGGCAAGGCAACCACGCGTCTTAGCACCGACGAAATCATGGCCTTGACTCGTGGCGCCTGAGGGAATCCGCTCATGGACTCCGTCCTGGTCGATAGCAACGTCATTTTGGATGTGGTCACCGAGGACCCCCAATGGTACGAATGGTCAGCCGCCCAACTGGAGCGGCTAGCCGAGGGGCACTTACTCGCCATCAATCCGATCATTTACAGCGAAATATCTATCGGTTTCGATCGGATTGAAGACCTTGATCAAGCTGTGCCGCTCGGATTTTTCCGGCGAGATCCCCTGCCCTGGGAGGCGGGATTTCTTGCAGGAAAATGTTTTCTCCAATATCGCCACTCTGGAGGCCAACGCCGCTCGCCTCTCCCGGATTTTTACATCGGTGCGCACGCGGCGATCCATGGGATGGTGCTGCTGACCCGTGACGCCCAGCGGTACAGGACCTATTTCCCGAGACTAGCGTTGATCGCCCCTTGAATATCGCTCATCTTTACGGCTAGACCGTTTGCGCTAAACGTGATCCCAAACCTTGCGTATCGTGAGATGTGCAAGCATTTTTGTCATGGCAAATCGCGCTGAACCAATTTGTGGTCCGTTCCGATAAATATGTTACAAAAATCCGACGGTCACCCGGTTATGGGAATTTACATCGTCGTAAAATACAGCGCTTTAGTCCGCTTGGACCACCCCATCCCACGGCAAGAACGTAAACTCGTCTGTCATGGCCTCGCTTAACCTAACCCACCCGGCTTAAACCTCAGCAATCTAAGGCAGTACAGTCCTGCTCATCGGCTTTCAGTAACACCAAAAATGTCGGCCAGCGTCGTGGCCGCCCGGGAGCGGGTGGTGGCAAGTTTGGTCTGGGGGTCCACGATCCGTGCGGCGATCAGGGCGAGTACGATGTCCCGCTCCCGACAGGGCTTGCTGGCGATCAGTGTGGCTATACCCAGACGCTCCATCATCCGCTGTGCTACCTCAACATGCCCGTGAGGCTGTGAGCGCAGCACCGTGAAGGCCACGGCGAGCGGCACGAAGGTCTCGCCCTGCAAGCTGCGGCGGATCATGGCAATGAGGGGTTCGGGCAGGTGCGAGAGGTTACCGAGCGTCTCGTTGCGGGCCTTACCCCCTTCCCGGTAGCTGCGTCGCAGCAGATGGGAATGGTAGACCCGGCCCTTATAGTGGGGCATCGTTGTGACTACGCATGCCGCGCCAGTACGCTTTGGCATAGGCATGATATACGCCCTATGCACGCGTATGCGATCCATGATGCCACCTATCTGTGACTCCACATCAACCCCCAAAAATCCCCCAAAATCCCAGAAAACCCCTGGAAACACAGCACCTTGCGTGGAAGAGACGTTACTACGGTGGGGGCAAGTCCAGTCTAAAGAGCGGACCGGACAGGCGGACCACTGCAGAACACAGCCCTTTGGGGATGGCTCTCAGTCTATGGATGGATGGCTTACGCCGAACCAAGTTCGTGGCGCTCGCGCAGCCAGCGTTGGCGCAGACCCAAGAGCAGAGCGGGATCGCCCTGGACCAACGCGGCCGCGGTCTTTGCGACCATGGGCAGCAGAGCCTCGTCGCGAATGAGATCGGCCACGCGAAAGCCCGGGAGGCCGGTCTGGCGGGCCCCAAAGATCTCGCCCGCGCCCCGCAGTTCGAGATCCCGCCGGGCGATGACAAAGCCGTCGTCGGTCTCGCGCAGGCAGGCGATGCGCGAACGCGCCATGTCACCCAATGGCGGCTTATAGAGCAGCACGCAATGCCCGGGCAGGCCGCCGCGCCCGATGCGTCCGCGCAACTGGTGGAGTTGGGCAAGTCCCAGGCGTTCGGCATTCTCGATGACGAGCAGGCTTGCGGTCGGGACGTCGACACCCACCTCGATCACGGTGGTCGCCACCAGCACCTGCACCGGACCGCGCGCGAAGTCCTCCATGGCCCGGTCCTTGTCGGCGGCCTTCATGCGCCCGTGGATGAGGCCCACATTGACCCCGGGAAGCGCGCGGGCGAGCTCGGCATGAAGGACACCGGCGGCCTTCAGGTCCTGCTCGCCTTCGTCGATGAGCGCACAGACCCAATAGGCCTTGGCGCCGCTCACGCACGCCGCGCGCATGCGCGCCACGACCTCATCGCGGCGGGTCTCGGCGAGCGCCACAGTGGTGACCGGGGCACGACCCGGCGGCCGCTCGTCGAGAATCGACAGATCGAGATCCGCATAGACACTTTGCGCGAGCGTGCGCGGGATGGGGGTGGCGCTCATGGCGAGCAAGTGCGCGCGGCGCGCGCCCGAGCGCCCCTTGGCGGTCAAGGCCTGGCGCTCGTGGACACCGAAGCGGTGCTGTTCATCAATGATCACAAGACCCAGCCGCTCGAAGCCCACCTCCTCCTGAAACATCGCCTGGGTGCCGATGATAAGCTGCGTCTTTCGGTCACGGGCCTGCGCGCGCTTGGCCTCGGCGCCCACGCGAAGGCGCATGAGCCCGAGCGGTTCGATACCGAGGGGCCGCATCCAGCTGCCGAAGGTCTCGAGATGCTGGCGCGCGAGGAGTTCGGTCGGGGCCATGATCGCGACCTGGTAGCCGGCCTCGATGACAAGGAGAGCGGCGGCGGCGGCCACCAGGGTCTTGCCGGAACCCACATCGCCCTGGAGCACGCGGCGCATGGGCCGTGTGCCCTCGAGGTCCCGGCGGATCATTGCGATCACCGTCGCTTGCGCCTGCGTGGGCGTAAACGGCAAGGTCTCGAGGAACTGCGCAAGCAGGCGTCCCGGCACCCGGCATTTGCGGCCAAGGGACCGCCCCTGCGCGTGCCGAAGCGTAAGCAGGTGCGCATGATGGGTGACGAGTTCTTCGAAAGCCAATACCGCGCGCGCGGGCGTGAGATCAAAGCCCGGGGGTGGCCCGTGCAAGAGCCGCAGGGCCGTGGCAAGCGTAAGGCCCGACGGTCGCAGCGCCTCGGACAGATACTCCGCGAGATCCGGCAACGCGAAAGACAGCGCCGCGCGGACCGCGCGCCGCAAGGCGTTCATGCTCAAGCCCTCGGTCGTCGGGTAGACCGGCGTGAGCGTGGTCTCCCGTAAGGACACCTCGCTCGCCCCGCGGTACTCCGGGTGCACCATCTCCGGGCCCTGGGGGCCCTGCCGCAACTCGCCATAGACGCTCACGCGTGTCCCGACCTCAAGCTTGCGGCGCTGCGCGGGGGAGAAATGAAAAAACCGCACCCCCATGCGCCCGCTTTCGTCGGCCAGATCGCAAACGAGCGACGCGCGCGCGCGGCCGACCACCGCCGAGGCCACGACCTCGCCCTCGACCAGGGCCGACTGCCCGACCGCCACCTGGCGTATGGGAACGACCCGGGTACGATCCTCGTAGCGTACGGGGAGATGGAATAGGAGATCGCCCACGGTACGGATCTCGAGGCGGGCAAGCCGTTCGGCCAGCGCCGGCCCTATGCCCGGGAGCACCGTGACCGGTCGCTCGCACGGAACTAAAGCGGCCGCGTCAGCCGAGATCGAGGATGGCATCCATCTCGACTAGGGCGCCGCGCGGCAGCGCCGCGACCCCGATCGCCGAGCGCGCTGGATAAGGGGGCTTGAAACGCTCGGCCATGACCTCGTTCACCAGCGGGAAATGCGCGAGATCTGTGAGAAATACCGAGAGCTTCACGATGTGGCGCAATTCGCCGCCGGCGGCTGCCACCACCGCCGTCAGGTTCTCGAACACCTGCACGATCTGGGCACGCGGATCGCTCGACACGATCGCCATGGTTTCAGGATCGAGCGGTATCTGCCCCGAGAGAAACACGAGGGACCCCGATCTCAGGGCCTGCGAATAGGTGCCGATCGCACGCGGCGCGGCGGGGGTCTCGATGACACGAAAGGCCATGCTTATCCTCGTTTGCGGTTGATGCGGACCACCGCTTCCTGCGAACGGATCCGGCGGATGATGCGCGCAAGATGCACGCGGTTGTGAACCTCGATCACAAAATCCATGGCGGTATCCTGGCCGTCACGCTCATCGATCGATACCGTATCGATATTGGCTTCCATCTCGGACATGGCGGCGGCCACGGTCGCCAGCACCCCCCGGCGGTTCTTGACCTCCACGCGGATGGCCACCGGCCAGAATCCCTCTATGCCGCTCTCCCACTGGATGTCGATCCACTTCTCCGGGTGCTTGCGATACTCGGCGACATTAGGGCAGTCCTCGGTGTGCACGGTGATGCCGCGGCCGGCGGTCAGGAAACCGAGCACCGGGTCGCCGGGGATGGGCCGGCAGCACTTGGCGTAATTTACCACCGCGCCCTCGGTCCCGCGAATCGCGATCGTGCCGGGGGCATGCGATGGGGCAAGCGACGGCGCCGGCACATCGGGCAGGAGCTGGCGCGCCACCACGGCCGCGATGCGCGTCCCAAGACCGATATCGGCAAGCACGTCCGGCCAGCTCTTCATGTGCAAGGTGGCAAGCAACGCGTTCTTGGCCTCCTCACTGACCTCGCCCATGAAACCGAGCGATTGCAGGGCTTTTGCCAGGAACCGCTCGCCCAGGCTGATGGCCTCGTCGCGGCGCAGATTCTTCAGATAATTGCGGATGTGCAGCCGCGCCTTGCCGGTGACGACGGAATTCAGCCACGAAGGGTGCGGGGCGCTATAAGCCGAGGTGATGACCTCGACATGGTCGCCGTTACGCAAAACCGTGCGCATCGGCACCAGCTGGTGGTTGATGCGCGCGCCCGCGCAGCGCTTGCCGATATCGGTATGGACCTCGTAGGCAAAGTCGATGACCGTGGCGCCGCGTGGCAGTTTTTTGATGTCGCCGTTGGGGGTAAAAACGTACACCTCGTCGGGAAACAGGTCGATCTTCAGGTGCTCCAGGAACTCCTGGGGGTTGCCGGCCTGCTGCTGAGTCTCCATCAGGCCCTGCAGCCATTGCAGGGCGCGTTTTTGCATGCCGACATCACCGGTCTTGTACAACCAGTGGGCGGCGACCCCGTTTTCGGCGACCCTATGCATGTCCTCGGTGCGGATCTGCACTTCGATCAGGACTCCAAACGGCCCAAACACCACGGTATGGAGCGATTGATAGCCGTTGGTCTTGGGGATCGCGATGTAATCCTTGAAGCGACCGGGAATGGGTTTGTAGAGATTATGGATGACGCCTAGCGCCCGATAGCAAGTATCGGCCTTGTCGACGACGATGCGAAACGCGAGCAGATCATAGACCTGCTCGAAAGACAGGCCTTTTTGGCGCATCTTGCTATAGATGCCGTAAAGATTCTTCTCGCGCCCCGATACGTCGCCCGGCAAGCCCTCGCGCCGCAATTGCTCGACGATCGCCACCCGCACCTTGTCGACCAAGGCCTTGCGGTTGCCATGGCGTTTGCGGACCGCCTCCTGGAGGATGCGGTAACGCAAGGGATAGAGGATGGCGAAGGCCAGGTCCTCGAGCTCCACCGACCAGTTATGAAGACCCAGCCGATTGGCGATCGGCGCGTAGATGTCGAGCGTCTCGCGGGCAATGGCCTTCTGCCGGACCGGCGACAGGACCCGGATCGTACGCATGTTGTGGAGACGATCGGCGAGCTTTATGAGCACGACGCGGATGTCGCGGGCCATCGCCAGCAGCATCTTGCGGAAATTCTCGGCCTGCTCTTCTTCTTTGTTCTCGAACTCTATCTGGCCGATCTTGCTTACGCCATCGACAAGGTCGGCGGCCTCCTGGCCAAACTGGGCGATGATCTCATCCTTGTGCCGGCCGGTATCCTCGATGACGTCATGAAGGATGGCGGCGGTCAGGCACGTGGCGTCGAGGCGCAATCCAGCCAACAGCCGGGCGACCTCCAGGGGATGATAGATGTAGGGCTCGCCGCTACGGCGCTTCTGGCCCTCGTGGGCCTCCGCGCCGAACAGATAGGCGCGGTAGACCATGGCCACCTCCTCGCGCCCGAGGTAGCCCTCGAGCAAGGCGAGCAGGTCGCTTATGTGAAATGACGCGGCGCCCGGGCCCACGCCCTCAGGGGGTGGGGGGGCTTGCGGCGGGGGCGCCACCTGTTCCGAGGGATAAAACGGCATCGTCGTCGGACTCCAGGCCCGCCTCCGGATTATCGTCCAAAATGGCGCTGGTCACATAACCTTCGGCGATCTCGCGTAGGGCCAAAACCGTCGGCTTGTCGTTCTCGCGCGGCACGCACGGCTCGGCCCCCAATGCCAGCTGGCGGGCGCGGCGCGCGGCCACCAAGACCAGCTGAAAGCGGTTCTCGACGTGTTCCAGACAATCCTCAACGGTGATACGGGCCATAACCCACTCCTCATAATCTCAATGTTTAAGTCTAGCAAATCGCCTCATGCGCCGGTAGGAGAGAAAAGACCGGGGTCATAACGCAGCGGCCGGCGCAGGCGGCCCTCGGCGATCAGCGTCTTGAGATCGGCAAGCGCCTCTTCGAACTCATCATTGACGATGACGTGGTCAAACTCGCCGGCATGGGCGATCTCGGCGCGCGCCTTGGCCATGCGCTCGGCGATCACCGACTCATCGTCCTGGCCACGGCCGCGCAACCGCGCCTCGAGGGCCGCAAGCGAGGGGGGCAAAATGAAGATCGCCAGCGCCTCGGGCCATAGCGCCTTGATGCGCCGGGCGCCCTGCCAGTCGATGTCGAGGATCACATGGCGGCCTTCGCGCAGCAGGGATTCGACCGCCGCGCGCGTCGTCCCATAGCGATTGCCGAACACCTGCGCATGCTCGAGAAAGGCCCCTTCGGCCACTAGCCGCGCGAACGCCGCATGATCCACGAAATGGTAATGCACGCCGTCTTGCTCACCGGGGCGGGGGGCGCGCGTCGTATGCGAGACCGAGATCCCGAAACGCGGGTCGGCGGCCAGGGCCTTGGCAAGACTGCTCTTGCCGGCGCCGCTTGGGGCCGACAGTATGACCAAGCGCGGATCGCTATTCAATGTTTTGCACCTGTTCACGCATCTGTTCTATCAGCACCTTGAGACCGACGGCGGCGCTCGAAACGCGCGCCGAGAGCGATTTGGAGGCCACGGTATTGGCCTCGCGATTGAGCTCCTGCATGAGAAAGTCGAGATGCCGGCCGATCGGCCCGGCCTGCGCGAGCGCCGCGCGCGCCTCGGCGATATGGACGCCAAGCCGTTCAATCTCTTCCTCGACATCCGCGCGCTGCGCCAAAAGCACTACCTCCTGCTCGAGCCGCGCGCCTTCGAGTGGCGGCGCAAGCGCCTCCACGCGCGTGCGCAGCCGTTGCCGCAACGACGCCAGGCCCTCGGCCACGAGTCCGCGCAAGGCGCCAACCCCGGCGTCCATGAGGTCGAGTTTCTCGCGCAGACCTTGCGCCAACCGTTCGCCCTCGCGTGTCCGGTGCTCGACTAAGGCGGTGAGCGCCCGCTCACAGGCGTCCTTCACCGGCCCGTCCATGGCCGGCCCAGAACGCGCCACCACCACCCCGGGCCAGCGCAACACATCCGCGACGGTCAGTGGCGCGAGCGTGGCGTGCGCGGCACGCAGGGTCTCGGCGGCGCGCGCGATCTCGGCGGCCAGATGATGATCGACCACAAGGCCGGCCTCGGTCGGGGGCTTGCGCCACGCCACCTGACAGTCGACCTTGCCGCGCGCAAGCGCCGCCAAGAGGCGTTCGCGCACCATGCCCTCGAGCGCGTTCAGGCCGTCCGGCAGGCGTATCGACACCTCCAAATAGCGATGGTTGACCGAACGCAGCTCGCACACCACTTCGCCCTGCTCGATCGGGACCTGGGCGCGGGCAAACGCGGTCATGCTTTTTACGCAACCCGTCATGGCCGTCATACTAACCGAAACCCGAAGATGCCGGTACACCGGGAGCGTCCCATGAACCGGGCGTTGAAAGTGAGGTGTAAGGCGGCAGCTTTTTGGGAGGTTTTCAGCTATTGTGTGGGGATACATGCGTAAACAGCCGACCCCCTTGGCCCAGGGCTATGTCCTGAAGGGCTACCGTATCGAAAAGACCCTCGGCGGAGGAGGCTTCAGCTCTGTCTATCTCGCAACCGACCTTGCGAGCGATACCCCGGTGGTCATCAAGGAGTTCCTTCCGGTCACTCAGGCGTGCCGTGGCCCGGACGGGCGCGTGGAGCCCCTGTCCGAGGAGACCGCAGCCCTTTTTTCCTCGGGCCTCAAACGGTTCTTCGACGAGGCCGCGGCGCTTGCCAAACTCAACCACCCCAATATCGTCCAGGTCACCAACTTCTTTCGGGCGCACAACACCGCCTATATGGTCATGCCTTACGAAATCGGCCGGGATCTGCGCTGGTACATCAAGCGCCACCCGGGGGGCTTGAGCGAAAAGTTCCTGCGCACCGTGTTCCCGCCGTTGCTCCTCGGCCTAGACGAACTTCACACCCGGGGGCTTTTGCACCTCGACATCAAACCGGCCAACATCCTGCTACGCCCGGGCGGCAACCCGCTGCTGCTGGACTTCGGGGCCGCGCAGAAAACCCTGGAGCGGCCGGCCGGCATGCGCACCCTGACCGCCGGGTTCGCACCCCTGGAGCAACACATCAAGGGTCATATCGGTCCTTGGACCGACCTGTATGCAATCGGGGCATCGATGTGGGCCTGTCTGAGCGGCCGTGCGCCACCGCCGGCCACGGCACGCGCCACCAA
Source organism: Pseudomonadota bacterium (assembly GCA_021819125.1). Taxonomy (GTDB): domain Bacteria; phylum Pseudomonadota; class Gammaproteobacteria; order Acidiferrobacterales; family Acidiferrobacteraceae; genus Acidiferrobacter. Next base: position 9,594 of record JAKARW010000004.1, on the reverse strand, counting down.
GGACACCTTCAAGGGAGCGCGCCGCTACGGTCGCCGATACTCGCCGCAGATTCTGGAGGCCATAGACTGGTGCATGCAGATGGACCAGCTGCAACGACCACAGAACGTCAGGCAGTTGCTGGCATTTCTGAGTGAGACGCCGCGCCAAGAACCCGGCGATAAGAGCGACATCGGCCGGTGGTTTGACAAGTGGCCGTGGCTCAGACTGAAACGGTCGTAAGGGCGTATACCTAACCGGGCATCGGGGGGGCGGGTATGAAATATGTCTGCGCGCAGGGCTCGCGGCAGGGCGGGCGCGCCTATAATGAGGACCGCGTGGCGATCGCCGAGCGCGACGCGGCGGTGCTCATGGTTCTGGGAGACGGCCTTGGGGGACACAAGGGGGGCGCCATAGCCTCGGCGACCTTGTGCCAGGTGGCGGTACGGGCCTTTCGCGCAGTGCGTTCGGCGCGCATTACGGACCCGTCCAACTTCCTCGCCTTCATCATGTTCCAGACCCATCAAGCCCTGAAGGATCTCGGCCGGCGCCTCGATCCCCCCATAGAACCGCGCACCACCGGTGTCCTCGGTCTCGTACAAGACGGCTGCGCCTATTGGGCGCACGTCGGAGACAGCCGCCTCTACCACCTACGCAACAATGCTGCGATCAGCCGCACCCATGATGACACCACGATCGAGAAGTTTCGTGAACGCGGCATCCTCGACGACAAGGAATCGCGGGCGCACCCCGAGAAGAGCCATCTGCTCGCCTGCCTGGGCGGCCGCGAGGAACCGACCATCCATTTGAGCGCCGAGATTGCGCTACGTACCGGCGACATGCTGCTTTTATGCAGTGATGGCGTGTGGGAGGCGATATCGGATACCGAGCTTGCGCGCGCGCTTGATCATCCGGTCCTCGAAAACGGGCTCGCCGACCTCCTGCTGACCGCCGAGAACCGCCGCCGGAAGGCCGCTGACAACATCAGCGCCGCGGCGTTACGCTGGCAGGACCGGGCGGGGCGCCCCACGGGCCTTGCCCCCGGCGCGCGACAACTTACGGCACGCGCCTTCTGGGAAGAGGGGCGCCGTCTCATTGTCGACCGCAAATTGGAAGAAATGCGGGGCGCGGCCAAGAAGACCTCTCCGAAAGATTCGGCGTAGTCATGTGAGGCGGCGGCGATACGCTGATGTCGGTGCGCCGTTTTTGTTAAACTTGACGCCGACACCCTAGTTTAAGGACATCCCCATGAGACCAAGCGGACGCGCCGCTGATGCGCTACGCCCCATCAAGATCACCCGTCAGTTCACGCGCTATGCGGAAGGATCGGTGCTGATCGAGTTCGGTAACACGCGCGTCTTGTGCACGGCAAGCATAGACGAGAAGGTCCCGCCGTTCCTCAAGGGCCGCGGCCAGGGCTGGCTCACGGCCGAATATGGCATGCTTCCGCGCGCCACCGGCCAGCGGACCCAGCGCGAAGCGGCGCGCGGCAAGCAGGACGGACGCACCGTGGAGATCCAACGTCTCATCGGCCGCTCGCTACGGGCCGCACTGGACCTGAAGGCGCTGGGCGAACGCACCATCATGATCGACTGCGACGTCTTGCAGGCCGATGGGGGCACGCGCACGGCATCGATCACCGGCGGTTACGTGGCGCTCGCCGACGCCATCCGCTTTCTGAAGTCCCACAAACTCCTGAAAGAGGACCCACTGCGACGTCAGGTGGCCTCGGTCTCGGTCGGGGTGCACAACGGCGCGCCGGTCCTCGACCTCGATTACGCGGAGGACTCGAGCGCCGCGACCGACATGAACGTCGTCATGGATGACGCCGGGGGCTTCATCGAACTCCAGGGGACCGCCGAGCGTGGCAGCTTTCGTTTCGAGGAGATGCTGGCCATGACCGAGCTTGCGCGAAACGGCATCAAGGAATTGCTCGAGGCTCAGCGCCAGGCCTTGGCCCACGAACCGTGAAGATCTGTTGCGCAACCCATAATGCCGGCAAGATTCGCGAGTTCTCGGGGGCCCTGGCGGAGCACGGCGCCACCCTCATCGCGCAAGACGCCTTCGGCGTGACACCGGCCGTCGAGGATGGCCTCACCTTCGTGGAAAACGCCCTGATCAAGGCCCGCCACGCCGCCGCCGCGAGCGGACTTCCGGCGCTCGCCGATGATTCCGGGCTCGAGGTCGATGCCCTGGGGGGACGTCCCGGCCTGCATTCGGCGCGCTTCGCCGGCGTCCATGCCAACGACGCGCAAAACCGCGCGGCGCTGCTCGCGGCGCTTGCCGGCGTGCCGGAGGCTTTGCGCGGCGCGCGCTTTTATTGCGTGCTGGTCTACATACGTCACGCCCACGACCCCCGTCCGCTGATCGCCGATGGTCTGTGGGAGGGCCGCATTCTGACCGCCGAACGCGGCACCGGCGGCTTTGGTTACGATCCCCTGTTCTATGTACCGACCCATGACTGCTCGGCGGCTGAGCTCGACTTCGAACAAAAGCGCGCGCTAAGTCATCGCGGGCAGGCCTTAAGGGCGATGTCAAGGCTCCTTGGCACGCGCTCGTGACCACCATGCCTTTGCCGCCGCTTAGCCTCTACATCCATATCCCGTGGTGTGTGGCCAAATGCCCGTATTGCGATTTCCACTCGCTCGCGCGGCGCGGACCGCTTCCCGAGGGGCCGTATGTCCGCGCCCTGCTCGACGATCTCGACCGAAGTCAGGCGGCCTTACGGGGGCGCAAGATCCAGACGATATTCTTTGGCGGGGGGACGCCCAGCCTGTTTGCGGGAGCGGCCGTAGGCGAGATCCTGGAGGGGGTGAACCGGCGCGCGGCACTCGAAGCCGACTGCGAGATCACGCTCGAGGCCAACCCGGGCACCATCGACAGCCGCCGCTTTCAGGCCTTTCGCGAGGCCGGGGTGACACGGCTGTCGCTTGGCGTGCAAAGCCTGCATGACCCCTCCTTGCGCCGCCTCGGACGCATCCACAACGCGCGCGATGCCTATGATGCCATGGAGGCCGCCGCGGGCGCGGGCTTCCGGTCCTTCAATATCGACCTCATGTATGGCCTACCGGATCAAACCGCGGCAAAGGCCCTCGCCGATGTGCGCGCGGCGCTCGCGGTAGACCCCCCGCACCTGTCGCTCTACGAGCTTACGATAGAGGCCCATACCGCGTTTGCCCATGATCCGCCGGTGCTGCCTTCGGAAGACGAACGCATGGCCATCGAGGACGCGGTGACGCAGGCCGCGGGGGCCGCCGGATACGACCGTTACGAGGTATCGGCCTACGCCCGCCCTGGATACCGCTGCGCGCATAACCTCAATTACTGGCGGTTTGGCGACTACCTGGGGCTCGGGGCGGGCGCGCACAGCAAGCTCACCGGGCCCGAAGGGGTGACGCGCGTGGCGCGGATAGCCGATCCGGCCCGTTACATGGGCGACCACGACCGTATCGCAAGCCGCCGCCTTATGGCGCGCCGCGACGTCGTCTTCGAGTTCCTCCTCAATGCCCTGCGCCTTACCGAAGGGTTTTCACAAGACCTGCTTTACGCCCGTACCGGGTACGACTTCACGGATCTCGAATCATTGTGGGCGCACGCCGTCACCCGCGGCCTGCTATGGCGCGAGGGCGATTGGATACGCACAACCCCCTTGGGCCGGCGGTTTCTCGACGCGCTGCTCGCGGAATTCCTTGCCATTACTGAAATTATGCCAGCCGAGGTCTCATGATGCTTTGGGTCAAGGCCTTCCATATCATCTTTGTCATTACATGGTTCGCCGGGCTTTTCTATCTCCCGCGTCTCTTCGTTTACCACAGTCTCACGGAGGACAAGGCCGGGCAGGCGCGTTTCGTGGTCATGGAACGGAGGCTATATCGCTTTACGACACCGAGCGCGGTCCTGGCGGTAAGCCTCGGCCTGTGGTTATGGCTTGGTTTTGGCTTTCACGGTCTCTGGATCGATATCAAGGTGGCGCTGGTGACACTGCTCGTCGCCTATCACATCTACCTCGGACGCCTATGCCGGGAACTTTCCACGGGACACAAACGGAGCAGTACCTTCTACCGCGTGATCAACGAGGTCCCGGTACTCATCCTAATCGCGATCGTGATTCTCGTGGTTGTCAAACCGCGTTTCTGACGACCCGGACGGCATGTAATCGGTGGCCTGGATGCCATGGGCGCCGACTGGAAGGACGCGCCGGATCTCCACGCCAGATGAGGTCTGTTCCCGGCCCGCGGCCAGGTCCACGACGGCGCCGGCCGGAAAGGGTGCGCCGTCGGCGCGCCGCACCAGGGCGACCTTCGGCCGCAGATAGCGCTGGCGGTTGATAGCGATCACCACTCCCACGTCACCTGTGGTCAATTCCACGACGCTGCCGAGCGGGTAGGTCCCCAGGCACTGGATGAAGCAGTCGACAAGCCCCCCGTGATACTCTTTATTGCGCAGGGCATAAATCTGCCCCAGGGCTTCATACGCCGATATGCCGGCGTGATACGCGCGGTCGCTCGTGATCGCGTCGTAGGTGTCGACGATCGCCGCCATGAGCCCGAAGAGACCGATGTGGTCCCCGCTCAGGCCGCGACTGTAACCGCCCCCTTGATAGCGTTCGTGATGGCACGCCGCCACCTCCACGGCCGCCAGGGGGATATGACGCAGCGACTCCAGAATCTTCACGCCCTCGGGGACGTGGCTTCTGACGATGGTGATCTCCTGGTCGGTCAAGCGCCCGGGCTTGTTCAGGATGTCGTTTGAGATCTTGAGCTTGCCGATATCGTGGAGCAGCGCGCCAAGGCCCAGGATATTGAGCTCCGACACGGTCAATTCGAGATGGCGACCGAAGGCCAGGGCCAGTATGGCCACGCGGATACTATGCAGCGCCGTGTATTGGTTCTTGTCCCGCAATTGCGTAAACCAGATCAGGGCATCGGGATTGCGCACGACGCTATCGACCATGCCGGTGACGATCGCCTGCAGGCCCCGTTCATTGATATTGCGGCCGAGCCGCACATCGTCTTCCATCTCACGCATGATCGCGCGCGCGTCGGCCTCGAGCCTGCGCGCCTCCGGCATCTCCGCCTCGAGCGGAATCGGCTCGCCGTGAATCGATGGGCCACGCCGCGCGGCTAACGATCCCGCCAACACCTCCGCCTGGCGAGGGTCGCCCCCGGAAACGGCCCCGGAACCGGCCGCGCCAGCCGTCTTGCGGTCTCCCCGGTGAACGCCCACCACACCCTCGTGATCGGCCACATACACATGCCGGCAGAGGCGCTGGAGCTCGCGCAGCTGGGCATCGGTCCGGATCTCAAACCCCTGAAACATAAATGAGGTCTCGGTCCAGGGGCGATCGAGGTCGATGACGTACATCCCCTTCTTAAGATCCTGGACGTCGACTTGCTTACTCATGCGACCCCCTTACGCCGGCCATCCCCGTAGCCTTGCCATTGCGACGCTTTCGCCATTAGATTACCGCAAGTGCAGCGCCCTCACACCTCCCGACCTGAAGTCCTGGCCCGAAAGCCATCGAACGACGCGCAAGGCTCATGCAATCGGTTACACTCAAAATATCGATTGCGGGCGCGGCCATCTTTCATTAGCAGTTAATTGATTGCTAATATACAGCCAGGGATGAGATCCGGTAAAGGAGCCAGATGGTATGAAGCGGTTTGCGGTCACGCTGGGAATAACCGCCCTCTTCATGGCCTCGCTTGCCGGCGCGCGCTCGTTTACGCTCGCCCAGGCCGTCGATTTTGCGCTTGCGCACAACAGCATGGCGCGTCTTGCAAAGGCGCGGCGCGCGGCCGCTTCGGCCGAGCTCCGTCTGGCCCGCGATCAGGGCATCCCCGAGATCAGCGCCAGTTACGGCTACCTCTTGAGCAACAATCCGCTGGAGGCCTTGTCGGCGGAACTGGAGCGCCGCCAAGTGAGCGCCACGGCCTTTACACCCACGACCTTAAACCATCCCGGCATCACAAAGCTCGGCACCACGACCCTGTCGCTATCCTGGCCGCTCTACACAGGCGGCGCGCTCACCGAGACCCTGCGCGCCGGGCGCTATGGACATGAGGCGGCACGCAGCGCAGCGCTGCGTATCCGCCAGTCCATCATGGCCCAGGTGGTGCAGTCCTACGAAGGGGTGCTCGTGGCGCGCGAGGGCCTCGTGATCGCCCGCAAGGCCGTGGTCGCGGCCCGGCGCCACGCACGCACCACCCGTTACCTCTACGCACACGGGCGCATCGTACGTTCCGATGCCTTGAGCGCCGCCGTCAATCTCGGGGCGAGCGAAGGGATGCTGGCCGAGGCCCGCGGGAATGTGCGTATCGCGATGGATAATTTGGCGATGGCGATGGGCGCGCCCGCGGGGCTTGCGATCACCGTGCCACCCGCGGCGCTGCCGGTGGTGCCCATACCCCGCAAGGGCCTTGCCGCCTTTTACCGCCAAGCCCTCACCGATCGGCCGGACATCAAGGCCCTGCGCACCGAGATCTCCGCCCTGCATGCCCAGGCGCAAGCCGCGCGCGACCGATCGTCGTTCCAGGTGCGGCTCACGGCGGAGTCACAATGGTTTAGCGAGATCCCGAACCTAAACCATAACGCCTGGACGGTCGGGGCGGTGGTCAGTAAATCGCTCTACGACGGGGATCGCAACCGCGACCGGGCGGACGTCCTCGAGCAACGGGCCATCGAGATTCAAGCCAAACTTGCCGGGTTACGCGCGCGTATTCGCAACCACGTGGCGCGCGCCTTTGACGACATGCGTACCGCCATGGCGCAGTATCGGATAGCAAATGCCAATGTCGCCCGCGCCCGGCAGACGGTGGCCCTGACACAGGTTCGCTATGGCGAGGGACGCACCATCCTCCTGTCCCTTCTGAACGCCGAAAATGGCCTCGTGCAGGCCCGCGAGGCGCGCCTTGCCGCCCTCTATGCCCTGGCCGCGAATCGCACGGCGCTGGCCGCGACGTGCGGACGGCTGTCACGCCGGACGCTGGCATCGCTCGGGGTGGCATCATGAGGGGCGCTGGCTGCTTGCCGCTTGCCGCGATGCTGCTTATGGTAGCCTGCGCGCGTAAGCCACCCATGCCCGCGCCCGCGGCCGCGCGCCCGCCGGTGACGCGCGCCACCTTGCGCCTGCAAACGCCCGCGGACCTCGACACCCACGGCGATGTCGTGATCCCCATGAATGCCATCGTCCATCAGGGCAGTCTGCCTGGGGTCTTTGTCTTGAGCCCCCATGGACGTGCGCGGTTTCGCCTCATAAAGATCGGCGCGACGAGGGACGGGCGAGCGCAAATCTTGAGCGGCCTGGATGGCAACGAGACCCTGGTCCTGCCCCCGTTCCACGGCGTCTACGACGGAAGCCCGGTGCATCCGTTGACCACCACAAGAAGAGGACAGCATGGCAGCCGGTGATCCGCAACCCGACGAACCGCTCAATATCGCGGGGCGGCTTACACGCTATTTCATCGACAGCAAGATCACGGTCTTGATCGTGATCGTGGCGATATTGGCCGGGCTCATTGCACTACGCACGACGCCACGGACGGAAAACCCGCAGATCGTGGTGCCGGCCGCCAACATCATCGTGTTTAAGCCGGGGGCGAGCCCCCGCGAGATCAAGAACCTCGTCGTCGATCCCCTGCAGGCGATACTGCGCGGCATGCGCGGCATCCACCACACCTATGGGCTTGCGCTCAACTCCATGGGCGTGGTCACCGTGAAATTCCAGGTGGGTGAAAACCGGGTGGCCTCGCTCGTCCGGCTCTACAACAAGATCATGAGCAACATGAATCGCATGCCGCCTGGGACCGAGCAGCCGGTGATCCAACCGCTCGACGTAAACCAGGTCCCGATCGTGACCATATCGCTGTCTGGCGCCGCCATGAGCGGTGTACGATTGCGCGAAATCGCCACGCGCGTCCTCCACCATCTGCGGCGCGTGCCTGGCACCTCGCGCGCCTACCTGATCGGCGGCGAGCGGCGCAAGATCAACGTCGTCTTGCACCCGCGCCTCATGCGCCACTACGACGTGACGCTCGATGATGTCCGCAGGGTCGTGCAGGCGACCAACGTCGAGATCCCGTCCGGGCACTTCACCCACCACAACCGTCGCGCCACCATCCATGCCGGCACCATGCTGCGCTCGGCGCGCGATGTCGGCCGCGTCGTGGTGAGCCTCTATAACCACCGCCCGGTCTATTTACGCGACGTGGCGACCGTGACCGACGGCGCGGGGCGCATCAAGACCGTGCATGAGATCGGCTTTGGCCCAGCCTACTCCCATGCGCGCCCGCACAACATCGAGGTGCCGGAGGTCACGATCGCGATCGCCAAACGCGCCGGCACCAACGCCGTGGCGGTGGCCGACGCCGTGCTGCGTAAGCTGCGCGCGCTGCAAGGCCCGGTCATTCCCGATGGCGTACACGTCAACATCACGCGGGACGACGGACAGCGCGCCAATAGCGCGGTCAACACCTTAGTCGAGCATCTCTTCATCGCGGTGACAACGGTCGTGGTCCTGCTCGTCGTATTCTTGGGTTGGCGCGCGGCCGCGATCGTCACGGTCACGATCCCGTTGATCTTGTTTGTGACGCTCGCCGTAGACGACATCGGGGGACAAACGATCAACCGTATCACGTTGTTCGCCCTCATCCTGTCGCTTGGCCTGCTCGTGGATGACTCCATCGTCGTCATAGAAAACATATTTCGCCACTACGCCCGCGCCGGCGTCGACCGGATGCGCGAGGCCGTGCTCGCGGTCAATGAGATCGGGCGTCCCACCAACGTGGCGACACTTGCGGTCATCGTCGCCTTCCTGCCCATGCTCTATGTCACGGGGATGATGGGGCCGTACATGGCGCCGATCCCAAAGAACGTCCCGATCGCCATGATCACCTCGCTTTTCATAGCCTACACGGTGGCGCCGTGGGCGGCGCGCATGTGGCTCAAAGGCCATGGCAACGCAGGGCACGACCGGCCAGGCCTTTTACAGAGGGGCTATGCGCGGGCCATGCGTGTCTTGTTGGCACGACCCTGGGCGCGGCGCGGGTTCCTGTTGGCCATCGTCCTGCTGTTTGCGGGCGTGCTGGCCATGCCGGTCTTTCGGATCGTGAACTTCAAGATGCTGCCGCGCAACAATAACAACGGGTTTGACATCACGGTGCGCACGCGCGCGGGAAGCACTCTCGAAGACACCGATCGCGTCATCACGGAGCTTGGAAACATCGTGCGCGCAAACCGCTATGTCACGACCTATGATCTGTCGGCGGGCGCCATGGGGGCCATCAACTTCAGCGGCCTTCTGCGCGGCGAGACCCTGAAAAAAGGCCCGACGGTGGGCGAGATCCAGGTGCACCTCGTGCGCAAAAGCGAGCGGCCGGTGTCGTCCATTGCCATCGTGCGCTCCCTGCGGCCCGCGGTCGACCGGCTCATCGCGCGCACAGGGGCCATGATCAAGATCGTGCAGCACCCGCCCGGACCCCCGGTTCGCGCGACGATCATGGCCGAGGTCTTCGGACCGAGCTATCACAAGGTGCAGGTGATCGCCAATGACCTGCGCTACGGTCTTTTCGCGCGCACCCCTCACCTCGCCGGGATCGACAGCACCGTCCCACACCCCT
>JAKARW010000105.1 GCA_021819125.1 Pseudomonadota bacterium | reverse complement strand
CGAGGCGCCCGTGGCATTGTTTGTATTTCTTCCCGGAGCCGCAGGGACACGGATCGTTGCGGCCGACCTTGGGCCCACCGCGCACCACGGTCTGCACCATGACATCCGTGTCCATGTCCGCTTCCGCGGCCGTAAGGCTTGGATGATCATAGAACGTCACTCCCTGCTGGCGGCGCTGCTCATCGATCAGGTCGATCTCGCTCTCGTCTTGGATATCGACCTGGGCGATGGTGGTAATCACCTCGCGCTTGATGCGGTCGAGCATCTGCGAAAACAACTCAAAGGCCTCGCGCTTATACTCCTGCTGCGGGCTCTTTTGCGCGTAACCGCGCAACTGTATGCCCTGACGGAGATGGTCCATGCCCGCCAGATGATCCTTCCACTGCAGGTCGAGGACCTGAAGCATGATAGCCTTTTCCAGATGGCGCATGGTTTCCGCGCCGATCTGTTCTGTCTTTTCGTGGTAGCGCTCGCCGGCCTCCTTTTGGATACGCGCCCGTAGCCCGTCCTCGTCGAGGCTTGCGTCCTCCTTGAGCCATTGATCGATGGGAAGATTCAAGCGCAACTCGCGGTCAAGTGTCGCTTTTAGCTCATCGATATTCCATTGTTCCTCGAAGCTGCCCGGCGGCACATGCTCGCTGATGAGGGCGTCGACCACATCGCGATGAATGGCCAAGACGCTCGCGCTCACATCCTCTGCCGCAAGAAGTTTGTTGCGTTGCTCGTAGATCACCTTGCGCTGATCGTTTGCCACGTCATCGTACTCGAGCAACTGCTTACGGATATCGAAGTTGTGCGCCTCGACCTTGCGTTGCGCGTTCTCGATCGCCTTCGTCACCCATGGGTGCTCGATGGCATCGCCCTCTTCCATGCCGAGTTTTTCCATGAGCCCGGCGACGCGATCCGACCCGAAAATCCGCATCAGGCTGTCTTCAAGCGAGAGATAGAAACGGGTCTCGCCGGGATCACCCTGGCGACCGGAGCGCCCGCGCAACTGGTTGTCGATGCGCCGGGATTCATGCCGCTCCGTCCCGATCACCTTGAGGCCGCCCGCCTCTATCACGCGGTCATGCCGCGCCTGCCAGTCCCGGCGAACCTGTTCGCGCGCCGCCTCGTCGGCATCGGCCGCCGCCACCGCATCGGGGTTTCCTCCCAGCACGATATCGGTACCGCGGCCGGCCATATTCGTGGCAATCGTCACGGCGCCCTCGCGACCCGCCTGGGCAATGATGTGCGCCTCGCGCTCATGGTGCTTGGCGTTCAACACCTCATGGCGAATGTTCGCCTGCTTTAAGAGCGCCGAAAGACTCTCCGAGCTCTCTATGGAGGCCGTACCGACCAACACGGGCTGCCCCTTCTCGTGGGCCTCCCTGATATCGGCGACGATCGCCGCCTGCTTCTCCGCCGTCGTGCGGTAGACCTGGTCGCCATGGTCTTTGCGCACCGCCGGCCGATGGGTCGGTATCACCGTCACCTCGAGGTTGTAGATCTCCTGGAACTCGAAGGCCTCGGTATCGGCTGTGCCGGTCATGCCGGCCAATTTGTCGTAGAGCCGGAAATAATTTTGAAAGGTGATCGAGGCGAGCGTCTGATTCTCATTTTGGATCTCGACGCGCTCCTTGGCCTCGACGGCCTGATGAAGACCATCCGACCAGCGCCGCCCGGGCATCATGCGCCCCGTGAACTCGTCGACGATCACGATCTGGCCGTCGGCCACGATGTAATCGACTTCGCGATGGTATATGGAGTGGGCCCGCAAGGCGGCATTCAAATGATGCAAGAGGCCCATATTTCCCAGGTCGTAGAGGCTTTCACCCTCCGCGAGCAGCCCGGCGCGGGCCAGCAGGCGCTCGGCGGTCTCGTGACCCTCCTCGGTGAGGTAGACCTGCTTTGCCTTCTCGTCGACCGTGTAATCGCCGGGCGCACCTTCCGCCTCCTGCCTTTTTAGGCGCGGGACGATGGCATCGATCTTGACGTAGAGATCGGTGTTCTCCTCGGTGGGGCCGGATATGATAAGGGGCGTGCGCGCCTCATCTATAAGAATGGAGTCGACCTCATCTATGATGGCGTAGTGCAGGGGGCGCTGCACGCGTTCATCGGCACTGAAGGCCATGTTGTCGCGCAGGTAATCAAAGCCGAACTCGTTATTCGTGCCGTAGGTGATGTCGGCATTGTAGGCCTCGCGGCGCGCCGGCCCATCGAGCGTCGAGACGATAGTCCCAACCGACAGCCCCAGAAAGCGATAAAGGCGCCCCATCCATTCGGCGTCGCGCGATGCCAGATAATCGTTCACCGTAACCACATGCACGCCCGCTCCAGGCAGCGCGTTCAAGTAGGCCGCGAGCGTGGCCACCAGGGTCTTACCCTCGCCGGTGCGCATCTCGGCGATCTTGCCCTCGTGCAGGACCATGCCACCTATCAGCTGGACATCGAAGTGGCGCATGTTGAGAACCCGGCGCGAGGCCTCGCGCACGACTGCGAACGCCTCGGGAAGCACTGCATCCAAGGGTTCACCATTGGCAAGCCGCTGCCGGAACGTGGCCGTCTGGCCACGCAGCGCCTCATCCGACAATGCCGCATAGCGGGCCTCGAAGGCGTTGATCGCCGCCACTTTCTGGCGCATGCGCCGCACCACGCGATCGTTGCGGCTACCGAAAAATTTCCTTAAGACGTTGGCGGCCATAGCCCTCTGGACGGCTCAGAAAAAGTCGCATTATGGCCGAAAAGGAGGCTTACTTGAATACTTTTTCGTTCAGTGCCGATCCGCGAGCCGCAGAAAGCCGATGGGATTGATGGGTACACCATGGAGCATGACCTCAAAGTGGAGGTGCGGGCCCGTGGAATAACCGGTATCCCCCACCCGCCCAAGAAGCTCGCGCTTATGGACCACCTCGCCGACGTGCACGTAACGCGCGCTCAAGTGCGCGTACATGGTGACCTCGCCGTGACCGTCCTCGACCTTCACGAGCCGTCCAAAGCCACCATCTGCGCCGGCAAATATGACGATGCCGGCGGCCATGGCGCGCACCGGCGTACCGATAGGGGCGGCAATATCGACGCCCGGATGAAAACCCGGGCGACCGGTGAACGGATTCGGACGCGGACCAAAGGGCGAGGAGATCCAGCCGCCCCGCACGGGCCAACCCCCGGGGGTTGTCAGCGCCATCACCTGACGGGCCGCCAATACCGACGCCAACACCGTCATCTCCGCCGAACGCCGCGTAAAGTCCGTATTCAGCCGTTGTGCCACGGCCTCGAGATCGGCTACGGTCCAGTCGGCGCCGGACAGCGGCGAGGCCGGGACCGACGTGAGTGCCGCGCGTATAAGCCGTGGCGATCCTGGCAACCCCGCGAGCATGCGAAGCCGCGT
>JAKARW010000050.1 GCA_021819125.1 Pseudomonadota bacterium | reverse complement strand
GCGATCTCCAAGGATCCGCTCATCGCCGTGAAGCTCACCCACGCGGCGGCAGGTGATCTTGTCACCGTCGACTGGATCGATAACGAGGGCATGACCGGGCACGCCCAGACTCATGTGAGTTAGGGGATCAAGGCTCGCGGGCGGCAGCAGACGGCCGCCCGCACGCCCGTCCGTAGAGAAAGCCTTGCGCCCAGTCGATACCGAGATCCTTGACGATGGCTGCGGTCTCGACGGTCTCCACACCTTCAGCGAGGGTCGTGATCTTCAGCTCCTCGGCGATACGTTGGATGCCCTGAATGATGGCGCGGACCGTAGGCTCGTGGATACGGTTTACGAGACCCCCTTCGAGCTTTAAAAACGAGAACGGAAGGTCGGCGAGGTACTGAAACGAGGAATAGCCGCGCCCGAAATCGTCGAGCGCGAGCTTGATGCCGGCATGGACAAAGTCCATGAGCAGGTCGCGGACGTTGCGGCTGTCTGCGAAAAGCTCGCGCTCGGTCAGTTCAAGGACTAGCGTCCCGTGGGCGTTTCCATGGCTTTGGCAGGCCTCGCAATATGTGTTGATGAGGCCAAGCAGGTCCTGGACCACCTCGGGATGACGCAGCAGGTCGGCGGAGATGTTTACGAAATGCACAAGCGGTGCATTATCGCGAAGCGATGCCATGCACCGATCCAGGGTCGTTCGTATGACGCTTTGGTCGATCTTGTAGGTGAGCTGAAGGTGCTGGGAGACCTCGATGAATTCCTCGGCGGCGAGTATTTGCCCATTGGGAAGGAGCATGCGGGCCAGCGCCTCTTCGGCTACCACCTGTCCGCTACGAAGATCGACGATCGGCTGGTAGGCGGTGACGATGCGCTGTTCGTGAAGGGCGGCCTCGAGGGCCGCGCCCATGCCGAGCAGGCGCTTTTGGACTGTGGTGGCGCGCACCGCGCGATTGCGTCCCGACACCTTGGCGTGATAGAGCGCGGCCTCGACGGCATTGAGAAGGTCTGCGGGGCCGCCACCGTCCTCGGGAAAGCTTGCCACACCGAAACTTGCCGTGATGTGAATGCGGCTTGTCTTGGATAGGATGACAAGCCGTTCGATACGCTGGCGCAGGCGTTCGACGAGCGCGTCGACGCGGCGGGTCTCATTGATGACGCATAAAAACTCCGGGCCGCCCCAGCGGCCTACGGTGGCGTCCTCCCCGAGGACCTCGCGCAGGACTTCGGCCATCTGGCGCAGTACCCGGTCGGCGAATTCGCGCCCCAGGCTGTAATTTATGAGCTTGAACCGATCGATATCGCACAAGATGACTCCGAAGCGCTGTCCAAGCTCCATACGGGTCGCCACCGTTTGTTGAAGCGCGGCGCGGCTTGGAATGCTTACAGGATCGCCCGGATCGGACATCGGCATAACAAACCCCTCTTTCGCACAAAAATCACCGACGTTTTTATGAAATTCAGTATACGTTAGAGCATGCGTCGGTGTCTGTCCAAAAATAAATGCACAACCGTCCTCTACTGATGTTCGGCGATCCAGCCAAAACGCGCGAGCCGCGCCGTGCCAAACGCCGCCGGTCGGTCGGTCATCGTGCTTACGGGAACGCCCAGTGTCTGTTCGCGGATGGTGCGCCAGGCGGCATTCAAGGCGCCGCCACCGGTCGTCACGACGCGCTGCAACCGGGGGCCGCCGCACGCGGTCAAAAGCGCATAGCCTTGCGCCTCGATGGCGGCCAGTCCCTCGAGAAGGCCTTGGAGAAACAATCGGTCGTCCGATGGCCGCGGGGCAAGCCTGGGCGCAAGGCGCGGATCGTTCACCGGGAAGCGCTCACCGGGTTTCAAAAGCGGGTAATAATGAAGCTGTGTGTCAGCGACCACCGGAAGCTTTGCGGATAAACGCACGAGGGTCTTTCTGTCAAAGTAATGGGCGAGGACCGCGGCGCCGCTATTCGAGGCCCCGCCCACGAGCCATGTCCGGGCGAGGTGATGGCTGTAGATGCCGGACTCCGGGACCTGCACCGGTTGCGGGCTCTCGATCTTTAAGACCAGGGTCGATCCCAATGAGCTCACGCCGCAGCCGTGGGGCAGTGGTCCGAGCGCCAGGAACGCGGCGGTGCTGTCGGTGGTGCCCGTGACGATGAGCGGGCGTGCGCGCAGGCCGAGACGGCGTGTCAGGTCGCGACGCAGAAGCCCGAGGGGCGTGGCCGCCGGCATCACGGGCCCGAGATAAGCCCCCAGGGGCCCATTGGCAAGGAGCGCAGGCCAGGCCCCGTTGAAGCCAAGCTTCAAGGCGTTGTGTTCGTCCAATATCCCAGGGCATCCCGCCAGCACGCCGGCAAGCCACGGCCCTTGGGCGGCCAGCACCGCCGGCGTGCCTTGCGGGTAATGCCGGGTGAGCCACAGGAGCTTGGCGGGCCCCCCGTAGGGCCCGGCGGCCGGCCCGGCCTTCAAACCGGCGGCCGAGAGGGTCTCGGCCTCGGCGCTGGCACGATTATCGTTATAGGAGAGGACGGGCGTGAGCGGGCGGCCGCTGGACGGATGGCAAAGAAATACCGTCCCGGAGGTGCCGTCGACGGCAATCGCGGCGATCTCGGCCGACGGTCGGCCACGGCGTATGAGGGTGATAAGTTGCAGGGCATGACGCAACCACGCGCCGGGGTTCAAGGATTGACCGGGTGACCAGGCTCGGGTGAGAACTCCGCGCCGGTAGCCGGCTTCGTCTAGCACGCCGACGCGGATCCCCGAGGTGCCAAGGTCGATACCCAGGAATAATCGTTCCCGGCCCATCCTCAGGTGCCGCGTTCGGGTAGCCCAGGCGGCCGTTGGCCGTGGTGCGCGATGACCGTGGTGTAGAGGCCGCCGCGGACGTTAAATCGGGCGGTAAGCACCATATAGCGGGGTCTTGTGGCGGCCACCAGATCATGCAAAATGCGGTTGGTCACGGCCTCGTGGAACCCCCCTTCGTTACGGTACGACCAGATGTAGAGCTTCAAGGATTTCAACTCGACACATACCTGATCCGGCACATAGACAAGATCGAGCTCGGCAAAGTCCGGTTGACCGGTTTTAGGACAAAGGCAGGTGAATTCCGGGATCCGGATCTGGATCTGATAGTCACGTTCGGGGTGGGGGTTTAAGAAGGTCTCGAGTTGCTTGGTCGGTTCGGTAGGCATTTCCGTCTCTAGTGTGCTAGCTTTGCAGCCCATTGTAGCCGATCACGACGTCTCATGCGCTTAAAGAAGATCAAGCTCGCGGGCTTTAAATCCTTCGTCGACCCGACTACCGTACCGGTGGCCGCCAATCTCGTCGGTATCGTAGGCCCGAACGGTTGCGGGAAGTCCAACATCATTGATGCGGTTCGCTGGGTGATGGGCGAAAGCTCGGCGCGCCACCTGCGCGGGGATACCCTTGCCGATGTCATCTTTAGCGGATCGACGAGCCGCAAGCCGGTGAGCCAGGCGTCGGTAGAGCTGATATTCGACAATAGCGAGGGTCGCGCCGGCGGCGAATACGCGCGCTATGCGGAGATCGTCGTGCGGCGGGAGGCGTCGCGCGACGGGGCGTCGGATTATTTTCTGAATAAGACGCGCTGCCGCAGGAAGGACATCACGGATCTGTTCCTGGGGACAGGTCTTGGCCCGCGCGCCTATTCCATCATCGAACAAGGCATGATTTCGCGCATCGTCGAGGCGCGCCCGGAGGATCTTCGGTTGTTTCTCGAGGAGGCCGCCGGGATCTCACGCTACAAGGAGCGGCGCCGGGAGACGGAAAACCGCCTGCGCCACGTGCGGGAGAACCTTGCGCGGCTCGATGATACCCGTGGGGAGCTCGATACCCAGCTCAATCGTCTCAAGCGTCAGGCGGCGGCGGCGCAGAATTACAAGGCCTGGCGGGAACGCGAGCGCGAGCTGCGCCTGACATTGGCCGGTACCCAGTTCCGGCGCTTTACCCATGAAATTGATGCCGCCGAGGCGGCCGCGCGGCAGGCCATGACCGCCGTGGACGCCGCGGTCGCCCGGCAACGGGCCCTCGAGGCCGAGACCTTGTCTTTACGCGTGGCGCGTGATGAGAGCCATGAGTCGGTCCGTGCGGTGCGTGAGCGCGCCCAAACGGCAACCACCGAGGTCGGCCGGCTTGAAAAAGAGATAGCGCATGCGCGCGCGCTGGGCGCGGAGCGGCGTGCCGAACAACAGAGCCTTGTCGCTCAATGTGAGCGCTTGGATCGCGAGATGGTCGCGGATCGGGCGCGCGAACAGTCGCTGTCGCAGGAACTGGCAGAGATCACCCCCGCCGAAGAGCAGGCGGCCGCCGAAGAGCAGGCGGCCACCGAGGCGCAACGCCTTGCCGAGGGCGTGCTTGATGCCTGGCGGCGGTCGTTCGAGGCGGCCGGGCTCGAGGCCCAGGGGCCGGTGCGAGCGAGTGCCGCGGCACGCAGCGAGATGGCGCGGCTGACAGCGCGCGGCGAAGACTTGAGGCAGCGCGCCGCCCGTCTCGAAAGTGAGGCGCAAAGTCTCGCGGCAAGCGGCGGGAGCGGGCTTACGACCTTGACCGAGGCCTCGAATCTTGCGGATCGGGATTACGAGGACGCGAAGGAGCGGCTCACCGGTCTCGAGGAGCGGCTTGCCGCGCAGCGCCAGGCGCTTGAGGCCGCCACTCATGAGGTGGCCGAGCAGGCCGGGACGGTCAAGGCCGCCGATGCGCGGCTCGCATCGTTGCGCAGCATGCAGGCGCAGGCACTGCGAACCGGCCATGAGGCCTTGAGTCGCTGGATGCGCGAGCATGGTCTTTCACAGGCGCCGCGGCTTGCCACTCAGCTGGATGTGGATGCCGGCTGGGAACGGGCGGTCGAGCGCTGGCTCGGGACCAAGATCGCGGCGGTCTGCGTGCCGGCGGGCACGATCACGCCGGAGCGCGTGGCACCCTTGGAGAAGACCCCGGTGGTGCTGTTCGAGCCGCAGGCCGCGAGTGCCGATGACGTGCCGTCGGGGCTTGGTGCCAAGGTGCGCGCGCCGTTTCCGGTAGCGGGGCTGTTTGGTGGTGCGCGTCCCGCGGCGTCGCTTGCGCAGGCACTGGCCGAGCGCCCTGGGCTATCTGCAAACGAAATGCTAGTGACCCCGGAAGGCGTATGTGTCGGTCGGGACGTGATCAGTTTCGCAGGCGAGAACGACGAGCGTGCCGGGATATTGGCGCGCGAGCGCGAAATGGCCGAGTGGGCGCGGCGCGAGCAGGCCGGGCGCGCGGCGCTGGTGGCAGCCGAGCGCGTTCGGGATGGCGCGCGCGCGGAACTGGGAGCCCTTGAAGGGCAGCGCGCCGAGGCACGGCGCGCCCTAGACCGGTGCGCCGATGTGCGCACCAAGGCCCATGGCGCGGTGCAGCGTGCGCACGCCGAGGAACAGAACCGGGCGGCGCGCCAGGGCCGCTTGCAGGCCGAACTCGAGGAGGTGCGCAAGGAGCTCAACGCATGTCTGGCGGAGGGCGAGCACGCAAAGGGCGAGGAGCAGCGCGCGCGCGAGGCCGCCGCGCAAAGCGAAGCGGCGCTGGCCGCGCTCGGCCTTAAGCGCGAGACCCATCAGGCGACGCTCGAGGCCGTGCGCGCCACGCGACAAGCGGCAAGCGACAAGCGGCATAAATTGGCGATGGCACAGCAGCAGGCGCGCACCGCGCGCGACGGATTACGCGAACGACTGGAGCGGGCGGGTGCGGAGTTTGGGCGCCTGAGTGAGCGCCGCGAGGCGGTGGCGCAACAGATCGAGGAGGCGCTCGCCAAGGAACATGCGCCGCAAGCGGACCTGGGCCGCGCCCTCGATGAGCGCGCGGCGGCGCAGGCCGCGTTGATGGCCGCCGAACAGGATCTCGATGCCAAAGAGCAGGCCTTGCGGCGCGCCGACTCGTTGCGACACGACGTCGACCGCGCAACGCGCGCCGCCGAGGAGGAGGCCAATAAGAGGCAGCTTTTGGTACACGAACTTAAGGTGCGCCGGGATGCGCTGGCCGAAGGGTTGCGCGCCCAGGGGGTAGCGGAGGATATTGCCCGGTTTGCGCAGGATCTAGACGAGAATATCGTAGCCGAACCGCTCGAGCGTGAACTGGCGGATCTCGTTGAGCGTATCCGGCGACTCGGGGCGGTGAACCTCATGGCGATCGAGGAGTTCGAGGAGCAGTCGCGCCGCAAGGAGTTTCTGGATGCGCAGCACGCCGATTTGACCGAGGCGTTGACGCTGCTCGATGAGGCGATTCGCAAGATTGATCGCGAGACGCGCACCCGCTTTAAGGAGACCTTCGAGCGCGTCAATGAGGAGTTCAAGGCATTCTTCCCGCGGCTTTTTGGGGGCGGCGAGGCGCACCTAATCCTGAGCAGCGATGATCTCCTGGAGACGGGCGTGGCGGTCATGGCGCGGCCGCCCGGCAAGCGCAATAGCACAATCCAGCTGCTGTCTGGTGGCGAAAAGGCGTTGGTCGCGGTGTCGCTTATCTTCGCGCTGTTTGCGTTGAACCCAGCGCCATTTTGTTTCCTAGATGAGGTCGATGCGCCGCTAGACGAGGCCAATGTGGGGCGTTTTGCGCAGACCCTGAAAGAGCTTGCGAAGAAGAGCCAGCTTCTGTTTATTACCCATAATAAGGTGACGATGGAGGCGGCCGACGTATTGCTCGGGGTGACGACCGCCGAGGCCGGCGTATCGCGGCTCGTCAGTGTCGACGTCGAGGAGGCGCTCGGCATGGTGATACGGCAGACCGCGGGGGCGTGATATATGGGTCTGCAAGGCGCGCTCATCATTCTCGGTCTGTTGGTCATGGCGATTGTGGCACTGAATGCCTATGACCGAGGCCGAATCAAGCGCAGCTTGCTTGCTATGTTTGAGACGCGAATCAGGAGGCGAGGCGCGAATGACGAAGCGCCGTCTGGCGAAGCCGTGCCGCCCTGGAGTGAGCGGCGCGTCTTGCGTCCCAAGATCGAAGGGGATGTGGAGAAGGCCAAAACCGCAAGCGCCGAGGAACTGAGCCCGGAGGAGCCGTTCGGAAGCATCGATTTCATCGTGTTCCTGCCGGGCGACACGATTGTGGAGCGTGATGCAGCGCTTGGTATTTATAAACAAAGCGAATATCTGATCGACAAACCTCATCGACTCTACGGCCAGCGGGAAGGTAATCAGTCGTGGGGCAACCTATCCCGGGATCCTGCGATCGCCCGTTATGGGCTATTGGCCTTGGCATTACAGCTTGCCGATCGGTCCGGGGCCGTGACCGAATCGGAGCTAAACGCGATCTCGCAGATCGGGCTTAAGCTCGCGGATGCCTTGGATCGGCCGACGCGATTCAATATGACATTTGAACAGGCGTTGGAACGGGCCAATGCGCTCGACAAGTTTTGTAGCGCATACGACGTGATCGCGACCATCAATGTGCTTGCCGATTCCGCCCCGGTGTTTCGTGGACCGGCTATCGAGCGCGCGGCGCACGAAGCGCGCCTCGAATTTGGGGTGCGCAACATCTTCCACCGCAAAAACCCCGAAGCCGGCGCATGCCAGTACCTTTACAGTCTTGCGAATCTCTATCAGCCCGGATCTTTCGATCCTTTGCGTCTCGACGTGTTTCAGACCCAGGGGCTTACGTTGTTCATGTCGGTCCCGTCGGTGCCAGACCCCCTGGCGGTGTTCACGGATATGGTGGATGCGGCGCGGATTCTGGCGCGACGCTTAGGGGGAAGACTGTTTGATGCGGATCGCAAGCCCCTCTCGGACGCCGGTGTACGGGCCATACGAACGCAGATACAGGGCATCGCCGACCATATGGTCCAGCATGGCATCAATCCGGGGAGCCTGAACGCCGTGCGGCTGTTTCCGCCATGATGGAGGATGCCGCCAGCGCACGCGCGGCCAAGCTGCGCGCTTTGCTCGAACATCACAGTCATCGCTACTACGTGCTGGATGACCCGGAAATCAGCGACGCCGAATACGACCGGCTGTTTGCCGAACTTGTGGAACTCGAGCGTAAGCGGCCAGACCTTGCGCGGCCGGATTCGCCCACGCAGCGTGTCGGGGCGCGACCGAGTGCGGCGTTTGCGCCCGTGGTTCATGCGCAGCCGATGCTGTCGCTTGCGAATGTCTTTTCTGAACAGGAGCTTGCCGATTTCGACCGGCGGGTGCGTGAGCGCCTGGGACATGATGAAGTCATCTATGTCGCCGAACCCAAACTCGACGGATTGGCGGTAAGCCTGCGCTACGAGGGCGGGCTGCTGGTGCGCGCCGCCACCCGCGGCGATGGCACCACCGGAGAGGACGTGACGGCCAACGTGCGTACGATCCGTTCCTGTCCGCTGCGATTGCGGGCCTCAAAACCGCCGCGCATCCTCGAGGTAAGAGGAGAGGTCTATCTGCCGCGTGACGGGTTTTTGCGTCTGAACGAGGCGCAGGCGGCGCAGGGCGGTAAGCCGTTTGCCAATCCGCGCAATGCCGCCGCCGGGAGCCTGAGACAGCTCGATCCGGCGGTCAGCGCGCAGCGCCCTTTAAGGCTCTTTTGTTACGGTGTCGGTGAATGGTCGGGGGGTGCGGTGCCGAGCTCCCAGGAGAGGCTTCTGGCCGCGCTTTCAGACCTTGGGCTACCGGTCAATCCCGAACGGCGGGTGGTGAAAGGATACACAGGCTGCCTCCAGTATTATGAGGATCTGGGACGTCGGCGCGCGCAGCTTGCCTATGAGATCGACGGCGTGGTCTATAAGGTGAACGAGGTCTTTGAGCAGCGCCTCCTGGGGGAGGTGTCGCGCTCGCCGCGTTGGGCGGCGGCTCACAAGTTTCCGGCCGAGGAGGCGGTGACGCGTGTTTTGCGGATCGACGTCCAGGTGGGCCGAACCGGGGCATTGACGCCGGTTGCGGTGCTTGTGGCAGTCGCGGTCGGCGGCGTCATGGTCAGCCACGCGACCCTACACAACCCCGATGAGTTGGCGCGTAAAGACGTGCGTGTCGGCGATTTCGTGCGTGTACGCCGCGCCGGCGATGTGATCCCGGAGATCGTGGGCGTGGTGCGTGATCAGCGCCCAAGTCATGCCCGGCCGTTTATTTTCCCCGACCATTGCCCGGTATGTGGGTCGCCGGTCATTCGCAATCAGGGCGTGGTGGCGCGCTGCGCCGGCGGGCTTGTCTGTCAGGCGCAAAGACGCCAAACGATACGCCATTTCGCGTCGCGGCGGGCGCTCGATATCCAAGGCCTCGGTGATAAGTTGGTCGAACAGCTGGTCGATGGCGGCCTGGTTGAGACGGTCGCCGACCTTTTTAAGCTTAAAGTGTCAGATCTTGCCGGCCTCGAACGCATGGGTGAGCGCTCGGCGACCAATGTCACGCAGGCCATCGCAAAGAGCCGCCTTACGACCCTGCCGCGCTTTTTGTATGCGCTCGGGATTCCAGAGGTGGGTGAAGCGACGGCGCGTACCCTGGCGCTGCATTTTGCAAGCCTTAAGGCCCTTATGGCGGCCGACGAGCATGAACTGACGGCGGTGCAAGACGTCGGTCCGGTGGTCGCGCACGCGATCGCGGTATTCTTTTCCGAGCCCCATAATCGCGCCGTGATCGCCGCCCTTCAGGCGGCGGGGGTCCACTGGCCGGCCCTAGAAAAGCCAAGCGGTGGTCTATTGTCCGGCAAGACCGTCGTCCTGACGGGGACCCTGGAGGGTATGACGCGTGAAGAGGCGCGGGCGGCACTTGAACGTCTGGGGGCGAAAGTGAGCTCCAGTGTCTCGCCGCGCACCGATTTCGTGGTGGCCGGGCGTGATCCCGGAAGCAAGGCCGAGCGCGCCAAAGAGTTTGGGGTACCGATCATCGATGAGCGGGGATTGCGTGCCTGGTTGGATAAGGCGCCGGCTCTCTGACGCGCCAGGCGGCTTTATGACATGCACCCAGGCCTTCGCGGCGAGAACCATGGCGGCCGCAAAAGAGTTCGGCATCCTACGCGATGCGCGCAAGACCTCAGGATGTCAGGTGGTAATGGATGACCGCCTTGCGGCGCATCGCGGCCATCATGTTGTCGACCTCCTGTTGTTCCAGGGATCGGTAAAGCCGGGTCTCGACGGCCGCGAACGATGGGGGTGTATACGGATGTTTGGCCTGCAATTGGATGATGTGCCAACCAAAGCGGGTCTTGATCGGCGTAGGTGAGATCTCGCCGATATGCAGAGTGATCAGCGCCCGATAGAACGATGGCAGGACATCGGCGGCATTGAACCACCCCAGCGCGCCTCCTTGATCGGCCGATGAGCTGTCCAGGGAGTATCGGCGCGCGAGCACCGAAAAGTGTGCGCCGTCGTGGAGCTTTTGGAGGATGGCCATGGCCTTGGCGCGGGTCGCGACCAGGATGTGGCGGGCCTCGTACTCCTCGTGTGGGGCATGGAGGAGTTCTTGGCGATAGAGCGCCTTAAGGGCTGCCTTAGTGATGCGGTGGGTGGCAAGGAAGTGCTTGAGCATGGCGCGCGCCAGGATGTTCTCACGGTCCTCCTTTAGGGCGACATGGACCGCCGGCCGCCGCTGAAGGCCAGCCTTGCGGGCCGCCTGAGCCAGAATGACGCGGTTTATGAGCTCGTTTAGGATGATCTTTCGGCTTTGCGCGTTACGCGGCAGAGGGGGTTGTTGCAGGTCGCGGGCGCGCACATAGTCGCGGTAATCGCTCTCGGTAATGCGTTCCCCATTGACCGTGGCAAGCGTAGGGCTTTGGTCGATCGTTGTGCCAGGATGACAGCCAGCCAAAAGCGCCATGACCGTCGTGGCAATTACCATTGAAAGAGATGCAAAACAGGGTCGAGACATAGGCGTGATCAGATATCCCCAGGGACGAGGGCGCGGATCGACAGGGCATGAATGTCTTTGCGAAGGTCCGCGAGCGCTTCGTAGACCAAGCGATGACGCTCGAGGAGGCCGCAACCGCGGAAGCGCTCGGCCACGATCAGCACCGTGTAATGCCCTCCGTGGCCGGCACCGGCATGTCCGACGTGCTGCAGCGAGTCGTCCGTGACCAGGATCTCGTCGGGCGTGAAAGCCTCTCTCAGGCGTTCGCTGATCGCGTCCTTAAGACTCATGGCAACACCTGACAAAACGGCCGCACGGCGACATCCTCGTAGACCGCGGCGCGTGCGTAGGGGTCTTCGGAGGCCCAGGTGTGCGCTGCGGCAAGCGACGGGAATTCCGCGACAATGAGGCTTGCGTTGTAGCCCGCCGGCCCCGGATCGGGGCTATCGACGGCCGGACATGGACCGGCCAAGACCAACCGGCCCTCATCGCGCAACGCGCGCAGGCGATCCAGGTGCTCCGGTCGCGCCGCCGCACGCCGTGCGCCGCTATCGGATGCGAGTGTCCCCAGGATCATGTACAGCATAAAGCCCCTCTGCCAAACGGCGGACTCGGCCGGATGGATCGTATAGCGCGTATCGTATGCGCCCTTCTGCCAGGAATAAAGGGTTTTGGAAGGCATCGCCCAAATCTTTTTGCGCTGGCCCATCCGACCGTCCCCGCGCGGCACCAAGACCTTGTTTACACCCGTTCATGAGGGCATTGAGGCGTTTGCCGTATCAGTGGAGGGAGTTTTGGGCGAGCGCCTGGAAGTACTGGGTCATGACGGCACGGACCCGTGCCGGGTACGGCACGACCTCCATTTGACGCATACCTTCCCGAAAGAAGTTTTTGGCGTCCTCGGGGAAGCTTTGAATGAGATCATCAAAGACCTCTGACATAAGTTCGGTGTTATGCGAACGGGTGGCCACGATGGCCCTGTTCAATTGCAGGATGCGCCATGGGCGCCGGTCGTCAGACTTGTCGGAATCGGCGGCGATGTCGCTTGCGGTCGCTTGCATGAGCCGGCCCATGAATGCGGTCATGTCCTCCAGGGCGGTCGCCTCATGAAGTTCATTTGCCATCACCGCCAAGCCGTTTACAATGGGCTCCAGGGCGCGCACTGTTCCTTGGTGACGCATGATCCAGTCGCCTATGGATACCGCGAGCCGCTCGAGTTCGGTCTTGGGCTTGGCAAGGCCGAGTTGTTGGCTGATGTCGATCAGTTCCGCAAGGGTCAGCAGGCCGGTATTTCCAAGGCGCGTCGCATCGCTGTCGGGCAGGGGCCCCCTGGGCCCGTAACGATCATCGAACTCGGCCAGCATGGTAAAAAACTGCTCGAGCGTGGCTGTGAGCGTGGCCGGATCGTTTTCCCCGCCGGCCTTGCCTTGCGGGCGCCAGGCCGCCTGGAGCATACCCTGTATGCGGCGCAGGCGTTCAAGGGCATCGGTGGGTGCGGGTATCGGAATCATGGGGCCTCGTCGACCGGAAGGTGATGAAATTGTACTACGATTTGCATACACACACAGTCTGGTCGGATGGAGAGCTCGAGCCGGGATCGCTGGTGGCGAGCGCGGCGGCCGCCGGGGTGCGCGTTTTGGCCCTCACCGACCATGACACCATGGCCGGCGTCGACGAGGCCGCCTGCGCGGCGCGCCATTGTGGTATCCAGTTGATTCCGGGCGTCGAGCTGTCGGTAGCCTGGCAGGGCTTGACTGTGCATGTGGTCGGGCTTGGGCTCGATGCCGGCAATGCACGCCTCCGTCAGGCTTTGGCGGCGGTGCGCGAGACGCGCATCGAGCGCGGCCGGGCGATGGCCGCGGCGCTTGCGGCGGCGGGTCTTTTGGGGGCGCAATCGGTTTTGGAGCGGCCCGGAATTGTAAGCCGCGTCCATGTGGCGGACTGGCTCGTGGCCCACGGCCATGCCCCGGACCGCGCGCGGGCGTTCAAGCGTTTTTTGACGAGAGGGATGCCTGGCTATGTGGTGGCGCAATGGCCGGATCTCACTGCGGGGGTCGATTCGATCAGGGGTGCCGGCGGCTGCGCCGTTCTTGCGCACCCCATTCGTTACCGGCTGAGCGGCGGGCGCCTGGAACAGCTCGTGCGCGCCTTTACCGAGGCTGGGGGAGTGGCGCTCGAGGTGGTGACGGCCGGACTCGATGCAGGCGAGATCGGGCGGCTTGCGCGTCTTGCTCGAAGGTACGCGCTCCACGCGTCGGTAGGGTCCGATTTCCATAAAGCCCTGCCATGGCGCCTGCGGCCGGGGGGATTGCCCGAGCTTCCGGGCGATTGCCGGCCGGTGTGGGATGGCTGGCCGGGGATCGTGTCGCGGGAGATCGCATGATGGCCCAATATTTCGTGATGCATCCGCGTAATCCGCAGGCGCGACTGGTGCGCGCCACGGCCGATATCGTGACGAAGGGGGGCGTGATTGCCTATCCGACGGACTCCTGCTATGCGCTTGGCTGCGCGCTTGAAAATAAAGCAGGGCGGGACCGTATCTGTCGCTTGCGCGAGCTCGATCCGAAGCATCCGTTTACGCTCGTCTGCCGGGACCTCTCGGATCTCGCGACCTACGCGCAGGTCGATAACAGCGCCTACCGTATCCTGCGGGCGCATACGCCGGGCCCTTACACCTTCGTTCTGCCCGCCACCCACGAAGTGCCGCGACGATTGCTGGATCCCAAAAGACGGACCATCGGCGTGCGTGTCCCGGATCATATCGTAACCCAGGCCTTGCTGGCGCAACTGGGGGCCCCGCTTATGAGCGTAAGCCTGATTTTGCCCGGCGACGATGCGCCACTTGGGGACCCGGTGGAGATCCGCGAGCGCCTGGAGCATGCCGTCGATGCCGTCATCGACGGCGGCCCGTGCCTCAGGGATTGGACCAGCGTGGTGGTATGGGAGGATCGCGAGTTCCGGGTGCATCGCGCCGGCGCGGGCGACACCTCGATGTTCGCGCCGCGCGAAGGGGGCTGATATACTCCCGCCATGACCGCCCTGAACCCCTTGCAGACCTTTTCGATCTGGGCACTTCCGGTGTTGTTTGCCGTAACCTTGCATGAGGTGGCGCATGGTTGGATGGCAAAGCGCCTCGGAGACCCGACCGCTCAGCGCCTCGGGCGATTGTCTCTTAATCCGATCAAGCACATCGACCCTTTGGGCACGATCCTGATCCCGGGGCTTTTGATTCTGATGCAGGCTCCATTCATATTCGGGTGGGCCAAGCCCGTACCGATCACCTGGGCGAATCTGCGCAATCCACGGCGCGACATGGCGTTGGTGGCGCTGGCGGGTCCGGGGGCCAACCTGCTCATGGCGATCCTGTGGGCGTTGATTGGGCGGCTTGCGACCTATCTGCCGTGGATGTGGGCGGCCCAGCCCCTGTTCTATATGGGCATTGCCGGAATCACGATCAATATCGTCTTGATGGTCTTAAATCTTTTGCCCCTGCCGCCGCTTGACGGAAGTCGTGTGGTAGCCGGTCTGTTGCCGGGTCGCTTGGCATGGCATTACAGTCGCATCGAGCCCTATGGTCTGTGGATTTTATTGTTGCTGGTCGCGACCGGCGTGCTCGGAGCGATCCTGGGCCCCCCGGTGGCGATCTTGCGAAATCTCGTGTTTAGCTTTAGCAGGATGGGGTAGATGTCGTCTGTCCTGCCGTCGGCTACGCGGGTCGTGTCCGGTATGCGCCCGACCGGGCGACTTCATCTTGGGCATTATCACGGCGTCCTCAGAAATTGGGTACGTCTTCAGAATGAGTACGACTGTTTTTTCTTCGTCGCCGATTGGCATGCCCTGACGACGCATTACGAAGACCCGGGCATCATCGCTCAGAGCGTTCGCGATATGGTCATCGACTGGCTGGCGGCGGGGGTCGATTTTCAAAGTGCCACCCTTTTTGTGCAATCGGACGTTCCACAGCACGCCGAACTCCATCTGCTGCTGTCGATGATCACCCCGCTTGGTTGGCTCGAGCGGGTCCCCACCTTCAAAGACCAGCAAGAAAAGCTGCGCGAGCGGGACTTGGCGACCTACGGATTTCTCGGTTATCCGCTGCTGCAGAGCGCTGATATTCTTGCATACCGCGCGACCTTTGTGCCCGTGGGCGAGGATCAGGTGGCGCATATCGAGCTGTGCCGGGAAGTGGCGCGGCGGTTCAACTACCTCTATGGGCGCGAGGCGGGTTTCCTTGAAAAGGCCGAAGAGGCCCTTCGAATCATGGGGCGCAAGGCTGCGAAGGCTTATAAGGACCTACGCGAGGCCTATCTGGAAAGGGGCGAGAAAGAAGCGCTTGAGACGGCGCGCGCACTGGTCGAGCGGCAGGCGAACATGACTCTGGGCGACAAGGAACGACTTTTTGGGTACCTGGAGGGCCACGGTCGCCTGATCCTCACCGAACCCCAAGCGTTGCTGACCCCGCAGTCGCGAATGCCGGGCCTCGATGGCCAAAAGATGTCGAAGTCCTACGGAAACACCATTGGGTTGCGTGAGGACTCAGACGAGGTGGCCAAAAAGATAAAGACCATGCCCACCGACCCTGCGCGCAAGCGGCGGACGGATCCTGGCAATCCGGATCTTTGCCCGGTGTGGCCTTTCCATGAAATTTATTCTTCCGAGGACGTGAAGGCCTGGGTTCGGAATGGTTGCACGACCGCGGGCATCGGTTGTCTCCAGTGCAAGCAGCCCGTCATCGACGCTATCAATACGGAGCTTGCGCCGATTCGCGAGCGAGCCCATGAGCTGGAACGTGATGGCTCGCGGGTTCGGACGATCCTCGCCGAAGGCGCGCGGCGGGCCCGGGAGGCGGCGGACGAGACGTTGGAGGACGTTCGCCGGGCCATGGGTTTGGTGTGGGAGTAGGGCCATGAGTGCGGTTCTGGTGCGCGGGGAGGAGTGGACCAAGATCCCAGAGGACCTTTATATCCCCCCGGATGCCCTCGAGGTCATTCTTGAGGAGTTTGCGGGGCCCCTTGATCTACTGTTGTATCTCATCCGTCGGGACAACATCGATGTGCTGGATATTCCGATAGCCGAGGTGACACGCCAGTACATGGTGTATGTGGAGATTATGAAGGCCGTCAAGCTCGAGCTCGCCGCGGACTATCTGGTCATGGCGGCAATGCTCGCGGAGATCAAATCGCGCATGCTGCTGCCCCGGCCGGCATCGGCCGATGCCGAAGAGGCGGACCCGCGCGCCGAGCTTGTGCGACGGTTGCTGGAGTACGAACGCTACCAGGCGGCGTGCGAGGACCTAGAGGCAAGACCGCGGGTGGGGCGCGAATTGTTCGTGCCGGAAATCCCGATGGAGGCCCGCAATAGTGAGCGGCCGCCCCCGACTGTGACTTTGGATGAACTTTTGGGTGCACTGCGCGCGGTCTTGCAGCGCGAAGTGGCATTCGCTCATCACCGCGTGATGCGCGAGCCCCTGTCCGTAAGAGAACGGATGACGCATATCCTTGAGCAGGTGCGCTCGGACGGATTCACGGAATTTTCGCTATTGTTTCAGGTCGGCGAAGGCCGGTGCGGGGTCGTCGTCACCTTTCTCGCGATTCTGGAGTTGGTGAGGGAATCTCTGGTCATGCTTGTTCAAAATGAGCCATTCGCCCCTATCCATTTAAAGGCTGCCGCATGAACGAGATTCGCATTCGAGATATCGTGCAGGCGGCCCTGCTCGTAGCGGGAGAACCGCTGACCCTGGAACGTCTTGAGTCCTTATTTGCTGATGAGGCTCGGCCGGGGCGGGAGGAGCTTCTCCAGGCGCTTGATGACATTCGCGACACATGCAATGAGGGCCCGTTGGAGCTTCAGTGCATAGAGAAGGCGTATAGGCTACAGACCCGCGCGGAATATGCGCCGTGGCTTAATCG
Organism: Pseudomonadota bacterium; assembly: GCA_021819125.1. Classification (GTDB taxonomy): domain Bacteria; phylum Pseudomonadota; class Gammaproteobacteria; order Acidiferrobacterales; family Acidiferrobacteraceae; genus Acidiferrobacter. The sequence continues at coordinate 374 of JAKARW010000050.1, read as the reverse complement.
CCTGTTCGCGGAACGGCCGGCACGCTATTCGCGGGCCGTTCTTGAAACGCTTGCGGTTATCGCCTACCGGCAGCCGACAACGCGAGGCGAAATTGAGGCGATTCGGGGCGTGGCGGTGAGTTCGGATATCATAAAGACCCTGGTGTCGCGGGAATGGATTCGTCAGGTGGGAACGAAGGAAGTCCCGGGAAGGCCTGCCTTATACGGAACCACCCGCGCTTTTCTTGAGCACTTCAATTTGACGTCCCTGGGTGAGTTGCCACCACTGAGCGAGCTTAGGATCGCGGCCGATGACGAGGCGAGTCAGGCGCTCGTGCCAATGGGTGAGCCTATGGGCCCCGAGGCCACAGAGTCCGAGGCCACAGAGTCCGAGG